>LBWP01000001.1 GCA_000993685.1 Candidatus Woesebacteria bacterium GW2011_GWA1_39_21
ATACAGCATTTCCGCAACGTTTATGACAATCCTTTTTTCGTTACCTCTATAATTTCATGATCTGTTAAAATACGTCTATGAGTTTATCTGTTGGGATAGACAGGACAAGACTCAACTTTTAGCTTCAAATAATCAGTTAAAACCATACCCAACATTTTGTAAAGAGGGTTATACCATTTGAATTTCATATCAAAATGCCTCCCCCGAGATATTAACTAATGATATTGAAGAGGGATAAGAAAAGCAGAATAATTATTGTGCTATAGGCGATATAGTGAAGTTATGTTTTGATAGATAATAAAGTCTTAGAATATCGATAAAATATTTTCAAGTCCAAGGATAGATGCGATTAATCGGATTATCCAATAAGATAAAAATATCATTGTAAAACCCAGGAATGCTGTTAGTAATAAGGATTTTGCACTTTGGATAGCCTTAGGATTGCCGGCAGAGGTCATAAACTTAAATCCTCCATAGATAATGAACAATAATAAGAGTAATCCGGCAATGGGAAAGAGATAGTTTAAAAGTGAAGTTATAATATTACCCAGGGAAAGACTGGTTGAAAAGGTAAATACTCCAGGAGTTGGTTGAATAGCACGATAAAGTTGGGAAAGGTCAAGTCTTGACCCTATCGCTTGGGAATCAAATACAGAACCTGTTGGAATAGCTGTTGGATAATTGGACGGAATTGGAGTGGTATTTGTGCCAGAAGGGGTGGGTGTTGATGTAGGTGTTGGTGTAGAACTTGGAATGACTCCTCCGTATTCATAAGCACCAACATCATAAGCTATTCCCTGAGGTCTTAATGCTCCGTTGTAATCATTTGTAAATAAACTAATTGTCATACCTGTATCGATTGCAGGTGAACCGTTTCTTAAATGAAGATCAAAAGTTGAAGGATTTACAAAAAGTGTGGTTGGGGAAGCCGATACTCTTGTACCTAATTCGAGACACGAAGGGTAATCAAGAGAACAGGTTTGTGGCCCATAAACGATATTATGATCGGCGGTTACCATGGCTGCCATAGTCGAATTTCCTGCCCTGATCTGTCCGACTGTCCCGCCACCAGTAGAAAGAAAATAAAAATTGGAAATATTATTTCGGATAATTACCGGCCGGTCCGAATTATTACTTGCTAAGTGTTGTGTTGTGACGTAAATACCAGCACCACCATTACCACCCGAAGGAAGTGCACCATATATCGTATTATTATAAATATTAATGTTTTTTCGTAACCCGTCACCCCAGGCACCTCTAACCTGAATACCCGAAAATGCAATATTAATCAAAAGATTATTATAAATGTTTATATACTCGACTATTCCCTCTGATCGTTCACAGCCTACAGTAATACCACCACTATCATGGACATAATTCTGATAAATATTTATATGATTTAGAGTTGGGGTACCGTTTGATCCGGCAGTCCACCCGTCAACATATATTCCTGCGGCATCGAAGTTTCTTACCGTGTTGTGATGAACTGTACCATTTTGTGAACTCTCTTTGACGTCTATACCCAGTCTTTGTGAGCCAGTACAATAACCAGCTAGTAGAGCCTCGGTATAGTCCAAAGAATTATTAATAACCACAAAACGGTTTACTGAACTTATGGTTAAACCCTCATCCCATGCACCTTGACATTCGTGATACCAGTGTGGGGTATCAATAACATTACTATCGACCGTAACATCCTCTGAATTCCAAATTCCGATTCCGGAAGAATAATCGACATGTCTGATGGAGTTATTTCTAACTGTTACAAACCTAGCCCGACTGGCGTTGATTCCTTTAATACTGGTATTCAGAATTGTATTACCGCTTATTTCAATATATGAAGAAAATATTCCACTATTTGAAGGACGGATATTTATTCCGATTTGTGAGGAATTTCTTATGGTAAATCCTTGGATTCTTATGTAGCCTTTCCCGATTATTTGGATGAGACCTTCTCTATATCCCGATGAGGATAGTGTGACTCCGGTGCCATTTATAATTACATTTTCACTAGGATAAGGCATATATGTTATATAAGCAGTAGAGGTGCCTGAATTAACCGGGGCAAATTTTTGATAATAAGTTCCAGCTCTCACCTGTACATAATCACCCGCGATGGCTACATTTGCGGCTCTTTGGATTGTTGCGAAAGGAGAGGATAGTGATCCATTGTTTGCATCATTTCCACCGGTAGATACGTAATAGGTGGCGGCGGATATTGTTTTAGGTTGGAATAATAGAGCGAATAAAAATAATATTGTTGTCAAAAATAGGTATTTAACCGTTTGTGATGTTATTTTTAACATCTCAATTCATTATCTGACAAAATTAACAATAGATCAAAGCAGCTTTATAGGTATGATAATAAATACGCATACTAAATATATAGCTTCAGGTGATACTGTAAAGTATATTTTTTCATATTTCGTGTTACTTTTCAGAATAATGATAAAATACCTATATGAGTTCGCTGCAAGTAGGAACTGCGGTCAATCATCCCCATCTTTAGACTTTGGCTTTGAACTTGAGATTCCCAGCCCACGGAAGGTAAGAATTATCACCCAGAGAGACGAGTTTGGTCGGATTGTACACTCAAAACCTCCAATATTGATATAATAGACGCAATTATGTCTGAAAAGGTTGTTAATTACTTACAAGAATTTAGGGCTAAAAAGAATGTTACGCAGGAAATATTAGCAAAATCAATTGGTGTAACCCGTCAAACAATCATTGCTATAGAAAAAGGCAACTATACACCTTCTGTGTTACTTGCACTTAAGATAGCGAGATACTTTAACACGACAATTGAGAAATTGTTTACAATAAGCAAGTAGCTTGTTGCAAACTTTGTTTACAATAGAGAAGTAATTATGATTATTGAAACCATTAGTGCTATCGCAATACTTGGGATTGCAATTCTGTTTTTAAACCCTGGGGATTTGACGATGCCTGACAGTATGGTATCAATGTTAATCGTAGGACTCATTGTTTCGTTCCTCACCTCACGTTTTCTGCTTTTCTTTTCAGAGAGAAATCATCTGATGAACGGGAATCAATACATATTCTTACAGCAGGAAGAATTTCATATCTTGTCGGTGTCGGTGCTTTAATAGTTGGGAAGCACGAAATTGACCCGTGGCTTGTTATTGCACTCTGTGCCATGGTTTTCTCCAAACTTCTCTCCCGAATTTACTCTCATTTCAGAATGTAAAGGTAACTTGACATTTGTATTTTGATTTACTACGATAAATAAAGATCGGAGGTGAATCACATATGAAAAGTCCAAAAGTAATACTTGCCATTGTTGCAGTTATAGCTGTTGTTGGCTTTGGTGCATATACGCTTTCCCAGAATTTTTCTACATCTGGCTCCATGATGCAAAAGACTACTCAGGAATCTATGGAGAAAAAAGAGGGTGAAGCGATTATGAAAAAGACAGATGACAAGATGATGGCCGACTCTCGTTATGTTGAGTACTCCAAGACTGCTTTAGAAAAAGCAGCTGCGAATCGTAGAGTCTTATTTTTCTACGCTTCATGGTGCCCGACTTGTCGCCCTGCTGACGCAAACTTCAAGGAGAACATAAGTAAGATTCCGGAAGATGTAACAGTAATACGGGTTAATTACAACGATCCAGAAACAGATCAAGAGGAAAAAGATCTTGCGAAAGAGTATGGCATAACCTATCAGCACACGTTTGTTCAGATTGATGATAAAGGGAAAGAAGTAACTAAGTGGAACGGTGGACAAATAAATGATTTACTTTCTAATATTAAGTAATCTGCGGTTCTGGTTTTTGCCTTTTACAAAAACCAGTATCAGAGATTAATTAAAAACGTATGATATTACTTATCGCTTTTGCATTTTTAGCTGGGGTTATAACTATACTTTCACCCTGTATTCTACCTGTCCTTCCAATTATTCTTACTTCGAGTATTGGTGGAGTAAATACTGGTAAATCACGGCCAATGGGTGTCGTTATTGGGTTTATCTTAAGCTTTACTTTCTTTACTCTTTTTCTATCAACCATAGTAAGGTTAAGTGGAATCTCGGCTGACACGCTGAGACTCATTTCAGTATTTGTTATAGGAGGATTTGGAATATCGCTTCTTGTTCCTCAGTTTCAGGTCCTTGTTGAAAGGTTATTTTCTAAACTTGCCGGTTTTATGCCAAGTAGCCAAGGGAGAACTGGGTTTGGAGGTGGATTACTTATCGGTTTTTCCGTAGGACTTCTTTGGACTCCTTGTGTTGGCCCCATACTGGCCTCGGTTATCTCTCTGGCAATTACAGGGACAGTTACTTTTGATGCATTTTTAATCACGCTTGCGTATTCACTTGGCACAGCAATCCCAATGTTTTTAATCATGTTAGGGGGACAAAATGTCCTTCGACGAGTCCCATGGTTACTTTCTAATTTAGGTCATATTCAAAAACTGTTTGGGGTATTAATGATTTTGACAGCGATTGGAATATTTTTTAACGTTGACCGGAGATTTCAGACGTTTGTACTGAACACTTTTCCCCAGTATGGTACTGGTCTTACAAAATTTGAGGACAATGAGTTGATTCGAAATCAACTGGATAAAAAATCCGGCAATGAAATAAAAAAAGAAGATCTGGGAAAGCCTATGTTTGATCTCATTGAACCAAAAGGAGTACAAGCTCCTGAAATTATTCCTGGAGGTGCATGGTTTAATACAAATCCATTTACACTTAAGCAGTTGAGGGGGAAGGTCGTAGTCATAGATTTTTGGACATATTCTTGTATTAACTGTCAAAGAACCTTGCCTTATTTAAGAGATTGGAATGAAAAGTATAAGGATAAGGGGTTGGTCATAATTGGGATTCACGCGCCTGAGTTTGAATTTGAAAAGAATGAGAAAAATGTTGCTCAAGCTATTAAATACTTTAATCTGACTTATCCGATTGTCCAAGACAATGATTTTGCTACTTGGAGGGCGTACAATAATCGCTTCTGGCCGGCGAAATACTTTATTGATAAAGAAGGATTTGTTCGATACACCCATTTTGGAGAGGGAGCTTACGATGAAAGTGAAAGGGTAATTCAGGAACTCTTAAAAGAAGCGGGAGCTACAGATGTGTCTTCAGAAATAAATAATCCAACCTATCAGGTCAACGCAAAAACCCCTGAAATATATCTGGGATACGGAAGAATCGAACATTTTGTCTCACCTGAAACCATTAAGAAAGATGCACTCGGAACATATACAACACCTGCAAATGTTGGAAATAATCAGGTTGCATACAAAGGCGCTTGGAATGTTATGGAGGAGTATGCTAACCCTCAAAAAGGCTCAGGACTTAGTCTTAATTTTGACGCAAAAGAAGTATTTTTAGTCATGCGTACTAAAGGAACTCCTGCAAATGTGAGGGTGTATTTGGATGATAAACTGCAGGATTTTGGAGAGGATAACGTAAGCGGTGTCGTGATAGTTGACGGTGATAAACTTTACAAATTGATTAACCTTTCAATTCCAGGACGGCACATCCTTCGACTTGAATTTGATGATAGTAATGCAGAACTTTTTGCTTTTACTTTTGGGTAATCAATACAAAATATGCTGTATAAAGTTCACCACAAACCTAAGAAAGCGGTATTGTATGAACTCTATTGCACTCAGATTTGTACCAGATGAACAGGTACCTTAATTCAACCGGGGCGATTCGCTCTACGTGCTTTCTGATATAATCCTCTAAATATGGGGTTTTCACTTAAAGTCGGAATTGTTGGATTGCCAAATGTCGGGAAAAGCACCTTGTTTAATGCACTTCTCAAAAAGCAAGCTGCATATGTTGCCAATTTTCCTTTTGCGACGATCGAACCGAATGTTGGCGTCGTTCCTGTCCCTGATGAGCGTTTGAAAAAATTAGCTGAAGTTGTCAAGGAATCTGAATGCATGAATCAAGTGCCTCCGGAGGTTCCGGTGACTGTTGAATTTGTCGATATTGCGGGTCTGATTGCCGGTGCAAGTAAGGGTGAGGGATTGGGAAATAAGTTTTTAAGCCACATCAGGGAAACTGATGCGGTTTGTCACGTTGTCAGGTTGTTTGAGGATCCGGACATAATCAAACAAGGTGTCGTTGATCCGGTTTCCGATTTTACTACAATTGAAACAGAGCTTGCACTTGCCGATTTGCAAACGATAGAAAAACAAAAAGATCCCGGGAACACCCTCGATAAAGAGCTTCGGAAAAAATGGTCGGTTGTACAAAAATACCAGGAAGTGTTGGCAAAAGGTGAACCCGCGAGAGTGGTGGAAGTTTCAGAGGAAGAACAAAAGTACGCAAAGGAATTAAGCCTTTTAACGAATAAGCCAATTTTGGTTGCGCTTAACGCTAATGAAGAAGATTTGAAAAAAGCAACCGATTTGGAAAAAGAATATGCACAAAAGTTCAAACTAAGTGAGGACCAGGTGATTGTCATCTCAGCAAAAACGGAAAGCGAGCTTTCGGAGTTGTCCAATGAAGATCAAAAAGCTTATTTGAAAGATTTGGGAGTTGAAAAGTCGGGTCTTGAGCGATTAATTAAAAAAGCCTTTGCTACACTGGGGCTGATTACCTTTCTGACGGCTGGGGAGAAAGAGGTCCGGGCATGGACAATTAAAAACGGCTGGAATGCGCAAAAAGCATCCGGTGTAATCCACACCGATTTTGAAAAAAAGTTTATCAAAGCTGATGTTGTAGATTTTGACGAATTCATATCAAACACAGGCTGGAAAGGTTCAAGAGAAAACGGAAAGGCAAGAAGCGAGGGAAAAGATTATTTAATGAAAGATGGGGATGTTGTGGAATTTAAGATCGGAAGTTAATGGTCAAAAGTGATAGGGTCGGGAAATAAAAGCCCAACCGTCACTGATTCGAACTTCTCCGGCCGGGTCCTTTGTTTCAAAACAAATTTCTGGAACGAATCTGTATGTTCTGACTGGTTTTTCACCCGGCTTTCCACGAACAACACTATCAAGGTGCCTATTTATTCTGACTGTTTTTTCGCTCGGAGTTCCATAAACACCGGCTTCAACGTATCTATCTATGCGTTCCGCACAAACGCCCTCGATAAACTTTTGCGGACAATTGTTGTCAAATTGGCAATATTCCGCACACGGGAGTTTTCGTTTCAGTGCAACTGCTGTTAATGTACGTTCACCTGCCATTGGGAGCAAGTATATATGTTTATTGTTTAGAATCAAGAAGCTGTCGAATTAATTGATTTTTAGTAATAAGAAAGATATATTCCAGTTATGGCAACTACAAACGAATCTGAAGCAAATCTTCCAGCGTTGGAGAAGGTAAGAAAACTTCCAGTTGATTTTCCGAATCTGGTTCAATCGATTGAGATAAAAAGGAGGACGAAAAGCTACTGCTCCAACGGTTGTATGGCTGATGGGGGTGCTGTTTGTGTTGGCAGGGGGATTTACGATAGGAGCCGTGCTATTGTAGTTACCAAAGATGGCAGTTTTGTTGATGTTGAATCTTTCAAAGTCAACGTTGCTTTTGAGTGTCCTTATGGATTTGGTAAGTAAATCTTAGTCTTCGGGAAGGGCCCTGACTTCTTCTTGCGCCAAGAGGGTGAAATCGTTAAAATACAGAGTCTTGTATAAAAACTAATTTGTTGGATTAGTTCGGAGGTCTTTATATGGGAAAAGAACGTCACAGGAAAAGAGAAAGAAAAGCTGCAAGAATTGAGTTTGCACAAAACAATGGCCACGTTGAATGTCGGAGTGTGGAAATTGACCAATGCGGCGACTGTTCACATATCATATCTGACGTTAATGACAAAACTAAAATGACTGGTTGTGATATATGTTGCAAATGGCGAGCTGTTAACAACCACGGTTTGAAGTGCCGTATCGCAGAGCTAGAGTATAAAAATGGAGTCATTAGTGGTTGATAAATATATACTTAATCCTTTACGAATTATTTGTTATAATCAAAAAGTATGAACAAATACGAATTAACCGCAGTCATTTCTGGAAAGGCAACACCCGCAAAGAAAAAATCTGCAATCGAAAAAATCAAAAAGTTTGTTGATTCCTTTAAGGGTAAAGTTGTTGAGGTAGAGGAGTGGGGAAAGATTGATTTGATGTACAAAATTGAAGGAAATGACAGTGGTATCTTTACCCTATTTAAGATAGAATTAGACCCACTGGAAGTGAAAAAGTTGAGCGACAAACTAAAGTCAGAGGGTGAAATTTTGCGTTTTTTGATTGTTAAACCGTAGCTAATACAATTTAGAATGTCACGAAGTTTAAATAAGCAAAGCTTAAGCCTTCAGCAAAAGCAAAGCTTGTTTAGCCATTATTTTTAAATATGTCAAGGAGTTTAAATAAAGTAGAACTAATCGGGAACCTGACACGCGACCCAGAGTTGCGTTTTACACCTTCAGGATCGGCAGTTTGTACTTTCGGATTGGCTACAAATAGGCAGTGGAATACTGATCAGGGTGAGAAAAAAGAAGAAGTTGAATTTCATCGAATTGTTGCTTGGAATAAATTGGCAGAGCTTTGTGGACAACTGCTTGCCAAGGGCAGAAAAGTGTATGTTGAGGGTCGTTTGCAGACAAGAAAGTGGACCGGATCCGACAGTCAAGAGCGGACAACAACGGAGATTGTTATTTCCGATATGATTATTCTTGACTCAAGAATGCAAGCGGAACACAAGCCCGACGCCTCAATGGAAGTTCCCGAAAATTTAGATGAAATTATTCCGCCAGTTGAAGAACCAACGCCATCTGGAAATACGCAAAGTTCCGATGATAAAACAGCAGACGATTCTAAAAAACAGACTCAGGTCAAGTCGGTCAAAGCAAAGAAAACTGAAGAAAAAGAAGACGGTGAAAGCGACGATGACATTCCCTTCTAAGCTGCAAGGCAAATATATTTTTTAACTACTATGGCAAAAGTAAGAAGTTCAAGAAAACCGCAAATTCCCAAAAAGAGCAAGAAAGATTGCCCTTTTTGTAAAGATAAAAGTGCGCCAGATTACAAAAAGTACAACATTTTACAAGAGTTTATTTCCGATCGAGGAAAAATGATTCCTTCGGTTTACACAGGAGTCTGTACTCGTCATCAGAAAAAACTTAGCGAGTCGATAAAGAGAGCCAGATTTTTGGGTTTGCTTCCGTTCACACCCGTTTAATTCGCTTTCTTTTTTGCTTTAAATATTTGACGAATAATAGTATTATCTCTTTATGGAAAATAATGAGGAAGTGAAAAAACTCCCGTTTTCGCTCAAGTCCGTCAGAAATATCTTGCTTATTATTTTTGGCGGGTCTTTGATTTTTGCTGGCGGTTATTATTTAGGACTTCGGAAATTTTATGTCGAGACGAATGGATATCCCAAAGTTCATATCGAAAGAACCCTTCCGCAAACAAAAGAAGATTTAGACTTTAATTTGTTCTGGAAAGTTTGGGATATGTTAAGTGATAAGTACTACGACAAAAATAAGCTCGTGCCGGCGAAGATGGTTTATGGGGCGATCAAGGGCATGGTTTCTTCGCTTGGGGACCCTTACACAGTTTTTCTGCCACCTGCGGAGAATAAGATTGTTCAGGAAGATCTGAAAGGAAGCTTTGATGGTGTTGGTATCCAGCTTGGGTATAGAAACGACTGGCTGACGGTTATTGCACCGGTTTCCGGATCTCCGGCTGACAAAAAGGGTGTAAAAGCTGGAGATATCGTATACGGAATCAGAGATCTTGTAAAAAATGTTGATGTCAAAAATACCCAAGGATTAACCGTCCAGGAGGCAGTGAGTTTTATCCGTGGCGTGAAGGGGACAAGCGTCTTTCTTACGCTTGTCCGCGAGGGTGTGCAAAAACCTCTTGAGGTTGAACTCGTTCGCGATACGTTGGATGTTCCCAGTGTTGCGGTTGATTACGTTGGCGAAGACGGAAAGACAGCACACATTACACTCACCAAATTCAGCGCGGATACGGAAACCGAGTGGAACAGTGCAATTACAGACCTTTTGACACACGATTTTAACGGGATAGTTCTTGATCTTCGCAACAACCCTGGAGGTTACATGAAAGGAGCTATTGATCTGGGAGCTGATTTTATGGACCAGGGTAAAGTGGTTGTCGTTGAACAGACGGCGAAAGATAAAACTGAATACAAAATTGAGAAGTTGGGGAGGTTGAAAAACAGAAAACTTGTTGTCTTGATAAATGGCGGGTCTGCGTCTGCTTCGGAAATACTTTCGGGGGCACTACGTGACAATAACAAAACCCCGCTTGTTGGGGAAAAATCATTTGGAAAAGGAACAATACAGGAGCCGGAAGAAATTGAAAACGGTGTAGGGCTTCATATTACAATCGCAAAGTGGTTAACTCCTAAAGGAAATTGGGTGAACGAAGTCGGGCTGAAACCAGACTATGAAGTTTCTGACAACTCGGATACGACCCAGGATGAACAGCTTGAAAAAGCGATCTCGGTTTTACAGAGTTTGTAAATTTAAAACAAAGCTTTCAGCTATTTTTAAGTTAGTATAATTATAAAGTAAAATATGAAATCGAAATTGAAGGGAGTTTTAATTTTAATCGTTGTTGTTGTGATTCTTTCAACTGCGGCTGTTGGCGGTGCAGTTGCTGATCGGGTTTTAAACATTAAAGTTTTTGATGCCATTATAACAAGAATAAATCCGTTAAAAACTTCGATAAACAGCGGCACAACGAAGGTGGTTTATGAAGAATCAATTGTCGTTGACGTTGCTAAAAAAGTTTCGCCGTCTGTTGTGACGGTTTCGGTGCAAACACCCCAAAGAAGAGTACTTCAATTTAATCCGTTTGGCGGAGGTTTTAGCCAAAGTATTCAGGGTGGAAAGCCACAAGATATTGGTACAGGTTTTATTGTCGCCTCAGATGGTTTGATTGTCACCAACAAGCATGTTGTTTCCGACACGACTGCGACTTACCAAGTAATCACCAGTAACGAGAAGACTTATGATGTTATTAATATTGCCAGAGACCCCTCAAATGACATTGCCGTCCTTAAAATTGACGCCAGTAGTTTACAGCCCGTGGAAATGGGGGATTCATCAAATCTAGAGGTCGGCCAGTTTGTGGTTGCTATTGGAACAGCTTTGGGTGAGTTTCGAAATACTGTAACGCAGGGTGTTGTTTCCGGCTTGGGAAGAGGGATAACGGCGGGAGACCAATACCAAGGATATGTCGAGCAGCTGGACAACGTTATTCAAACAGATGCCGCAATTAACCCCGGTAATTCAGGCGGTCCGCTTTTGAATTCCTCTGGTCAGGTCATTGGTATCAACGTTGCCGTGGCGTCTGGTGCACAAAATGTAGGTTTTGCAATTCCAATAAATATTGTTAAGGATGCATTGGCCCAATATAACCAAAACGGGGCCTTTATTGGAAAGGCTTATCTTGGTGTTGAATACCAGATGGTATCAAAGCAAGCGGCGGTGTTAAATGATGTTCCCGAAGGAGCGTATGTCGTTAACGTTGTTTCAGGTTCTCCGGCTGCCGATTCCGGATTAAAGGTTGACGATATTATTACCAAGATGGATGGAAAAGCGCTAAATGCTAATACCACCTTGGCTGATGTGATTAAGACAAAGAAGCCCGGGGACGAAGTCTCTCTGGAAGTTTATCGGGACGGAAATACGATGACTGTTCGTGCTACGTTGGGTTCTTCGGAAAGTTGAGCGTGGTTTTAGTATAGGTTGCCGATTATTAGTTTTACTTACTGACTTTGAAAATTAGAAATCCGTATCTTTCAGAAGTGTAAGTATTTTTTCCAAATTTCCTTCCATGACAGCGTCTAAATTACCCCAGGATTTTCCAATCCTGTGGTCGGTAAGCCTGTTTTGAGGAAAGTTATAGGTTCTTATTTTTTCTGCGCGCATTCCACGACCGATGGCACTTCGATAGCCCGCAACGGTTTTTTCCTTTTCAAGTTCAGCTTTTTCCCAGAGGCGTGATCGGAGCATCGACATGGCAATCTCGCGATTTTGCCCCTGAAAACGTTCCTCACGAGCTGTGATGACAATTCCCGATGGTTTGTGAATTAGTCTTACCGCCGTTGAAACTTTATTGACGTTTTGACCGCCGTGTCCGCCTGCACGAAAAAATTGAAAATCAACGTCTGTAGGGTTGATTTTAATTTCGGAGTCGGTTACTTCCGGAAGAACTGCAACTGTTGCTGTCGATGTGTGGATGCGTCCGCGTTTTTCGGTCGATGGAACTCGCTGAACTCGGTGAACTCCGGATTCGTTTTTCAATAGGTCAAAAGCATTAAGTCCGGTAACTTGCAGTGTTAATTCGTCAATCATCACTGCTTTCCAATTTTTCTTGACCGCGTAGCGGTAGTACATTCGCAGAAGGTCCGACCCCCAAATTTTAGCCTCGTCCCCGCCGGTTGCTCCACGGATTTCAATATAGACCTTTTGCGGCTGATTTTGTTGAGCGGAACCATTTTGGTTGTAATTATCCATAGCTAATATATTAAACAAGACAAAAAAATAAACAAAGAAGTATCAACCTAATTTTTTGCTTTCTTTTTACTGACTTTCGCGAGTTTACGAAGCTCATCGAGCGTGTCGGGTCTTTCCAGCTCCTTTTCAAGCTGCTTTTGTTTTTTGACCCTTCTTTTTTCGGATTTTGAAAGATGTTTGGTCTGTGCTTTTGCTTGTTTTGATAAGAAAGCATCGACACGTCCGGCAGTGTCGACATATTTCATCTGCCCTGTATAAAAAGGATGGCAATTACTACAGACCTCGACTTGGATTTGTGGAACGCTGGCACCGATAGTGAAAGTATTGCCACAGGCACAACTCACTTGGCAGTCATCGTACCATTTTGGGTGAATATTTGTTTTCATAATATAAGAATTCCTTTAATGTATTATTTAAGTTTACTAGGGAATTATATCAAAACTGAATAAATTTACAAAGATCGAAATAGAAAAAGTCCTATCCGAACAGTCGTCTCAGAAGATTCCTTCCTTTAGGGGCTTTACCAATTTCTTTATCAACACTTTTTTTGGCAGCTTCTGAGGCAGAATCTCTTGCCCTTCTCAAAGTATTTACGGGAATATTTTCAGAAAATACCCCATCAAGTCCAAGGGTATTGAACCAGGCGTAATAAGTATCATCATCAACATATCCTTTTAACCGGAGCTCTTCGGCGATCTTCTTTGCGTTTTTTTCATCCGTTAAAATTTCCGTGCCGCCCCGGCAAGGTTTAAAAGTTATGGGTGGCTCGTCACCCTGATGAATCGATCCTACTTGCTCTGCGGCTTCTAGAATATCATGAGCCTCACCAACGCTTGACTCCGGTTCGAGTCTTCTTCTTGTGTTCCCCATCACACCATCCGGGGTAATTTTATAAAAGCGAACGTTAATCGCAATCGCCGGTGGAAAAATTTCAAGGTTGTCAGGTGATTGTTCTTTAAATCTCGGCATACTGGGAAATTTAATATATCATTTTCTTGTGATTATTCAATCCCCTTTTTTGTAACCTTTTTATATTCGGCAATGAATACGCCGATTGTGACAACTGCCGTGCCAATGATAAAGGGAACGCTAAGGGTTTCCTTCAGCCAGAATATTGCCAATGGGGCTGCAAAAAGGGGGGAGAGGTAACCAAACAATGTTGCTTCCGAAGCCTCGATTTTTCTTTGGCCTTCCTGGTATAAAAAGTAAGCCAGAGATCCTGACAGAACTGCCATATACCAAACACCCAAATGAGAAAGAAGCGGGGCAGCGGAGACCATAAGTAGAAGATTAACAGCGCCTTTTGTTTGCAAAAGCGCAAACGGTAGCGAAGTTAAAAAACCGATCAAGAATGTAAACGTTGTCATCGTTAGGTTGTCGACACGGTGTTTGAGTTCGGTTTTAGTAATAATTACGTAAAAAACCCAGGCGATGTTGGCAGCGACAATTAGAAGGTTTCCTACTATCGCTTGGGAGTTAAAAAGGTTGCCTTCAAAAAGAGGTTGGACAACAATAATCAGCGTTCCAAAGAATGTGACGATAATTCCGGCAAGTTCTTTTTTGGAAATTTTTTCTTTTAAGAAATACATTCCTCCGATTACGACAAAGATCGGCGCAGTATTTCCAATTATGATGGCGTCAAGGACAGTTGTTTTTTCGATGCCTAAGAAAAGTAGTCCGAGGTTTAAGGTTGATCCTAAAAGCCCGGCTGCCGTGAGCATGACAATCTCCCTTTTGGAGTAAAGAAATTTCGGTTTAAAAACCCAGACGATTGGAAGCATTAAAAGCGTCGAAATGAAAAAACGGTAGGTTAAAAAAACCATCGGCGGAAAGTTGGGTAGCGTGTATTTGATTACAGGCCCGGCAATACCCCAAATGGCTGCGACAACCAGAAGGAGTGTGTATGATTTAAGACGGTCTTTGCTCACAGTTAATTATTGCTTAGGCATGAGGTATAAGGCAAGAGGTAGAAAGAAAAAAGTAAGAATCTACATTGATCCATAATTTCTTAATCGAAATAATTAAACCTATTTGTTTATAATTGAAGCTATTCCGTTACTGAAGACTTTTTTTTGTGATTGAGTATTAAGGTTTTTTATTGTCACAGTATCTGATGCAACTTCTTCGGGACCCAGAATCGCAACATACGGAATTTCTTTTTTGTCGGCATATTTGAGTTGTTTTTCCAATTTTACTTGGGGGTCGGGATAGAGTTCACAGTTAATTCCTTGCGCCCTTATTTTAAGACTTAGGTTAAGTGAATTGTTATATAAATCGGGCGAAAACACTGTAACTAATATTTTTGTGATAGGTTCGAGATTGGGGATAAGCCCATTGAACTCAAGTGCCTCTAATGTTCTGTCAAAACCGAAAGCGATTCCCGTTGCGAAGATTTTTTTGCCGGTGATTTTTTCTGCCATCGAATCATAGCGTTCGCCGCCCCCGACCGACCCGCCAAAAGAGGCGGTTGAATATTCTGGGACAGTCATTTCCCAGATGGGGCCTTGTGAGTAGGAAAATGATCTTGCCAAGGTAGGCTCGAATTTATAATTGTCTGAAGAAACCCCGGCGTTTTCTAAATACTCGAAGATAATTTTAAGCGTTTCGTCGGGTTTTAAATTTTCAACTTTATCAAAAAACCTTGCCGCTTCTTCTTTTTCAAAACCTTTTTGGACGATTTCTGTTATCACTCCGTCTTTTCCTATTTTTTTCATCTTGTCGATTGCTGCGATAACGGGGTAGGGAATTCCTTCCAACAGATCACGATTATTGATAAGCGCAGCGGCGTTTTTAAACCCGAGAGATCTATAAAGTTCAATACTTAAGGCAATGCATTCGGCATCTGCCGTTGGTGATTCAATACCGAAGATGTCAACGTCGGCTTGCGTAAACTCACGGTAACGCCCTTTTTGCGGTTTCTCTGCTCTATATGCGTTTTGAATTTGATAGCGTCTGAATGGAAACGTCAGCTGGTCATAGTATTGTCCGACAACCCTGCATGTTGGGACCGTTTGATCGTAGCGCATGACAACTTCACGGTCACCCTGATCTTTGAATTTGTAGTAAAGTTTTTCGTCTTCGCCGATCTGTCCCTCAAAAAGTTCAATTGGCTCAAGTGTTGGGGTTTCTAATGGCTCGTAACCCCATTTTTCAAAAATTTTTATCATCTCACTTTTGAGCCACGCGCGTTTTCTTGCCTCCGAAGGCAAGAAATCCCTAAATCCTTTTAGTGATTGTATTTTGTATTTTGTCATATTGTTATTTTACGATTTTTGCAGACGTTTTGATAGTAAAATATTTTGAGCCTGTCAAAATATTAATAAAGTCGCCGGAAGGTTGTAAGATTCTTTTGTGTCCTGTAAAAATTGTGGCTGATAAGGATCCTGATCCGCAAGCATTTTCCCAAACTAGAGAGTCTGTTTTAACTACGTAGATACACGGTACTATTCTTGAATTTTCCAGATAAATAATTCCAGCAGCATAGGATTTATATTTTATTGCAAGAGTTTTTAGATTGTTTTTCAGATAAAACTCATTGGTGTTGTTTATTTTGTTACGTATTTCATAAACAATTCCTTTAAGAAGAAATACATTATTAATTTTTTTTATAAAAATACATTTGGGTAGCTTGACTGATACACTTCTTTGTGTTGCAATACCGCTTACTACTTCGTTGATACCAGAAGTTCTAAGTTTTACGTTAGGATTTTTAGTCATTTCGGATGTCAGATAAATTCCAGCAAGAGTTCCGTTGATACTTAATTCATTTCCCATCATTACAAGGGAGTAATATTTACTATTTGAATCTTTTTGTAAAAATGCCACTTGTTCAATTGACTTGTCTTCTGCCATTATTCTTTTCGCACGTAATGACTGGGATTTTGGGTTTTTGGAATATAAAACTACTGCTGTTTTTTGTCCAGCAGTATCAATTATTTTGTAATTTACGTTTTCCATATGGGTAGGTGAAGGGAGTTGAACCTTCATCTTTGGTTTCACAGGCCAAAGCTTTAACCGTTAAGCTACACCCACTAAAAAACCCAGCCTTGGCTGGGTTATCGAGTCTGACCTTGTTGATTTTTTAAACTAAAAAACCACCGGTTTGGAGGGTTAACTTTTCTCACACAATATTATATTTATCGTTTAAAAGTCAAGTTTTTTCAATTTTGATTTACGACTCAGGTGTTGGTGTGGGGGATGGGAGGATGTAAATCTTTCTTGCAGAATTAACGTCTTTTTCCGTTGTGTAAGTGCCGATTACGGTGTCGCCTTCGGAAACGTTTGTATAGCGGCTTTTTGTAGGGACAGAAACGTCTCCAGTATAGGTATTTGTGTTGTTGTTGATGTTAAGCGAAACCTTACCTGAATCTTTTTCGTCAATTCCGAAATCGGCCTTGTTTTTCTCGATAACGGTTCCGTAGAAAATTTTTACTTCGAGTGGTGTTTGCGGTTGTGTTACAACAATTCTAACTGCTTCGAGCAGACTGTTTGCCTTGATATGCCCCATTGCAAGAATAAAATCTCCGATTGCAATGTCAACCGCGGAAATTTTTGAAGTTTTTACACCAAACTTTGCGAAGCTTGTTGACGCGACAGAATAAGAAACCTGTTCAATGTCGCCATTTTTGTCTTTCAGTTGAACGCCGCTTTCAGTCAGGTCAGTAACCGTTCCTTGGAAAAATTCAATCCTGTTTTGTGTTGCTTCTAGTTTTTGGTCTGCTGAATCTTTTGTGTCATTTACTTCTTGATCTTTATTAGGGTTTGCAATTTCCGAAGAGTAGGCAACTTCAAGACTGGTTGAGACTCTTTGGTTGTCGGCGGTTACAGAAGTGATATTAAGATAGTTCACCGATGGGTCGATTTCGTAATCAAATTCAAACGAGCCATCAATTTTGCTTTTTTGAACAGTATCGCTTGTTCCACCGGTTGTGACAATGTAACTTTGGGCGTGGGTAATTCCAGAGACCTGAATGATGTCACTGGCAACGGCTGAGTTATCGGCAGGTTTGAGAAGCGTGAGCGTTTTTAGATCGTTTGTCTTGGAAGAGCTGGTGTCTGCATTATTGGTGTCGGGGTTGGCCACAGAATCTTTACTCTTCATTGCCGAGTTGACGCGGAAAATACCGAATGCAAAAATCAATCCGATAAACAAACCGAAAAAAATTGCGAATAGCACCTCTTTACGCATGATGTTTTATTGAATTCATCTGCGAAATCCACGGACTTTAGTCCGTGGATGAAGCAAGAATCCAATCTTGTCGACAAAATACCATGGGCTTTAGCCCGTGGTATTTTATTGCCACTTTGCCTAAAACCATGTCTATAGAGAAACTCATCCTATAGGAGGATGACTAGGACCTTGTCAACTATATTTTACTGATTTGTCCTTGTCAAGTTTAACACCTTTTGCTAGGATGTCATTGATGCGATTCAGAACAATATGGATATAGTATATTTGGGCCATTCGTCGTTTAAACTAAAAGGGAAAAACACTTCTGTAATTACAGATCCTTTTGATCCGCAAATGCTTGGTCTTAAGTTTCCCAAAAATGAAGCCGATATCGTTACCGTATCTCACAATCACAGCGATCATAATCACCTTGAACTAGTTAGCGGTGTCAAAATGGTTATCAACTCTCCCGGAGAGTATGAAGTTATGGACGTTTCGGTTATTGGAATTGAGGTTGATCATGATAGTGAGGGAGGAAAAGTAAGGGGTAAAAATACCGTTTTTGTATTTGAAATCGACGGAATCAGGCTTGCACATTTAGGTGATTTGGGCCATAAACTGACCGATAAAGTTACAGAAACAATCAGTGACGTTGATGTCTTGATGCTTCCGGTTGGTGGTTTTTTTACCATCGGTGCCAAAGAGGCTTCCGAGATTGCAAAAGGGTTTGAATCGCCATTTATTATTCCAATGCATTATCGTGTCCCAGGAATGAAAGAAGAGATTGCCTCGAAGATTGCTCCGGTTGACGATTTTTTAAAGGAATTTGGAGTTGAGGTTGACAAGACGGATAAGTTGAATATTAAAAAAGAGTTGATTAACTACGAGCAACAGAAAGTAATATTATTGGAGAAACGTTGATGGGTTAACTTCTGATTTTAATATCTGATTAATCTATTCAATTCCCAATAATCAGGTGACCAATTTTGAAAGGAGTTGCCAACCTCTTCATCTTTTTAGTCATTTTGTTATTGAAAATTGTTTTAAAATTAGATATTAGTAAGTATAAATCAACAGTTTTGAAAAAAGCAGAGTTGCCTTCTTAGTTAATTAATTTAGTTACATGATATCTGATACTTCTAAAATCAACCCCAAAGTACCTCCGCATTCTGGTGAAGCTGAAACTTCCGTTTTAGGCGCGATGCTTTTGGATAAAGATGCAATTATCTCCGTCGCGGAGTTTTTGACATCGGGCGATTTTTATGAAGACCGCAACAAAAATGTTTATGAGGCTATGGTCTCGTTGTACGAAGACCGCGTTCCGATTGACACGTTGACGGTGACGGAAAAGTTACGAAAGAGAAAAGTTCTTAAAAACATTGGTGGAGCTTCATATCTTGCGGAGCTTACAGCCCAGGTTCCAACGGCGGCGCATGTTGAGCATTACGGGAGAATTGTCAAAAATCTGGCTACAAAAAGACAACTTTTGACCGCTTCATCCCGCCTTACTGAAATGTCGTTTGATGAAAGTGTTTCGGCTGAAGATTTATTAGACCGGGCGGAATCTGAAATATTTTCACTTTCGCAAAAACATTTGGCGAAATCGTTTACTTCTGTTCGTAGTGCTTTAGAAGAAAGTTTTGACAGACTTGATGAACTCCATAAACGTGCAGATGGATTGAGGGGGGTTCCTACAGGGTATAAGGATTTAGACGATAGTCTTGCGGGGTTTCAAGAATCTAATTTGATAATTTTAGCTGCAAGACCGGGTGTTGGAAAGACATCACTTGCTTTAAATATTGCACAAAACGTTGCCGTCAAATATAAAAAAAATGTGGGTTTTTTCTCGCTTGAAATGAGCAAGGAAGAACTGGTAGATAGGCTTTTGGTTTCTCAAGCTGATATAGATGCATGGAAATTAAAAACAGGGAAACTTTCTGAAACGGATTTTACTTCGCTTTCTAACGCGATGGGTGTCTTGGCCGAAGCTCCAATTTATATTGACGACACTCCGGCACTATCGATTTTGGAGATGCGGACGAAGGCCAGAAGATTACAAGTTGAACACGGGCTCGATCTAATTATTGTCGACTATCTCCAGCTGGCCCGTTCAAGGCAATTGGAAAACCGAGTTCAAGAAGTCTCTGAAATATCACAAGGTCTTAAGAATTTGGCGAGAGAGCTTAAAGTACCCGTCCTGACCATATCACAGCTATCAAGAGCGGTGGAACAGCGTGGAGGACCCAAACGACCGCAACTGTCCGACCTTCGTGAATCGGGGTCGATTGAACAGGATGCCGACGTTGTCATGTTTTTATGGCGTGAAGATGAAGACAATCTGGAAAATTTCCAGCTTGATATTGCAAAACACAGAAACGGCCCCATTGGAAACATAAAACTCTACTTTAAGGGTGACAGAATCAAATTCTACGGAAGAGATAGCAAGCACAGTTAGGTTTATTTTTGTACGTCTGATTCATATACATCCTCGTCGTTTTCTACACGGAAAGTTTCCTTTGTATCCAAAGCTGTAATGACGTGAGAATGTTTTGTCGCGTTAACAATGCCGACGCGTACTCTTTTGTTGCCTAAATTGTATAGGTCAAGTCTAGTGCCCGACTTTACAACTAGATGCGAATAACTCATATCCTCAATATCGGCAGCGTCGTCAGCCAGGTCACGTCGGTTTTCAAAGATTTGTTCCAATGATGGTGTCATAATTTGTTTAGACTAAAATTTAATCTATAAAAGGTATTGCCTGGTGTCGAGCACGATACAGTAGTCGACCTTTTCAAATTGTTTAATGAGACGTCAGGTGAGGCTAAATTTCAAGTCTCGCAGCCTGAAATTCTTAATAACCACTCAGGTGAAAACTTACCTATTGGGATATCATGAGCAGGGTTCCAGATATGACTACGAATACCAAAAGTGTCAAACCTCTTATGTAGTACCGCTTATTTATATATGAAGCAGATTTGATGCACAGAGCCAATGTAATTATATTTGATAGTATTTGGTAAACAAGATAGGGCAAATTATTGAATTCGAGAGCGACTGAATACTTAACCGGTTTTTCTGCACAAGTTGGATATGGACAAAAGGATGTAGGTACTAACTTAGCTACTACATGACCAGGGAAACCGAAATAATAATAATAATTTTTGTAAGAGTTGCTAGCAATATTTACCGAAGAAGAAGCAACTGCTAACAATAAATACAAAGTTAATCCAATAAATATCGACTTATACTTCATTAATCTGTGTCAGACAATATCAAATTTGTACTTTGTGCTCTACATATATTCAAATTTGAACGTATTTCAAAGGAGCGGCGGTTGCCGCCATCCAACCGCCGCAATATCTTTAAGCTCGGCTTTCAGCCTCGCAAAAAGTCGGCTCGAACTTCTTACTGCAGAATAAACGGATTGAGTTTTGCTCGAATCCACCGCACAATGCGCTTGCCGCGCGGCCATTCGCGGCTCGCGCATACCCATCTGATCTCCTTGTGTGCCGAGTACGGTACTATACTCGAACCTTTTCAACTACTTCAATGATACTTCAAATGAAGCCGAACTTCTATCTTCACGACTAACTTTATTAAATAACCACCTTGCAGAGATTAATTCGATATACACCCAGGGTTGACCTTTTTAACTTTTTGAGGATTATCAAACAGGATATCTTGATGAACTTCAGATGGATACGAATTCCGTATAACGATAATTCCTTTATCAACCACATAACCAAAATCATTGGCTCGACCAGACCTTGAGTCGCCTATGACATAGAATGGAAGTTTTTGTGACTTAGTTTTAACCTCTGATGGACAATATATATCTTCTTTTGTTGCGTTTTCACCGGCTAGTTTGACAACCCACTTATTCGTTGCGTTATCGTATCTTAATGTTTCCGAAAAAGAGCCATTATTCATAAACCAATTGAATTTTGAGAAACTATCGAAAAAATACACTTCTAGTCCAACTTCGCCAGTACCCGTTTCATTAAAATTGCGTTTGGGCTCTATATCAGTTAAGAGTTCGCCATAATCAGTAGGATTATATTTAAACTCAAATCCAAATTCTTCGTTGCGGTATGTTTTAAGGTCAGAAGTGTAGTTTGACGCCTCCGAAGCTGTTTCTCTCGGTTGCCATGTTCCTATTTTCTTAGTGCACTCCCTCAAAAACTTTTCATTTGCTTTCGCTTCATTCTGGTTTTGTGCTACGCCAACCTGACATAAACCCTGAAAAAGATAGCATTGCTTTCCAGTTTTTTTCTCACATTCGTCTTTAGATGTGTAAGAACCTGATTTATTATCTCTCTTAGTAGAAATAAACAAAGCAACTACTACAGTTGTAAAAAGTAAGAGGCATATTAGTAGAATTTTCCTCATAATCTATCTTATATCAACTTACATCATCTTTGTCACTTTGTGCCGAGAAGAGGAGTCGAACCTCCACAAGCTGTTATGCTTACAGGTTTTTGAGACCTGCGCGTCTGCCATTCCGCCACCTCGGCGCGTCGAAACAAGTTTTGTTTTTTTGAATTGTTCGACTTACCTCACAATTCATAGCACTTCACTGTTTCTCCTTTCAAAAATTCTTTGAATTTTTGTAGGTAGTTCCTATTTTACCAAATTCCACTGTATTTTTCTCGATATTCGAGATACTATACTCGATATACAAGTATGGTCGATCCTCGGATACAAAAACAAGCCGATATTTTGGTTAATCACAGTGCAAAAGTTAAAAAAGGTGACAGTGTAATAATTTCGGGAGACATAATTTCAAAGCCGTTGATCTTTGAAATCTACAAGTTGTGTATTAAAAACGGTGCCATTGATGTCGCGACAAAATTCGATGCTTACGAATTCGGCGAGTATTTTTTCAAAAACGCCAATGACAACCAGCTTCATTTTTTTCCAAAGTTAGATTTCGAAGAGATTAAACAGACTGATTGCTACATTCGCATCGCAGCCCCCGTAAACACCAAGGCACTGTCAAACGTTGATGCAGATAAAATTTCGCAGCGGATCAAAGTGTTGGAGCCAATTTCTAATTACCGCGTTGAGCACACCCGTTGGGTGATTACCCGCTTTCCTACTGATGCGCAGGCACAAGAGGCGGACATGTCGCTTTCCGAATACGAGGATTTTGTCTTTGGTGCAATTAACGACGTTGATTGGAAGAAAAAATGGCTCGAGCAGGAAAAATTACGCAAACTTGTTGATGTTACTAAAACAGTGAGAATTGTTGGTCGACAAACTGATCTGACAATTTCAATAAAGGGTCGGAAGTCTGAAAATGCCGGCGGAGAATTTAATATGCCTGACGGTGAGGTCTTTACATCGGCTGTAGAAGATTCTGCAGAAGGCTACATTAGATATAGTTTTCCAGCCCTTTACATGGGACGTGAATTTCAAAATGTCAGCCTGGTATTTAAGAATGGCAAGGTTGTTAAAGCTACAGCCTCAAAAAACGAAAGCGATCTGAACAGAATTTTGAACATGGATCGGGGAGCTAGATATATTGGCGAGCTTGGAATTGGAAATAATTTTTCTATTACAAAGTTTACAAAAGATATTCTTTTTGACGAAAAAATTGGCGGAACAATTCATATTGCCCTCGGTAGGGGATACAAAGAGACTTTAAGTAAAAATAAATCGAACCTGCACTGGGATATGATCTACGATCTGCGCACCGACGGGCAATTATGGTTTGATCAAAGACTGGTCCAGAAAAATGGAAAGTGGCTTTCTCTTTAACTGGAACGGCTCAAACAGGTGTTAGGCTGTTGTCATCCACAAGATAGAAGCTACAATTACTACAATTTGTGTTGCAAATCCAAGAAAGACGTTGGTGTTGAATTGATGATTTTTTTGAAAGAATAATATTTTTTTCATCCACGGCTTTTTGTAATTAAGGAAAATATAAGGCGCTTCAATCAGATCGGGCAGTACAGAGGCAAAGCAGCAAGCTAGAACAAGAATTGTTTGTTTGACATTGGGCAGAAACGACGCTGCGATGATACTGCCTAAAACTAAGGCTAGGGTGGAATCGGCAATAATTATCTTTAAACTTTTTGAGTCGATAGTTTTAACTTCCGCCTGTTGGTTTGTGATGTGTGGGTTCCAATGTGGAACCTCGTCTAAAACGAAATGGGAAAAGAAAGACAGCGATACTGCCAGAAAGGGATTTCCGGTTTTGACGGCAATTGCCGCCGCGACTATTACATGTGGTGTCTCGAGCACAAGTCTTATCATAGTAAATAACACTTTATAATGTCAAACATAGGTAAATGTAAAGATCAATTGTGCTAATATCATAGATATTATGGAAAGTGTACTTCTGACCGTTTTAGTTTCTGTTTTTTGCGGTTTGACCTTTCTTTTTATATTTTGGAAAAATCTCAAGGACGATTACATGCCGAGTCAAATTTTTTCTGTCGGCTTTATCGTACTCATTTCGTTTGCACTGGGCTTTTTCCTTTCGGGGTTTGCAAGCACTTATCGTTTTTGGATTCTTTTTATTGCGATCGTAATCGGTTATATTATAGGTTATTCAAAGTCGAAAATTAAATTTTACGAAGGACTTGATAGCTTAACAATTGCCTTGGCGATATCTCTGATTCCTTCTGCTTTATTTTTTATTAACGATTGGAGTCTTGACCTGTTTTTGTTTTATCTATCATTGGCGCTTTCATGCCTGGTTTACTTTTCTGTCAGAAGATATTATAAAACATTTATTTGGTATAAGTCGGGCAAGAGAGGTTTTTCTGGCCTCTTTACCTTGGGCGTAGTCTTTTTGTTTCGTTCAGTTGTTTCGATTGTTAAACCCGATTATACTTTGTTTTTGACAGAATACGACATCTTTATTTCAGGATTGATTTCCTTTTCAGCATTTCTTAATATATTCATATTGGGGGAAAAATAATGAAGACTAAAGACAAAACTCAAACATTGCGCTTTCCATCAAATCTCGTTGCTCCTATTGGGAGGTTTTTAAGAACCAGCCTTAAGAAACTTGAGTCTCGTAAAAACGATATAGTGAGGGAGGATCCGTTTAGGAATAAGTCACGGCTTTTAGACAATGCTTCCCCGGACGCAGATGCTGAAGAACAATTCGGACACGCACGTACATCGGCAATAAAGGAACAAATTGATCGACAGATTATACAAACCAGAAAAGCATTAACCCGGGTTAAGGTAGGGAAGTATGGTATCTGTGAGGACTGTGGGAATATGATTGATACCGAAAGGTTAATGGCATATCCCGAGGCAACACTTTGTACAAAATGTCAGGCTAAACGGGAATAGCGGGAAATATACTTTCGCGTTAAACTATCTTCATGGAAACCCCAAAGGTCATTTACCAAGACGACGACGTACTTGTTTTGGATAAACCTTCCGGCTGGGTTGTCAATGATGCAAAGACGGCTCACGGAAACCCAATTCTGCAAAATTGGTTGAAAGAGAATTACAACTATCCGATTTCGCAGTCGATCGAGAAAAGGTCTGGAATTGTCCACCGCTTGGATAAGGAAACGAGTGGGCTTTTGCTCATTGCAAAAAACGAAGCGGCTTTTGACGGCTTGCAAAGCCAATTTAAAGAGAGGTTAGTTAAAAAAACCTATTCTGCTTTGGTTCATGGTAAGTTTAATGATATGGAGGGGGTAATTTCTGAACCAGTCGGAAGACTTCCGTGGAACAGGGAAAGATTTGGTGTTTTACCTTCCGGTAAAGCTTCCTTGACAGAATACTGTGTTACTGCATCGTATTTAGATAAGCAAAAAAATATGTATAGCTTATTAGAGCTTCTGCCAAAAACCGGTAGGACTCACCAGATTCGAGTACACTTAAAGTCAATTAACCACCCGATTGTTTCAGACCTATTTTATGCCGGGAGAAAAACATCTCGAAAGGATAGACTTTGGTGTCCAAGGCTTTTTCTCCATGCAGGGGTAATCGGGTTTAAAAATCCTGGAAGCGGTAAAGCGATGTCTTTAAATTCTTCGCTTCCAGCCGATTTAAATTCTGCTTTGGCGAAGCTTAGCCTCTTGATATAGAGACTCTTTACTATCGTACTTCGTTTGCTTTAGACTGAAAACGTGATCAGAGGCAGCCGGCGTCGGGCGAAAAAATTCAAAAGAGTTCGCAATTTTCAAAAATTTCCTTTAAAGAAAACCATTATTGGCTTCGGTATTGGTTTATTTTTGGTTTTCATTGTCTTTGTGGTAACAATCGTTTTGAGTATTCGAAAAAGTGTCGGTATCGGTAAACCCATCAATACGGTTATCGTCTACCGGGACGGGTTGGTTTTTGCAGGGTTTGACCCATCTGTTAATGATTTATTGTTAGTAAAAGTTCCTGGAAATTTGATGGTTAATACCGCAGGTGGGTATGGAAAGTATCAACTAAAAAACGTGTACGACTTGGGAGAGAACGAAAAAAAAGCGGATGACTTAGTTAAAAAAACGATTATGAAAAATTTTCATATCCCGATACATCTGGTGGTTGATTGTAGAAAGATTAGTTTTAACGGTGAAAGCGTTGGCACAAGTACTTTTTCGTGTCCGAAGCGACGGAATTTATTTTCGTTAGTAAATTTGTTATACGAGAGCATCAAAAGCGGCGGAAATACAAGCACAAAAGATTTGAAAGATTACCGGGCGATTGTTACTGATACAACTGACGATGGTTTTTTTGAATTATCGGATAGTATTTTTGACAAGTTGGAATTTGATTTTTCCCAAGATATGAGTCTTGACCAAATTGTTAATGTTAGGTTGGAAATAGGAAATAGTTCAGATCTGCCTGAATATTTGTACGACGTAATAAAAATCATGGGTGGAAGGGTAGTTGAGGGCACGTCTGGAAAAGATGTTGTTAGCAGTGGCTGTGCCGTTTTTGGCGATGATAAAAAGTTTATCGAAGATGTTGGAAGAGTGTTTGGTTGTCGGGTCGAATATGAGGAAATGGTTGCTAAAGAAGCACGGGTAAGTATCTCCGAGAGCTACTTAAGATCACTTTAAAGCGCTAGCTTTCAATTCCGTTACTAAACTGCTGGCTATCGCTACCTTGTGTTTCACTCTCGTCATCCTCGTTTGAGACAATGGTTGGTTTTTCATGAATTAATTCTGGGGCGGTGTAGGGGTTATAGTCGATTTTTTCTGAAGAAAATGAAGGTTGGTTTTGAAAATGTTCTGGGCGATCCGCTTCTCTGATAAAGACTTTGATTTCGTTATTCGAAACGGATTTAATCGAAAAAGTGTATTTATACCCAAGCCTTATTAGTTTTTTGATGCGGATTGAAATGTCATCTGGGAGTTTTCCAATATATGTGTCCGAATCGGTAACGATGGAGATGCGTTGACCCTTGATGTTTTCGTAAACGATGTCACCACAATCAAGTTTTGCGATCACCGGTTTGTCACAAGGATGAATTAATCGCACAATTTTGGTTTTCCCGGGTTCCTCCAAAAAAAGTTCTGCCGACATTTTTCCAGATGGATTTTTGTCAGCTTTTTTGACGTTTTTCCATTTCTCCCAACATTTAAGGGCAATTTGATTATAGGGATCAAGTTTCAAAGTTTTTTTAATTGAAGATTTTGCGGAGGAGATATTTCCAAGTTCAAAATATGCTTTGGATAGTCTATTGAGCGCTTCAATGTCATGTGGGGAATCCTGTAGGATCAACTTATTGGTGTCTCTGGCATTTTTCCAGTTGCCAAGTAGTGCAAAATTTACAGCTTTTTGGGCAAGGGATTGATTCATTAATTTTTATCTTACATGTAAGTATATTGTTCGAATTTTTCTTGTCAATAACTTATTGTTCGGCAAAAACCTTCGTGATTGATGTGCTAATTTGTAGTGACGATTAAATACGTATTAGTAAAACCAAGACGCTCAATTTTCTAATTTTACCCTTTAAGTTAGTCAGATTAGCTAGTATAATTACACTCGAGGAATTATTTAATTATGTCGGGCCACTCACATTTTGCAACAATTAAAAGGGCCAAGGAGCTTAAGGATTCACAGAAAGGTAAGATCTTTTCTAAACACGCTAGGTCAATTTCGATGGCAGTAAAGGCAGGTGGAGGAACCGATCCTACCGCAAATTACAAGCTGCGAATGGCTATCGAAGCTGCGCGGGCCGATAACCTTCCTAAAGAAAATATCGAGAGGGCAATTTCAAAAGCTTCAACCGAAGCCAGTAATTTAGAAGAATATGTCTACGAAGGTTATGGACCTTTCGGAGTTTCCTTTTTGATTGAAGCAACAACAGATAACAAAAACAGAACTGCTCAAGAAATTAAAAATATTTTTGAAAGGGGAGGGGGTAGCATGGCCGGTCCAGGTTCGGTATCTTTTAACTTTGAAAGTATAGGGATGATTAAGGTTAAAAAATCGGAAAGTCCAGAAACTCAACTTCTTGACCTGATTGACTTGGGAATAGACGACTACGAAGAAGTCGGTGATGAGTTGATTTTATACGTTCCTTTTGATAAGACGGCGCAATTAAAAGATGCGATTTCCTCTAAAGGATATTCTGTGGTTAGTACTCAACTAATTAAAAAAGCGAAAACTTTTTTAGACATCACAGAGATCGGAAAAGCAAAAAAGATTTTTGATTTGATAAAAAAAATGGAAGAACAAGATGACGTGCAAAATGTTTACACGAATGTTAATGTAAGTGGCGAGTTGTTGGCCACTTTGTAGTATGAGAGAATATTTTTCTTTATGGATAAAAGAAAACGCTTCATCATAAGCTCCGCAATTTTAACCGCGACCCTTATTACTGTACAATTGTTGGAAAATCAGACATATAAATTTATTTGCATAGCTTTACTGGGAGTACTCTTGGTCATCCTTTTTTGGTGGTCGCTTCGAGAGGGATTAAAAAGCAAAATTTCATTTTTAATTTTAGTTCTTCCTTTGTACTACTCGATCGGTTCGGCTGTCTTTTGGTTTTTGCTTCCCAAATCGCTGTGGGTAACGACTTTCGTTTCAATCTTTTATGGCGTGTCGATATATGCGCTTTTTCTTACAGCAAATGTTTACTCGGTTTCATATTTGAAAACAATTGCACTTTATCGCGCCGCTAAAGGTGTCGGCTTTTTACTTACTTTGATTGCTTTTTTCTTGACTCTAGATGGGATTATTTCTCTAAGACTGTCTTATCTAATAATTGGCCCATTGGTTTTTGTTCTGACTTTTCCGTTATATCTTCAAGGTTTTTGGACGACTACTTTGGAAAGTAATATGAATCCAAAAGCCGTCAACATGGCATTAGTAGCGTCACTATTACAAGCGCAAGTTTCAATTGTGCTGTTTTTTTGGCCGGTTAGTGTAATTGTCGGGTCGCTTTTCTTAACAATATTTTTTTATATCGTAATGGGTTTGGGACAAAGTGAAATTGAGGGGAGACTTTTTTCACAAACCGTTAGAGAATACCTTATGGTTGGCACGGTTGTGTTTATTGTAATGTTGCTATCTACAAGCTGGAGCGGATATTAAAAAACATTTTTTGATTTGTTACGTTTAAAATTATACTGATACACCAAGGGAGGGGAGAGAGAAGAGACAACACTATTTTATTATAGGCTATTGTTTGAGCGGTACATTTTTCACGGATAATAAAAGTTATTTTCACATTATTATAAGATATGACAATCAATCGAAAATAACCTGAAGATCTTGCTCGCTTTTTTCTGACGATCACCTTGATAGAAGCTATATGTGATATAGTTTGATATACAAGGTTGTTTCTCTAAAGACGTGACTATCAAACCTAATTGTGGATAACTTCATATTTAATTTTGCATAGATTGAGGACTCTTGAGGTAGAGTAAAGTGACTTTGTGTAATTAAACGTGTTGATGGGCTTGTTGTTTGTATTCTAGTAAGAGGCTTTGTCGGCGGAGAGTGACAGTAGAAATCCCTTACTACTTCTAACATCGGTCGTTATTTTTAGAAAGTGGATAAGTTTGTTAAGAAGAGCAGAAGGAACCCGCGTATATATAGTGTCGCACAATATAACTTTTACGACGTAAATACGCATACATGGGGATAGAGTGTGTTTTTCCCGTCTTTTTCGCAAAGATTATTTATTAATCTTTTATAACTTATTATTAAATTTAATTTTCTTCTCTACTTATGGTATGTCCTTCAAATATAAAAACCAAAAATAAGCCGAACAAAATTTTAACAACCTTCGTCTCCCCCACTTTTTTATTTGATTTCGTGATATGTGCGGAAAATGCCGTAAATACGGCATATTATGCATAATAGTAAGATGATTAATTGGTCGTCTTTAATAAATAACAGGCCTTAAAATCGATTTGGTGAAGCCGCTTTTTTGGCTAATTGTTATTATTAATATTTAATTATAAAATCCAAAAAAATATAAAAATGAAAGTCGAAAGCTCTAGTTATTCGCATAAAGAAATAGAAATTATCGATAAGCTTACAGAAGTTAATCGCGTATTAAAGAAAAATGGTGTTTCAACAGATGTTGACAGTACAGATTTGCTTTCTGAAGTTACAGCATTGCGAATCTACAACAAAATTACAAATAGTAATAAAGTGTTATCCGATCTTAAAGACAGATATATTATGGTTCTTTGGTTCAAAGAGCTTGGTTATAAAGACCCTTTGGCGATGGCTATCAAATGCTGGAATGATCCAAATGAGATGCGTAATTATCAGCCGTCTCCAGGTTCAGCTATTTTATCAATGTTTTTAAGCAGGTCGGAGGTAGATCTGCATAGAATTACGGCCAGACCGGGAAGCGACGAAATCGTTGAATCGACATTAGACTGTTATAAACAGCAGATGCCTTGGGTTGACGCGAGATTAATACATATGCAAAAAGGTAAAAAAATCAGTTCGCAGTACAAATACGAAACTGTTCCAAAGTATTCAAAATATCATTTTGACGACGCTCAGGAAGAAACTGAAATATTGGCAAGTATGGGCATAATTTGCATATTATTTCCACAACCTTGGAATGAAGGCTATGTTTCAAAACAGGATAATCTGCTTACTATTAATAGAGCTCAATCCAAAGGACTTGCTAATTTGGGTGTAAACAGTTCTGATTTTAAGAGCCAGCCTAAAATGGTTCAGGCATATTTCGTTTTGGCAGACCATATTTTAGGTAGATGAAAAATATAGTAATGTCGCACAATGATATTGACACACGCCTTCTTATATTTTAATATTTAACCAGATTGATGCCTGCCGCCAAAAAATCATCAGAAATAGCCAACGAAGTTGAAAAATTTCTTGAATACCTTGAGGTCGAGAAGGGTTCCTCTCCCCTAACGATAAGAAATTATAAACATTACCTTAATAGATTTATTAATTGGCTTACAGAAGAGAAAATTAGAATGACTTTGAAAGATATTAACCCGGAAATTATTAGGCAATTTCGAGTTCACCTCTCAAGACTTCCTGGATACAAGGGACAAGGAACGATGAGCCGCAAAACCCAGGGATACCATGCAATTGCCCTACGGTCGTTTTTACGATGGTTGACAAAAAATGATTTTGAGGTGATGGCGGCCGACAAGATAGAACTTCCGAAAATTACCGAGCGGCAGGTAAAGTTTTTAAATGGTGAACAAGTTGAGCGACTTTTGAACGCGCCGACTCTTTCAAACTTGGCCGGAAAGCGCGATAAGGCAATTCTTGAGCTTTTGTATTCGACAGGTTTGCGTGTCTCAGAACTTTGCAAGTTAAATCGAGATATGATCAGTCTCGACAGGCGTGAGTTTGGGGTTGTCGGAAAAGGCGGCCGTGGAAGAGTTGTGTTTTTATCAAGGCGTGCGGCTGATTGGATAGAACAGTATTTACAAGCGCGTCCTGATGATTATGCGCCACTTTTTATCAGACACCAGGGTGAACCAGATCCGACAACCCCCGATGAAAAAATGCGGCTTTCTGTCCGTTCAATTCAGCGGATGATTAAAAAATATGTCCGTAAGGTTCACTTGCCGGTTGATGCGACACCGCATGTTATGAGGCATAGTTTTGCGACAGATCTGCTTATGGCCGGTGCTGACATTAGATCGGTTCAGGAGATGTTAGGGCATAAAAACATCCAAACGACGCAAATTTATACTCATGTAACCCACAAGCACCTCAAAGATGTTTACGAAGCGTTTCACGGAAAGGGCGGAAATTAACGTTTGACCCACAAATATAACAAATAAAATTGACGGCTTTTTGGTAAACCGCCACGGGATTTAATCTGACAGTTTGTTTTTCTCTTTTTCTGGTACTTTTGAGGTCCTGCTTTCTTCTTCTTGCTCGCCATCTTTGGCCAGTGTGGCGATTGCTGCAACACCGTCAGATTTATCAGAGAAGCGCATCAAAATTACACCCTGCGTTGAACGGCCCATTTGTGGAATATTTTTAATTGGAAGTTTTATCACCTGTCCAAATTTCGAGGTAATTATAATTTGTTCGATTTTTTCGTTGACGATAACTTCGCCTGTCAGGTCTCCAGTTTTTGTGTTAACAACAGCCGCTTTGACACCCTTCCCTGCTCTTTTTTGAATGGGAAAAAGATGAAGTGGTGTTCTTTTACCTAGCCCGTTTTCCGAAACGGTTAAAAGATCTCTAAAAGATTTTTTGCGTTTGTCGTTATGCTCGGCGTGTTTTTCTGGAAAGATTTCCATTCCGATGACACGATCGTTTTGATCAAGTCTTATTCCACGCATTCCCGATGTCGCTCTTCCCATTGCCCGCGTGTTACTTTCCGGAAAACGAATTGATTTCCCCTTTTTAGTAATTAATAGAATGTGGTCGTCGCCAGTTGTTTCTTTGACAGTAACAACTGAGTCATCGGAATCGAGTCGAATAGCGATAATTCCGGATGCTCTAATATTTTTAAATTCAGCTACTTCCGTCTTTTTAACAATACCCTTTGCAGAAGCAATAACCAGATTTTTCCCAACCTCACTAGTTGGTAAAAACGACATAACCTCTTCACCCTGTTCGATGTTCAGGATATTTACAATTGCCTGTCCTTTTGCCTGCCTACTCGCCTCCTGGACATCCCACACTTTGGTACCGTAGACCTTCCCTTTATTGGTGAAGAACAAGAGCGTATCGTGCGTCGAAGCGGAAACTAAATGTGAAATCTCGTCTTCTTCTTTTGTTGTCATTCCAACAACACCCTTACCGCCCCTGCGCTGTGCTTTGTAGGTGCTTCTTGGAACTCTTTTGATGTAACCAGTCTTGGTAATTGTAACCAGAGTTTCCTCTTTAGGAATCAGGTCTTCTTCTGAAAATTCGCCGATTTTTTGTTTGTAAATTTTTGTCATTCTTTTATCACCGAATTTTTCCCTTAGAGTTGTAAGCTCATCGGTAATAATGTCAAGGATCTTTTGTGGGTTTTTCAGAATTGCGATAAGTCTATCGATCAGTTTTTTAATTTCCTCGTATTCCTTTTCGATCTTCTCCCGTTCGAGTGCGGCCAGACGTCGCAGTTGCATATCGAGAATTGCCGTTGCCTGAATTTCTGAAAGTTTAAAACGGGTGACGAGATTGTTTTTCGCATCTTCCTGGGTTTTGCTGCCTCTGATGGTTGCGATGACCTCATCAAGATTGTCGAGAGCGATTTTTAATCCTTCTAAAATATGAGCTCTTCTTTTTGCTTCCGTCAGCTCAAAAATTGTTCGCCTTGTAATGACTTTTTGACGGTGTTTAATATACTCAACTAATATTTGTTTGAGATTTAAGGTGTGCGGGACTCCGTCAACAAGCGCAACGAAATTTGCCGGAAAAGACGACTGCAACTTTGTGTATTTATATAAATTATTGAGCACCGATTTGGGTTTTGCGTCGCGTTTGAGATCGACGACAACGCGCATTCCGTCCTTGTCTGATTCATCGCGCAAATCGGAGATTCCGACCAACTTTTTCTCTTTAACAAGGTCGGCAATCTTTCTTACCAGTTCTGATTTATTGGCCTGGTATGGGATTTGGCTAATTAAAATATGCGTTTTTCCGTCTTTGGCCTCCGTTATCTCGGCTACACCACGGACAACGATTCTTCCTCTTCCGGTTGAATAGACTTCTTTTAAGGACTCCCCGTCATAGATTGTTGCACCGGTTGGAAAGTCTGGCCCGGGGATAAATTTGATTAATTCTTCGATCGTGATATCACTATCGAAACTGATATTTGAAGGTGTAACATCATCGTTTGATAATTTCTTTTCCTCTCCGGCTGCGACAAGATTAATTTTTTTGATGACAAAATCCGTCTTTTCTTCGACACTGTTTGTGTCGCTAACGACATGTCCTTTTTTAATGGTTTCAACAATCCCGTTGACAATTTCACTCAAGTTATGCGGAGGGATTTTTGTCGCCATTCCAACAGCAATTCCTTCTGATCCCATTAGTAGTAAGTTAGGAAGAAGTGACGGTAGGAAGACGGGTTCCTTTAAGGTTGTATCAAAATTGTCGATTAACTCGACCGTATCTTTTTCGATGTCTTTAAGCATCCATTCGGAGATTTGGGCGAGCTTAACTTCCGTGTAGCGCATTGCTGCGGCGGGATCTCCATCCACAGAGCCAAAGTTTCCTTGTCCTTTGATTAATGGGTAGCGGAGTGAAAATGTCTGCGCCATACGAACAAGTGCGTCGTAAACCGCAACGTCGCCGTGGGGGTGGTATTTACCCAAAACCTCACCGACAACTTTGGCGCTTTTTGTAAAAGCTGAAGAGTGTGTTAAACCCATTTGCTGCATGGCGTATAAAATCCGTCGGTGGACTGGTTTTAATCCGTCGCGAACATCTGGAAGCGCTCTTTCGACGATTACGCTCATTGCATAATCAACGTATGATTTCGCCAGTTCGTCGGTGATTTCTACAGGTCTAATTTTTCCTATATCCATAAAATGAGTTTATATTCTCTTAACAAGAATTGCCTGCAACTATTAAATGCTTTGTCTGATTGTGTGGCACTTCACCACGACAATGATTGTACACAAGCTATTAATTTTAGCCAAGTTTAGCTTCAGTTACAAGTTGACTTTTCGTTTTTTTGTTGAAAATTACAATGCCTGATGTTAATGAAATTAAGCCAAAGACGGTAAAAATATAGACGAGTGGTGTTGCGTACAATTGTACGAGCGTTCCTGCAAGGATTTCTGTCCAGCCGGTTTTAATAAATGCCGTTCCTTCGGTGAAGACGTTGTTGGCAGTAAATAGTATCCAGGCAATTAATAAAACTCCAATACCGATAAAGAATAACAATTTTCCCAGTACTTGGCTTCTGCCACCCTTTTTATAAAGGACAACATAAATCACAATTAACAAAGTTTGCGAAACAATTGATGCGATTAGAGAAATAGTCAGATACGTATGGGTTTTGGCGAGTTTTTGAATAACCGACAAATTTTGCGTTGTATCTGAGCCTCTTTGCTTAAGTATGTCTTTGGCGCTAACTTGACCGTTTTTGAGGTAGTCAGGAATTTGTGAAAGGGTTTGCTCCGATAACCCCCAATCTTTTATTGGTAGATAAAAGATTAACTCATTTTTATTACTACCAAGATAACTCAAGATACTGCCAATATTTTGCTGAAGAAAGTTTTTGACATTCGCCTCATTAATAAAGGAAGTGTAATTTTCGATTTGGCTATCGATTTGTTGTCTTTCGCCGACCGTTAATTTACTATAATCTTCAGATTGATTTACTTGATTAATTAAAGTCTCCCTTGCTGCTTCCTTTACCGCCTTTGTAAGGTTTTTATACGTATCGTTGCGTTGCAGGGAATAGACATAAAAAACTTCGTTTAGGACGATAAATTTCACAAAAAAGATAAGCAATGTCGTTAGCGATAAAAGAAAAACCATAATGAAAGATATTATTTTTAATAGCGAAGAGATCATATTATTAGTTAATGGGTTTGTTCCCCGTGTGGAATTTTCAGCCCGATATATCGAATGAAAGTAGCATTTTCTGTTTCGTGTGTTTGCTCTGACGCATCGAGAACTACAGGTTTAAACAAACCATCGGTTTCCTTTTGCACTTCTTCAATTGTAAAAAACCTTTCGACGATTCCCTGTGGTGTTTGGTAGAAATTTTCATCGAGTTTAAGGGAATTCAAAATCTCGGGATCTTCTTTTGATTTTAAAAGAGTCGCAAAGCTACCCCCGTCTTTGAGTACCCGATGTATTTCTCGAAAAAGTTGGTCAGTAATTTCATGGCTGAAGTAATGTAAAACTGCATGGGCGTAGCAAATATCAAACTGTTCGTTGGCGAAAGGGAGAGGTTTTTTAAGATCGACGTTTTGGTAATCAATGTTCATCAGTTTTTGCATCGTCGATTCCCATTTGGAAATTTCCAAGGCTTTGTCGGCGAAATCGGTACTAACAACGAAGTATCCATGTTGGGCGAAGTAGCGTGTATCTTTGCCAATCCCGGCGCCAAGTTCCAACACTCTTCCTTCTTTTGGATAATAGCTAATGGCAAACTGGGCAAAGATTGAAGGTGTATCTTCCCATCCATCGTCATCTATTTTCTGCCACCATTTTTCCCAGAATTCTTTTGTGTCCATTATTTTATATAATATGTATAATTGATTTTACTAATTTTAGATACAACATCAATAGCGAATGTGTATTTTTCATCCTCCATACTTTACAAGTTATTTACAATTACAATTTTAACCCGATTCGAATTTCATATGTCTGAATGTTGGATCAACAGAAGTCGGCACTTTTTTTCCGGTAATCGCAAACATCCGAATATCTTTATCTGAACCATCAATTCGGATGTCTTCCAACCACTTCCCTTCGGATATGAGTTTATCTCTTGTTTTATTTAATAGAGCTATAACTTCAACACACTCTTTTTCTGAAGGAATGATACCGTCGGTATATAACGATGAGTAAAAGTTTGTGGTTGAAAAATATGATGGAATTACAGGACATCCATTATTTCTAAGAAGTTCGTTGTGTATTAAACGCTCTGGTCCTGTGATATCAATAAATTTCATATAAACTCCAGCTAGTAAGATGTCTTTGTGTTTAAAATACACTGCAGTGGAAAAATTAGCGTTATCCAATAATCGCAGCGGCTTTTTAATACCCATAGAGTATTCAAGTAGTGTTTTCAGACCCTGTTGGTCGTCAATGAGTTTTGATTTTTCAGGTAAACAAATTTCAAAAGGATACCTCTTTTCAGTAAGGGTGTCTTTTACGAAAAGATTAGGTATTGATAAGATAGAATTTCCAAATTCATCTTTTAGCCACTCGTCGCTGATTAAAGCCTTGTTAATCCCGCCAGTCTGTAGTTCGCGTTTAATGTCAATTTTTCCAATCTGATCATAAAAAATCCAATCTCTCCAACTATTTGAAAATTGCTCGACTCGTTTTCTTTCTCTAAACATACGGATTAAGTATTTTAACTATAAAAAGGGTAAAATTCTACTTTAATAGAGAATGTTTTTAAATATGTCTTGAAGAGTTCCTGCAAATATTGCGAATCAATTAACCTTTAAAAAAAGCGGTTCAAAATTAAATTAAGATATTACATTACAGATTTTTGTGATCTTGCCAGAGCGTAAAGAAGTACTCCGAAAGAGAGGATGATAAGTGTCCAATGGGTGGTTGTTAGTGTTTTTGTTGCAACAACCATGGGTGCAATAAGAAGAGCTACCAAATTCATAACTTTAATTAGCGGATTAACGGCCGGTCCGGCGGTGTCTTTGAGTGGATCACCGACTGTATCTCCGACAACGGTTGCTTTGTGCGCGTCCGAACCTTTACCTCCGAAAACTCCTTCTTCAATCATCTTTTTCGCATTATCCCATGCGCCGCCAGTGTTGGTCATAAAAACCGCTAAAAGTTGTCCTGTAAGAATTGTACCTGCCAAATAACCACCAAGAGCTTCAGCCTTAAGTAGAAATCCGACCAAAACTGGGACAATGATTGCAACAAGCGCAGGTGTCGCAAGAGCATCTAAGGCTGCTTTCGTTGTCAGATCAACAACCCTAGCATAATCTGGTTTTTGTGTCCCCTTCATAATTCCTGGCATCTCTTTGAACTGTCTTCTAACCTCGTTAATAACTGCAAAGCATGAATTTGAAACAGCTCTGATTGTCAGTGAGGAGAACAAAAATGGAATTGCGCCACCAATTAGGAATCCGACAAAGACAACGGGTAGCGAAATATTAATTCCCGTTAAATGAGTGTCTGTAAGGTATGATTCAAAAAGCGATACTGCGGCAACGACGGCAGAAGCAATCGCAAAACCTTTTGTCGTTGCTTTTGTTGTGTTTCCGATCGAATCAAGTTTTGCCAAAATTCCTAATGCTTTTCCTTTGAGCCCCGCCAACTCAGAAAGGCCTTGAGCGTTATCCGCAATTGGTCCGTATGAATCCATTGAAACAATCAAACCTGTTGTCGTAAGCATTCCCATACCGGCTAAGGCCACACCGTAAGCGGCTGTTAATGGGTCGTTGAATAGAAGGTATGACAAAAGAATCGTCAGTGCGATTGCAAGGATTTGCCATACTGTTGACGAGAATCCTGACACCAGCCCTGAAAGAATAACGGTTGCCGGACCCGTTTGTGACTGTTTGACAATATCTTTTACGGGTGCGTGATTGCCCGTCGCGTGATCGGTCAAAAGGAAAATGACTACGGAAAGAATGATTCCGATTGTTGTTGCGATTGCGAGTTTCGGTTCATGGACCAAATAGTTTGAAAGAAAGAAGAAGCCAACTATTGAAATGACTGTAGAAATTCCGAAGGCTTTTAGAATAGCCATCATTCCTTCACCGATTTGTGATTTGCCTTTTGCGTTGACGCTGTAAATTCCAATCACAGAAGTTACGACACCGAGAGCCCTAACGGCAAGTGGAAAGAGTACTCCGGGAAGTCCGAAGGTTGCCCCACCTAATATCATTGCGGCAACAAGTGTGACTTCGTAACTCTCAAAAAGATCTGCTGCCATTCCTGCACAATCTCCGACATTGTCACCGACTAGGTCAGCAATAACAGCGGCGTTTCTGGGGTCGTCTTCAGGAATCCCTTTTTCAACTTTTCCAACTAGATCGGCACCAACGTCTGCAGCTTTTGTATAAATTCCTCCTCCGACCCTCATAAAGAGTGCAATCAGTGATCCTCCGAAGCCAAATCCGATAAGGATTTCTGTTGCTAATTCTCGATAATGCCAGTAAATAATTGTTGCACCCAAAAGTCCGAGCCCGACGGTTAACATACCTGTTGTCGCGCCAGCTTTAAAAGCCAAAGCCAAAGCTTCGCCAAAACCCTTTTTTGCTTCATTTGTAACCCTAACATTTGCTCTTGTTGCAATATTCATTCCTACTGTCCCAACGAGAGCTGAAAAGAATGCGCCCAGTAAAAATGCAACAGACCTTCCTATCGCCAACTCTGGGGTTTTACCTGTGAAATACAAAAAGAAGGAAAGAAGTAAAATGATTGGGACGATTGTTTTGAACTGTCGTTTAAGATATGCATTTGCTCCATTTTGAATTGCCAAGCCAACTTCTTGAACCTCTTTATCTCCTGTTGAGAATGACAAGACGTGTCTTGCAAGAAAGAAGGCTACACCGATGCCTGCGACAGATGTTAGAAGAACAACAGTCAAAAGCATGTTGATTTGTTGTATATCCATGTTTCTGATATAAAAAGACTCTTTCAAATAGAGTCTAGGTGTATTTTATTAGAGCTTTGTTAAATTATCAATATCTAATTGAATTCTTGTTAAAACAACCGGCTAAAATGTAAACAGATATTATCTTCGGATATTTTCATTATAATTCTTTAGCAACAACGAGATATGACGAACCCTATCGTTATAAGAATTGTGATTTTTCGTAAGTGATAGATGTTCTTCGCCACTGATGCAACTGTATAAACCAAAAACAAAATATGTATCTTTTAGTTTTTTTCTTCCTCTAACGTTTTCCAAACACCATTGCATTTCCGCTTTTGTAACTTTGGATGCCGGATGTTCGAACAAGTTTTCGGAGACAAAAAAACAACTGGGTGGCCTTGCTGATGGATTATTTCCAAATATTTTCTAGTTTGTTCGATTATATCGTCCTTGGGTTGGGGTGCATCTGAAGAATAAAAATCTCGACCAAAGTCGTCGTAAATATCGCTTTTATAGACTAAACCATATTTATAACAGCGTTCAAGAAAACCCAACCCTTCAGGGTGGGGATGACCCGCCTGCTTAGCTGCGCAAGCTAGCGGGCAGGATTCAACTCTGATATGTCATCCTCCTTGGGGAAACCCCGCCTTTTAAGGCGGGGAGGATGTCATTAAAACCGTATTCCCAATTAATTTGTATAAATCTTTATCGTTGGTAATTCCCAGTGAATAACCGAGATATTTATCGTCGAACTTTGGTGCTTTGCCCATCTTTTGTTTGTTTAAATCAGAAAATTGTTCGATTGAAAAAATACCGGCGGAATATTTTTTTAGAGATTCAATGTCTTTGCGGTTCAGCCCGCTTTGCAGAATCTCCTGATCAAGATTTGTGGGGTTAAGGATGAATCTGTCTTGAGGAGTTTCTAAATACTCAAACATTTGTTAGATTATATATCCAAAGTTGCAGTTTTTGCGTGGGTTTGGATAAAACGCTTACGTGGTGGGACATCCTCCCCCATCAGAATTGAAAACAGCTTATCGGCTTCATCTGCATCGCCGACTTCAACTTTTTTCAGAATGCGAGTTTGTGGGTCCATTGTTGTATCCCAAAGTTGATCCGGGTTCATTTCACCAAGACCTTTATATCTTTGTAGGACGTACTTGGTAAAAACGTTATTTTTTAGAATAGTGTCTCTTTCTTCTTCTGAATAGGCATAGTTAACGTTTTTATTTGCCTGGATTCTGAAAAGCGGAGGGAGGGCGATGTATAAGTATCCTCTGGAAATCACTTCCGGCATGTGTCGGAAAAAGAAGGTTAGAAGTAAAGTTTTAATGTGTTCACCATCAACGTCGGCGTCCGTCATAATAATGATTCTATGATACCTGACCTTACCGTAGTCGAGCGACTCCCCTATTCCTGCACCCAAAGCAATAATCAAGTCCTTAATCTCATCGAATTTTATTATTCTGTCTAAGTGTGCCCGCTCGGTGTTTAGGATTTTTCCGCCAAGAGGCAGTATTGCTTGAAAACGTCTGTCTCTTCCCTGTTTGGCTGAACCACCTGCGGAATCACCCTCTACAATATACAGTTCAGAGATTGACGCATCTCTTGATTGGCAGTCGGCCAATTTACCTGGAAGAGATGCACCGTCGAGTGCGCCTTTTCGCAAGACCGCATCCTTGGCGGCCCTGGCTGCCAGTCTGGCTTTTGCGGCAAGCATGACTTTCTCAATAATCGTCTTTCCGTCGGATGGGTGTTCTTCAAAATATGTATCTAACCCTTCTTTGACAACCGATGTAACATAACCCAGAACTTCCGGGTTATTCAGTTTTGCTTTTGTTTGACTTTCAAACTGCAGGCTTTCGGAAGACATCTTGATATAGACAACTGCAGTTAATCCTTCCTTGAGATCTTCTCCAGTCAAAAGGCCTCCGTTTCCGTTTTTTTCGTCGCCTTTAAGTTTTTTTGAATAGTCAGTGATTGCGCGTGTGAGTGCCATACGAAATCCGGTAATATGCGTTCCGCCGTCAATGGTGTTTATTCCGTTAACATAACCCTTGACGTTTTCATTCATTGAATCGTTGTATTGAAGAGCGACTTCGCAGCTGATGAAATTTTCTTCCTTTGCGATATAGATAACATCCGATAGCGTGTTCTTACCGCGGTTAGTGTGTTTAACAAGCGATTTTATTCCGCCTTCAAAATAGTAGCAGGAAGTTTCGTCGGAGCGTTCGTCGTGAAAGTTGAAAAACAGTTTCGGAACTAAATATGCGCGATCGCGCATCAAAGCTTTGATACGGTTACCGTCGAATTCTGTGGTCGTAAGGACGGTTTTATCCGGTACGAAAGTTGTAATTGTTCCGGTGAGGTTTGAAGACAGTTTTATTCCCCAACTTTTCGGAAACCAACCGTCTAGCTGTTTTTGGGTTACTTCAGCAACGGCCTTTTCGGGTTGTCCCCTTTTATATTCTTGGTAGTAGGCTTTGTTGTTGCGTAAAACGACCACACGGAAATAGGTCGACAGTGCGTTAACAACAGACGCTCCGACACCGTGCAGGCCTCCGGATACTTTGTAGGCCCCACCACCAAACTTTCCACCGGCATGGAGTTTTGTCATGGTAATTTCCAATGCTGAAACACCAGAGACGTGTTTATCGACAGGAATACCACGTCCGTTATCTCGGATCGTTATTGCTCCGTCACTTTCAATCCGCACCCAAACTTTATTGGCTACACCGGCAAAAGACTCGTCAACGGAGTTGTCAACAATTTCTCTTAAACATTCGTGGAGTCCACGGGAGTCAGTTGAACCGATGTACATTCCCGGTCTTTTACGAACCGGCTCAAGACCCTCTAACACCTGGATTTGTGACGCTGTATATGTATTTTGATCTTCCGCCATAACAATCGCGCAGATAATTATATTAGATGAGATTTAAACTTCAATTGCTAATATTTTTTAAAAAGTGTAGGAAATGGAGATTGATGTTACCATTTCCGTTGATTGCTTTTCTTAGCAAAAGAGCATTTTTTGCGTATCTAATACCTTTTTCAAAGTTATCACTTTTGATCTGCTCTGATGAAAACAATACCAGATTATCGCAAAAGTTCAAAATTTCGTTTCGCTCCTTCATCTTAGATAAGTATGCTGATTTTTCCAAAAGATCCATCTTAATAAAGGATGAAATTTCCGAAAGATCATTCTGTGTGTCAAAATTTCTGATTCTGACGATTTGACAACGTGATTTTATTGTTGGCAGTACTAGATTCTCATTTTTGCTGTGGATGATAAAAATTAGATTTTCCTGAGGCTCCTCAATTTTTTTTAGTACGGCGTTTGCGCATTCCTCTGTCGCTTGGTGAAAATTTCTAACAACAATTGCAGTTTTTTCGGGAAGAGAAAGTTTGACAAAAGCGTTGAAATTTCTCGCATCTTCAATTTTTTGCAGCGCAAATTCCACAATTTTGTAGCCCGTCAGATCAATCTGATTTTTGACTTCTTCCGTGAGTCTCGATTCGTCCTTTGTAACGATAAGGTACGCATGCATCTACTATATTTTACTATTTTTGGCGCTCTTTCCCAAGCGTAATTTTATTTAATGTGTTATTTTGCTGTCCACCAGATGCTTGATGAGTGATTGATATTAAGTCATAATAGTCATAAATATATGCCTGCCCAACCATTAAATGCTCAGAATGACCAGAATTTTTCAAACGTAGTCAAAACGTTAGCCGACATTTTACTTCTTCAGGGTTCGATTTCCCAAGAGCAGTCAAGGCAAATAAAATTTACTGAAATTCAAACCGGCAAAACCCAAGAGGAAATTGTTTTGGAGCAAGGATTTGTCGCAGAAGCGGATCTGGTTCGTGCAAAATCTAATTTGTACAATATTCCCTTTTTGGATTTGGAGACGACACCAAGTTCGCCGGAAGCTCTGTCAATCCTCCCCCAACAGGTGGCACAGCGGTTTAGGGTATTTCCCATTTCTATTGATAAGAACTCAAAAATTCTCAACTTAGCGATGGCTGACCCTCTTGACTTAACAGCAGTTGGCTTTATCGAGCAAAAAACCGGCTATCGTGTCAAGCCCTACGCTTCGCAGCCCACCAAAATCGACACGCAGGTTACGGCGGCGTATTCGAGCTCTTTAGCTAAAGAGGTTACGGAAGCGCTCAAAGAAGTTGCTCCAGAAAAAAGACTTATCCAGGTTGTTGATAGTGGTCGCACAAGTGTCGTCCGTGAAGAAAAAGTTTCGGAAATTGTCAAACAAATTTTGAGTTTTGCTGTGAAATCGCGTGCATCAGACATCCATATTGAACCGCAAGAAAAATCGACACGTGTTCGATATCGTATCGACGGAATTTTGCAGGAGAAATTGACCACCCCCAAGGAGCTTCACGATGGGCTTGTCTCGAGAATCAAAATCCTGTCGGGGATGAAGATTGATGAAAAACGTGTTCCCCAGGATGGTAGATTTAATTTTTCCGCGGACAATGAAGAGGTTGACCTTCGTGTATCAACCCTGCCGACCACCTGGGGGGAGAAAATTGTGATCAGGCTTTTGAAGAAAACCGGAGGGATTCCTGATCTGACAGAACTTGGACTTCGTGGCCGGGCGATGAAACACCTTGAGGATGCGATTGTCAGACCGCATGGGATTATTTTGATTACTGGTCCGACGGGTTCAGGTAAGACGACAACACTTTATTCAATTATCCAGAGGATTAACACTCCAAAGGTCAACATTATGACACTGGAGGATCCGATTGAGTATAAAATTGCCGGCGTCAATCAGGTGCAGGTTAATCCGGGGGCTGGTTTGACATTTGCTTCAGGATTGCGATCTTTTTTGAGGCAGGATCCTAACGTAATTCTTGTTGGTGAAATTCGTGATCAGGAAACAGCTGACCTTGCCGTTCAGGCATCGCTCACTGGTCATTTGGTATTTTCTACTCTTCACACGACCGATGCCTCGGGCGCACTTCCGAGGATGTTAGATATGGGTGCGGAACCTTACCTTCTCGCCTCGTCGATTACCGCAATTATGGCACAGAGAGTCTTAAGAAAAATTCACACGGCCTGCAGGATTGATTACACACCCGATGAAAAAGTCGTAATGGAAATTAAAAAAACCTTAGGGAATTTATGGAAACCAGATACGGGTGTAAAATTCTATAAAGGTCAGGGTTGCAACGAATGTGGAAACTCCGGATATTATGGCCGTGTTGGAATTTTTGAGGTCTTGCCTGTTTCCGAAAAAATTAGTAGGCTTATATTAGAGCGTTCTTCTTCGGCTGAAATTGAAAACACTGCCAAAGAAGAAGGTATGGTTACAATGAAGCAGGATGGTTATATGAAGGTTATTGATGGGATGACGAGTCTCGAAGAAGTTCTGCGCGTTGCGCAAGAATAATAAGTAAGTAGTTTTCAAGTTTGATTTTAAATATTTCATAATCATGAGTATCAAAGATTTGTTGGAGTTGACAATCCAAAGGCGTGCATCTGACCTGCATATTATTTGCGGTTTACCACCATACTTGAGAATTGAGGGTGTTTTAGCTCCGGTGAATAGCGCCCCAATTGTTACGCAAGATGTTGTCGACAAATATCTGAGGGAGATCCTTTCAGCTGATAACCTTGAACGATTTTATGTCAACAAGGAGCTTGACTTTTCACTGGCGTTTTCGGCCAAGGCCAGGTTTAGAGTGAACGCTTATACACAAAAGAATCAATTTGCAATTTCATTCAGGATGATTCCAATCGAGATCTCGGCGGTCGATGATTTGGGACTTCCGAAAATCGTCCACTCATTTGCAAATTTGCGGCAAGGATTCATTCTTATAACCGGTCCGACTGGACATGGTAAGTCAACAACGCTTGCGGCAATTCTAAACGAGATTAACCAAATCAGGGCTTGTCATATCGTTACAATTGAAGACCCAATTGAATTTGTCTTCAGACCGAGAAATTCAATTATTTCTCAAAGAGAAATGGGTTCAGATACACTTTCTTGGCAAGTTGCACTTCGAAGCGTGCTTAGGGAAGACCCTGACGTTGTTATGGTGGGAGAAATGCGTGATTATGAAACGGTGTCCGCTGCTCTAACGATTGCAGAAACCGGGCATTTGGTTTTTGCTACTCTGCATACTAACTCTGCTGCGCAGACGATTGACAGGATTGTTGATGTTTTTCCCGATGAGCAGCAAAAGCAGGTAAAACTTCAAATGTCAAATGTTATCGAAGCTGTGTTTTCAATGCGCTTAATTCCTGCAGTGTCTGGCGACAGAGTTGTTGCATACGAAGTAATGTTGGGAACGTCAGCTGTTAAAAGTTCTATTAGGGAAGGCAAGACGCACCAAATTGATAACATTCTACAAACTTCGACTGAAGTGGGAATGAATACACTTGAAATGTCTTTGGCGTCACTTGTAAAAACCGGAAAGGTGACTTTTGAGACGGCACAATCCTTCTCGTTGAGACCTGAAGAGCTAACAAGACTTGTACGTTCGAGTAAGTGAACCACTAACTCATTGAATCACTAACTCATCGGATCATTGAATTAGTGAGTCAATGGTATGAAAAGATTCAAATACAGGGCAAGAACAACCACGGGCGAAGTTGTTAAAGGTGAAGTTGAAGCCACAAGCGACAAGATCGCCGCTAAACTTCTGAAAAGAAAAGGATACATCATCGTTTCCATTAAACCTAAAGCCGAGTTTATTATTGATATTACAAGAAAATTTAGAGACAGAGTAACTTCAAAGGATGTCGCAAATTTTACAAGACAGTTAGCAACGATGATGAATGCGGGACTTCCGATCACCGAGTCCTTGTTAATTTTAAGAAACCAATCAACGGGAAGGCTTCAAGTAATTTTAACCGAAATTCTAAATGATGTCGAAGGTGGACACTCTCTATCATCATCGCTTGAAAAGTATCCTTCGGTTTTCAATAAGACATATGTTGCGCTTATTAAATCGGGCGAGATCGGCGGTGTTTTGGATGCAGTATTGGCAAAACTATCCGACAGTTTGGAAAAGCAACAGGAGTTTTCAGGTAGAGTGAAAGGTGCAATGGTTTACCCTTCAATAATCGTTATTGGAATGCTAATTGTGACCTTTATCATGCTTGTCTTTGTAATCCCACGTTTGACCTCGCTGTATGACCAGTTTGATGCAGAGCTTCCGATAACGACAAAGTTGCTTCTTGCTGTTTCTGATGCGGTGAGTAAATACTGGTATTTGGTAATTGGAGCGGGTGTGGCGATATACTATATGTTTAAACTCTATATCAAAACGAAGACCGGAAGAAAAAAATTTGACGAATTTAAATTTAAAATCCCGCTTATTGGCAGTTTACAGAGGCAAGTGATTTTAACTGATTTGACGAGAACGATTTCGCTGATGGTTGGATCGCGCGTCTCGATTCTTGAAAGTTTGTACATTACCTCCGAAGTGGCAGATAACTCGATTATTTCTGAAGCCTTAATTGATGCCGGAAAAATGGTTGAAAAAGGTTTTCCCGTCGCTTTCTCTTTTGCAAAACATCCGGAGGCGTTTCCGCCAATCCTCTCTCAAATGATCTCCGTTGGAGAAGAAACGGGAAAAATGGATGAGGTTTTGGATAAAATATCTCATGTTTTTGAAAGTGAGAGTGACCAGAAATTGAAGGCAATCACCGCGGCAATTGAACCAATTATTTTAATCTTTTTAGGTGTTGGCGTAGCATTTTTAGTCATTTCGGTGATCATGCCGATCTACAATTTGACATCGCAAATTTAATCTAAAAACTTTGTCTATATTATTGCTGGCGCTTCATTAAAAATTTAAAATTGAAAATTGAAAATTGGTTTGCCCCTCTCCCCTTGACAGGCCATGTCCTTTTGTACAATACTGAATATGGTTAATCAGACTTACGAAATTCGAAATATTGGATTTGAAGTTTGAATCGTTTCGACAACATTTATGTTGGGTTCCAATTTCGAATCTAGTATTTTCAAAAATTAACCTACTGAGAGGGGGTGAAACTTACAAAGTTTTATAAACTATTATGAAAAAGATATATAAAGGCCTGACTACGCAGGCAGGTTTCACACTTATTGAGCTTCTGATTGTCATGGCAATTCTTGGTGTTTTAGCGGTTGTTGTCCTTGTTGCAATCAATCCGGTTCAACAACTCGCAAGAACGCGTGATGCTGGAAGAAAAGCCGGTGTCGCCCAAATCGGTAGAGCATTGGAGGCTTACTATACTTCTCATAGTGGAAGCTATCTTCCTCTTTCGGACACGTTCTTAAATAGTCTTTCTACTTCGGGAGAGATTTCAACTCCTCCCAGTACGATATCATACAGAAGCGGATTTACACCCCAAGCATGCATCAACAGTCAGAATGGGTGGTGTTATCTTATGGGTTCGGGAGAAGCCGTTTTATATACGGAATTGGAATCTGATTCGGAAAGAAGTAAATGTAGCGGTGTGGTCTCTTACTTTGTGTGGTCGACTGTTGACGGTCGTGGAGGATTGGTTTGTACAAATGTTGCAGCAGCTGGAACAGCTCAAACATGGAGCGCCCAGCAGTAACTTATTCTTAATTAGTTGAGAATAAAAATAATGAGCCTGTGATAAAGCAGGCTCATTTATTTTGTTCCCCAGGAGGAAGTGTCGAAAGGATGGGGTCGGTGAGGATGGATTTCACAAGGAATGACCCGTATAATTCTTCATCCTTATAATAATATTTCATAAAAAGTGCTATATTCTTGTATCCTATTGAGTAATATCTTTTCATATTTGTAAGACTGAAGCTGTAACCCACAACATCCTTGTAGGAATCATATTCTCCCAAAAGGAAATTATTGTAAATTTCATCCTGGGCGGTTACGTAATCTTCTTTTTTGGGTACCGATTCGGCCCCAACAACAAAGTGATACACCAATCCGTGAGGTATTGTGCCCAATTTCTTATCCTGGTCATTCACGATGACCCTGGGTACAGTTGAATAAATGTTATACCCCCTTCTTATGAGATTGACGATGCAGGAATATAATGTTTCCTGATCGATCGTGTTTCTGTTTTTAATAAGATAAGTCTTTGCCTGATCGGGGTTCATGGTACCTGATTCTACAAGAAATTTCTCAAAACCGGTGTTTCTTCCGGGGATGGTGATATCCGGTCGGAAATTTTCTTCAAGTTGGATATATAGAGTATTGAATGCAAATTCATCGTTATCAACGAATAGGAAACTTTTATTTTCCAATGGCCCCAGTACGTCTTTTGCAAGGTTATTGCCGATGTAAATGTCGGATAGATCGGTCTTCGGGTAATTTGCAATGAAATATGATATCGGAACTAAAGCGAATGCGGCCAGCGTCAATGGATAAAATAAACGGTATAAAGGCCTCCTTTTGATGATTTTATTAAGTAATTTTGTTAATAACAAAATACCGGGACCGGAAAAAAGCAAAAGAAAAATTACGGAAGGAATGTAAAATCTTTCGATTGTTGAAATGTTAGCAAGGCTTTTGGTTTCAACTTTTGCGTAAAAAATATAAAAAGGACCGATAAAAAAAAGTGCAGTCAGTAAATAAAATAATAAAAGGCGTCTTTTTTGTTTTAGAAAATAGATTACGCCCAAAACGAAAGCAAAAGGAATAATCGGATTTAAATACTCCTTCCAATATATGTAATAAGAATGAAAATCGTTTACAAACATGAATGGTCTGTTCTCCGTATCGATCCATCCATAGTCCTTTCGTAATATCAGATAGAGTAAATTTTTGGCCGTGACAGCCCGATCCCAGTTAACTATCGGATTTTGTGCTGCAGCTATAGGTATGTAAAGATACGGTAACAGACCCAGGATGAATAAAAATATGCAAGTCAATATTAATTTTAAATCTTTCAGGATTTTAATGTCTGTAAATAAGACCGAGAGTCCAACTGCAGGAAACATAAGCAAAACTGTCATGTTATTTGTGAGCGATAAACCGAGGAAGAAAGACAGCGGGTACAAAAGTCTGTTTTCTTTGCTAATTATAAACTTGATTGTGATAAGTGAGATTAGAAGGATAAAAAAAAAGTGGAGGGAAAAGACTTCTGCAACCTCTGCGTATATCCAAAAAGGATAGATAAAAGCAAGAATTAAACTTATAATAATCGATATTATTTTATTTTTTGTTAGTGTTAGTGAGATTAGATAAGTTAAGATAATGGAGAGCGATGCAAATAATGAAGATATCAATCCGACTCTCCAGGCTACTGTATGTCCCAATGGAAGTGAGTTAAAGGTAATCCCAAGAAGTATATAAAGTGGATATCCCGAAGGATGTGGAACGCCTTTTGAAATGATCGCTGAAAGAAAGTCTCCCGAATCGCCAGCAAACACGCCAGGACAAATTCCGTTAACGTATATCAAAAAAGTCGATAAAAACAAAAACAATACAATAAAATGCCCAGACAGAAACTTAAGAAGAATCTTTGTTTTACTTATTTTTTTTACTACCATTTCTTAATGAGGAATAGGTTATTAATATATATCGATTTGGAAGAATAGTAGTTTTCTACAAGGACGGCTAGATACGATAATAAAAGTAAGGGAATGTATAAAGGTAAAGTCAGAAAGTAGTATAGTTTGTTTTTTTGATTTAATTCAACCAAATAGTTCTCCAATAAAGTTTCAATTGCAGATAATAAACCACCTTGTTTTTTATAATAGTGCAGCCGGCAATGGTGGAGTTTGATGAGCCGGTCAAATGTATAACGCGTAAACCTGAAATGATCATTCGGTTCTTCATGAAGAGCCCAGAGAAAGGGTGCAGTTATTAATAAGTATCCATTTCTTTTTAATATTCTAACCATTTCATCAAATAGTATAAACGGGTCAGTAACATGTTCAAATACCTGGAAAGCACAGACAATATCAAAGGTATTATCCTGGAAAGGGAGCTTTCCAACGAGTTTATAATTTTCAGGAAAGTATATGTTTGGTTCATCTTTAATATTTACACTTTTATTCGGTGAGAAATTGGGAAAATCAATACCTAGGTATTTTGTATTTTTAAATAAAAATTTATATGGTTTTTCTCCGCAACCAACATCCAGTAATTTTCCTTTTAGTTTATATTTTTTAACAACATATCCGATGTCTTTGCGCAAGAAATATCTTTGTGAAAAATGAGGTATTGTATAAAAAAGAAATTCATCTGTGAGGCTTTTACTCATATAATGTTTGTGATGTAAATAGTTTACAGTTAAAATCAGATTAATGAAAATAGCATTTTTCACTTATACCAGACTCGAATATGGAGGCGGTGTTGCAAAATACTATATCGAGACGGCCTCAGGTTTAGCGAAAAGATATAAGAATTTGAAGATCGATATTATTAGTTTTGAAAAAAAGACGTTAAGAAAATTTCTTTTATTATATTTTTTATATTTTTTCGGGAAGCAGGATATGGACCAAAAAGATAAGGAAAATATTATTTCGATCAAGAAAAAATTGGGCTTCGCCGGTTACTATCAATACAATTTTAAAAGTTTACTTAAAAAACTTAAAGGTTACGATTTGATTTATACGACTAACAATTTATTGGAGGTTATGCTATTTAAATATTTGATTGGTTACCGACATATACCGCCTATTGTTTATGGATTCCACATCCCCATGTATTATGAGTTTACCAGTTCACTGCAATCGAAAATTCATAATTTACTATATCGATCGCCATTATATATTAAGGCTCTGAAGGGAGCTAAAGTACTTCATGTGATGAATACCTTTGATGAAGATATTATTAAAGATAAGTTTAATATTCATAATGTCAAAAAGATCTATTATGCGTTTAATTTTGATCAATTCGCAAAAGTTGTCTTTGAATATAAACCTCCTTACAAATGGAATAAACTCCGAACAAATATTTTATGGACAGGAAGGTTGACCGAACAGAAAGGCATAGATAAACTTTTTGAGATAATCGAAGGTGTTAATGCCGGAAAATGCGGTAAAAAAATTATATGGAATATATTTGGCGACGGTGAGCTTAAAGACAGGGTTCGCGCATTTTCATTGAAGCATAAAAATGTCAGTTTTTTTGGATACGTGGAAAATCGTTTTATGGCAGACATTATGAACAAATGCGATTTTTTTATTTCAACAAGCAATTGGGAAAGCTTCCCGTATAATATCTTAGAAGCACAGGCTTTCGGACTCCCTGTTGTTTGTTTTGATATCAGTGGTTGCAATGATATTGTTAAGGATGGGGTAAATGGATATCTGGTAACCGACACCGCCGAATTTAAAAAACGGATTAACGATATTGTTATAAAAAATAAGTTTAAAAAAGAGAAGATACGAAATTATATTGTTTCGCGATTTAATTTCGAGGATTTGTTTTCGAAAATGTATCGATTATTCACAGAATGAAAAAATATAATTTAGGTTGCGGTAAAAAGTATATCAAAGGTTACATCAACGTAGATGTAACACGGTCTGTTAAGGCAGACCTCTATTTCAATTTAAATAAATTCCCTTACCCAATTAAAAAGAAATCGGCTGACGAGGTTTTGATGGATAACGTTCTTGAACACTTGGATGATGTAGTATTGGTTATGGAAGAAATATATCGGATTCTAAAGCCAGGTGGTATTGTTAAAATTTATTTGCCTTATGCGAAGTCGGACGGTGCTTTGCAGGACCCTACACATAAACATCTGTTTACAGAAAAAAGCATGGATTATTTTAGACAAGATGATAAATATAATTATTATACAAATGCAAAATTTCGTATATTGGTGAGTAAACCTTTTAACGCAAATAAAACACTCTTAAGTAAAATGCGAGTCTTTATCCCATTCAAACCTGTTCTCAAATATTTCTTATTAAATATTTACGATGGTTTATATTTCGAAATGAAAGCGGTTAAGTAATTGTCGATTTTGGGTTTTTTGAAGAGGTAACAATCTTCCACACACTATGGTCACGAAGTTTGTAAGTTACATCAAGATAACCAAAAATTCTCGCAATAATTTCCAGAATAACAGTAAATGCAGAAAAGATAAGTTCTTTGGCGTTGAAATTTAGTGTTGATAAAAATACGGGTAATATTAAAAAGTTAGAGAAAGTTATCACCTCATAGCCGTAATGGAGTTTTGTTTCATAATGCCCGGCAAAGATTCTTCGCCTTTGGCTTAAGAGTTCCCTGATCGTTTTCGGACCGCTATTGTAAACAATGGCTTTCTCTTCATAAATAACTTTATAATCCTGGAGTTTGATTAACGGCTCAATACTTGCTTCGTCAACGGCGGTATTTGGGGGAATCCGTTTGAAAACCTTTTTAAATGCTATCAACTCACCTACTTTTGGCCGTTCCGGAAATTTGAGATTAACAAGATGATGAAGTTTCCACTTTAGTTGGTTTGCGAAACCGCAAAATGTGTCCGGATTATCTGTTGGAATCACTTTGCCGCCGACCATTCCGACACTTTTGTTCTTTAATTTATTCAAGAGTAGGAAATAGCATTTTTTATCTAATATCGTGTCAGCGCTTTGGAGTATCAGATATTTAGATTTTGCATATTTGATGAACAAGTTGACTGCCTTGGCTTTTCCTTCTCTGTTTACCTGAATAATCAGTCTGATTTTTTTATTTTTCTTTTTAAGCTTCTTGATAATACTTACGGTATTATCCGTGCACCCCGACGCAATAATTAAAATCTCTCTAATCGAAAATTCGCTACCCAGCTCTTGTTTAGTAATTGATTTTATTAAATTAGTAATATTTTCTTCTTCATTATAGGCGCAAATACCGATACTGAAATGAATTTTTACTTTTTCCATAAAATTAAAACAATTCTAACATATAAATTTCGTGTATTGAGTTTTGAAAAAAATGTGTGTCATAATGAACATGTAGTCTTTTCTTTTGTAAGGGGGTGAAAGAATGAATAAACGTTATATTAAAGGACCAGAGGCGGGCGGATTTACGCTAATAGAGCTTCTTATTGTCATGGCGATCCTCGGTGTTTTAGCGGTTGTTGTCCTTGTTGCAATCAATCCGGTTCAACAACTTGCAAGAACTCGTGATGCAGGAAGAAAATCCGGTGTTTCTCAAGTTGGACGTGCTTTAGAAGCATTTTATACTTCCCATGGGGGAAAATATTTGTATGGAAGGACAGCTGGTTCAAATCCTGGTACCAACTGTAACACAGACGGTAACCAAGTTTTTTCTGATGCTGACGACTGGCTAACATGTTTAGTAAATACAGGAGAAATTTCAACAGAACCAGGATTGATTAATTACTCTGTAGCTGGAACTGGTGTATGTACAATAGGGGCTCAATATTCATCGGAACAAAATGGTCTATGTTATACGGTTAGTTCAGCTGACGATGAAGCTGTTGTTTATGCCAGGCTCGAATCTGACTCCGAACGAAGTAAATGTCCAGACTCAGGTGGGCCTTTCCAACCATTTTTTGTTTGGTCGACACGTGATGGTAGAGGTGGGTTGGTTTGCATAGCAGGCATCAATGTTCCAGCCCCAGGTGCACAAAATTGGAACCCGCAACAATAAAAATGCGCGATAACAAGAGAGGTTTTACTCTGATCGAGCTATTGATAGTCATCGCGATATTGGGAATACTTGCGGTGATTATATTAGTAGTCATGAATCCCGGCGAAAGACAGGCCCAAGCCCGGGATACGGGTAGGATTTCCTCAGTTACACAAATTGGAAGGGCGCTGCAAGCGTACTATACGACAGAATCGTCTTTCCCCGACGTTGCAAATTGGGCGAATGATTTGGTGACGTCGGGTGAATTATCAACGTTTCCGGCAGGGGTAGCCTACACTTATAATTCAGTTACTGCCTGTGAGAGTTATCTCCAGCCTCTGACCGATGGTACGTATTGTTATGATGAAGATCAAGCGAATAATAATGGGGCTTTAATCTTTGCAAAGGCGGAATCAACGACTTATCGTAGCAAATGCACATCTCCAGAAGAAGCATATTTTGTTTACTCAACCGAGGATTCTCGAGGCGGGACGATTTGTAGTCTTGGTGACCCGGTGCCCTGGGCAGGCGGAAGCATGAGCTATCAGAATTGATATAGTCCTTCTGAATTATTGCAGGTTGTTCACAAGCAGCGAACGACTTGTGTATACTTAATTAATGTCTGAAATCTTTCTGATAGTCTCCCTTGCTCTTTTTGGATTAGTTTTCGGCTCTTTTATCACAGCTCTATCTTATCGCAGTATACGCGGTGTAAGTATTTTTAAAGGAAGATCTCTCTGCCCTCTATGTAAAAAGAAAATTTCTTGGAGTGACAATATTCCAATCATTTCCTATTTGTCACTGAATGGTAAGTCGCGTTGTTGTGGAAAACCAATCTCTTGGCGCTACCCTTTGATCGAATTTTTTACAATGTTGACTTTTTTGTTAATCGGCCTCGTCTATACAAATTGCAGCACTGTAACTCCGCCGTTATGCGTACTTAACAACACCTTTTCTTTTTTAGTTCTCCCCTATCTACTTCTGATTTCGCTTTTTTTAATTACCGTTTTTATAACTGACTTTGAGCACAAGATTATCCTTGACGAATTTATATTTATTCCTTACGGGCTCACACTACTGTTGTTGATTTTTTTTAACCCGGAGTTTTCGTACACTAATATTTTCTTATCGTTTACTTGCGCAGCATTTCTTCTTTTGGTCCATTTAATTACTCGTGGAAAAGGGATGGGTCTTGGTGATGTCAAACTTGCACTTCTGCCGCCATTGATTCTCGGTTGGCCATTTACTTTGCCATGGCTATTTTTGTCTTTTATCATCGGCGCTTTGGTAGGTGTAATTTTGATGCTTATGAAAAAGGCAAAATTTGGAAAACAAATTCCATTCGGGCCGTTTTTGATTTTAGCCTTCTTTTTAGTATTATTCTGGGGTGATAAATTGATGTTTTTATTTGGTTTTTTGACACTCTCACCGTGACTTATTTTATGAAGTTTTTTACGAAAAACGAAATCATTGGTGTTCTGGTAATTCTTTTACTGATCCTTGTTTTGACTGGATTTAACTTACGGATTTCTCTGCGTCGTTCGCGAGATGCGCAGCGGCGTGCTGATGTCAACGATATTGTGAATGCTTTGGATAAGTACCAAAAAGATTTTGGCTTTTTTCCACCTTCTTCGGATGACGGAAAGATTATTGCGTGCAAAGGTGCGAATTTTGGAACTATTCCGTCTGATATTAAGGACGAGAATAGGCGGGGATATTTTATCAATATGCTTAGAGGCTGTGATTGGGGTGACGATTCGCTACGTGATGTTGGGGACGATACATATCAAGCCTATCTTAATCGAATTCCAAGGGATCCGAAAGCGGATGAAGGGTTGGCGTATTTTTACATTTCCGATATGAATACTTTTCAGCTGTATGCCTACCTAGAAGGTGGTAAAACGGAGGAAGGTTTCAGACGAGGAATTATTGAGCGGAATTTGCAGTGTGGCAACCGGGTTTGCAATTTTGGCAAGGCGTACGGTGAGACGCCGCTTGAAATATCTCTGCAAGAGTATGAGAATGAAGTCAGCAAAGGGAATGCACAAAAATAAACAACTCATGCCTCTTAGGCATGAGTTTTCTCGCCTAACAGGTTCAAAGAGTCCTTCGACTGTACTCAGGATGATTGACATGGCGAACCATTTGTTCACCGCTTCGCTTCAGCACAGGGCTAAAAGCCCTGAGTTATCGCGAAGTTTGAATAAACTACCACGGGCTAAAGCCCATGGTATTTTGTCGACAAGATTGGATTCTTGCTTCACCCACGGACTTAAGTCCGTGGGTTTCGAAGAGGAATTCAATAAATCAAAAAGATCTTTTACACTTATTGAGCTATTGCTTACAATGGTTATTTTGGGTGGCATTGCTTCGATTGTTATCATCAAATACCCATCGTCACTACAAAAGACGCGCGATGTCCAAAGAATGAATGATTTAAAAACCTATCAGACAGCACTTGAAGTATGGGCTGGAAAAAATAGCGGGATTTATCCTACAACTGCTCCTTCTACACCAATAAATGTTACAACGCTTTGTTCTCAACTTGATATTTCATCAACTTCATGCCCGAGCGATCCCAAGGGTTGGATTTATTCGTATGAAACAGATTCTGCAGGAATAAAGTATACAATTTCATCTCAGATGGAGAAAGAGGCGTCCAACTATGTTGTTTGTTCAAGTGGAAAATCGGGGAACACAACGTCTGCCCCCTCAGATGGAACTTGCCCGACATTTGTTGTGGATTGATGCAGGGGCAACGGGGGGAATATGTTGGTAACAGAATGGATACTTGTTTTCCTTGAAGTGGAACTTGTGATACTGCGATGGTTGCGGGGGGCATTTGATTGCCCTCCACAAATAAAATTTACATATTGCAGATGTAGTAAATAATAATTATGCAGCTTTCTGTATTTAAAAAATATATAAAAATTACCCGTGGTTTTTCCATGATCGAACTTTTAGTAGTGATGTCAATAATTGGACTTATGGCAACATTTGGTGTTATGACATACCCCGGTGTGCAAAAAAATTCCCGTGACACAAAAAGAAGGTCGGATTTAAAACAGTACCAGACTTCACTAGAGTCGTTTGCAAACAGCAAGGGTGGCTTTTATCCTTCAAGAACCTCTCAAACTTATGCTTCGGATATGTCAGGCAATGCAGGAGACCCAGATTTATGCACGGACATGGGTCTTTCCCAGTGTCCGGTTGACCCCAAAAAAAGTTACACAATCTGTGCCGGAGCAGGTGTTTGCGAATATTATTATTGGTCTAACGGAACAAATACTACACCTACGGCCACAAGCTATGTTTTGTATTCACGTTTGGAGAATAAGGTTAATGATAATTATGTTTTTTTTGTGATATGCGGTAGTGGCGTATCGGGCACGGTTGTATCTAGTAGCTGGACCCCAAGCGCGACGTGTCCTTTGTAAATTTGATTTTAATAATCTATATTTAATATATGAACGCTCGAGTTATTAAAAATGGATTTACTTTGATAGAACTATTAGTAGTAGTGTCGATTATGGTAATTTTAATTGGTCTTTCGGCTTTTGGTCTGCAACAAGCCCGTGAGAGTGCGCGTGATGGACAGCGCAAAGCCAATCTTGAAACAATCAGAACCGGACTTTCGTTTTATAAAGCCGATTGCAATGTTTATCCAACACCAAACGCCTCAACCACAACAAAACTGGGTACAAGTTTGATTGGAAACGCAACTATCTGTGGCGGATCTGCCAACACATATATTCAAAAAATGCCAACAGATCCCGTTTCCGGCAGAAATTATTATTATTCGCAGAGTGGTTCAACGTATAAGATTTGCGCCGGACTTGAAGGAGAAACGTCAGCAGACGCAAACTGCGCATTTCCGATAAGTTGCGGTTCTGGAGTTACTTGCAGTTACTCGGTTGCCAATCCTTAGATGAATGAAAATACACCTGCCGAAAAAGCGAGCTTCTGGTTATACAATAATTGAACTTATTATTTCAATCTTCATTTTGATTTTGATTTTTACGGTCGCGCAGACTAATTATCGTGGGTATATTTTGAATAAAAGTCTGGATGCCGCCAGAAGCCAGATGATTTCCGACATCAGGCTTGCACAGGAATATGCTTTAGCCGGAAGAAAATCATTAACTTGCAGTGGACTTAATGGTTACACCTTTACTCTAAATGCTGCAAGTAATGCTACAAGCTATTTAGTGAGGGCGAGCTGCGGAGGCAGTTTTGAAACTGTGAAAAGTGTCTCTTTATCAAAAATTGCCACGAATGTGACTGCAAATTACAGCGGAAGTACTGGCACGACTAACGGGATTCTTTTTAAAATTCTTGGTCAGGGAAACGACATCTCAACCACAAATACAAATGTGGTAATTACGCTTAGTCAAGAAACGTCGGGCTATTCACGCGCGATAACGATTTCGCAAGGTGGAGAAATAAAATGAAAATAAACTCTATATCTGGGAACATCAAGTATTTTGGACAATCGTTATTCGAGGTAATTTTGGCCTTAGCAGTTGCAACCATTATAATTATGGCAATTGTTTCGCTAACATCAAAAACTGTTTCGACTTCCACCTATTCGAGCAATAAAGCACAGGCGGGTAGGTACCTTAGCGAGGCGATGGAATATTTGCGAAAGGAAAAACAGTTTGGCACTTGGAACACTTTAAAAACGAATATTACAGCTGGTGGCGGTGTGTGGTGCATGACAAACCTTTCTTTGACGAAGAATTATGCCTGTAACCCTGCAACTTCAGGTGATTTTATACCTGGGACGATTTTCCAAAGGACAGTTACCGCATCCGCGACCGTATCGACAGTCAATGTCGAAATTACCGTTACGTGGGTTGATGAGCAGGGATCGCATGCGGTGAATACAATTAGTGCAATAAGTAACTGGTAATATGATGAAAAAAGGTTATTCAGTTGTCGAAATTTTGGTCGTCGTCGGTGTCTTTGCGGTTATCGGTGTAATTGCAACACAAGCAATCTCGTTAAGTCTAAGGTCGACAAAGAAGGGCGACTCGATAGTTTTAGTTAAACAGGAATTAAATTTTGTGTCCGAAAATATTGAAAGATTACTGCAGACGGCAAACGCGATCGATGTCCCGGGCTGTATCGATGCAAGCGTTGCAACTCCCTCAGTAGGTTTTATGGGTGCCGGTGGAAATCGAGGTGACGTTGCGTGTCTTGACATGACGGCCGGTTTTTATGTTGTCAATAATGATAAAAGAGTAGCGTCTTCTTCAGCTGCATCGATTTCGTATACAAAGCGGATGACTTCGAGCGGGATAAACATTACCAACTGTAGTTTTACATGTACCAACCAATCCAATCAAAATTATATCGAATTTTTAATCTCGGCTTCGGCGAAAGGAGTTGATGCGGCGGAAGGTGCGGCAGTTACAACCTCAAGAAAGATACTCGTGCGTTCTAACTATAAAAAATAATAACAATTGACCCCCAATGCCGTAAGTTGCTACACTAAGATGATGCGCAAACTGCCTGTTTTAGTGGTTAAAAGAGAAAGTGGGCAAGCACTTCTTTTAGTTCTTCTTGTTTTGTCTCTCGTTTTAACTTTGGTTCTTTCGTCGGTTTCAAGGTCTGTTACCGATGTTGAAATTTCTACATATGAGGATAATTCAATCCGTGCCTTTGATGCAGCGGAGGCGGGAATTGAAAAAACCGTTGTTGGCGAGGCGACATCGGGGATTACTGTAAGTCTTGATGACAATGTTACTTTTACTCCCCAGACGACGACGAGTACGGGCACAGCTAACAGCTACGAGTATCCGTTAGACCTAATCTCTGGTGAATCGGCCGTTATTTCTTATATTGATTATAAAAAAAATACAAACGGTGATTACGTTTTTACATGCCCATCAAATAACTGTAAAAATAACGAACCGGCGCAAATACGGGTTTGTTGGGGAAAACCCGGCACTGCATCAAACTCCAGTAACACCCCGGCAATCTATCTGGAGTTTTATTATACAACGGACTCGGTAACAACGTCGAAATTTGAAGATATGGTAAATTTATCCGACATTAAGGTGATTGCCTCTTCCGCGGACAGTCATACAACGAGGGCGATTACAAACCATTTTTCCGCAGCAGACACGGGTAGCGCAAGCCCTTTGCCGTGCACAATACCTTCATCTTTTTCGGTGCTATTTCAAAGGAGTGACGCAGGTTCCCCGTTGGATATTGTAGATTCAAGCGGAGGGTCGCTACTTTTTGTAAGAATTACGATGCTATACAATAATATTGCACAGCCTTTGAATATTCGCAGCGCATCCCCTCTCCCAAGTCAGGGTACACTGATTTCTTCAATAGGTCAGTCGGCGGATGTTTACCGAAAACTGGTTTTATTTCAGGGCTATCCGGAGCTTCCTTTTGAGGTAGGAAATGCTATTTATTCGAAAAGCGTTATAAATAAATAAAAACTATGGTAGGACTTGATATTGGTTCCAAAACAATTAAGATTGTCGAGCTTGAGGAGACGCGCGGTACTTACAGGCTAAGGGCCAGCGGAATTATTGGTTATAAAAGTAGCGCCAATGATAACTTAGTTGACGACAAGGAAGTTGCCGTACTTTCGGACATCATCAGAAAACTGCACAAAGAAGCAAAAATAGTTGGCAAAGACACCGTGGTTTCCATTCCCGAAACCCAGGTTTATACCCGAATGATTCATTTCCCTCTTTTGACCGATTCTGAAATAGCATCCGCGGTTAAATGGGAAGCCGAACAGTATATCCCCTTCCCCATCGACGAAGCTGTTATTGATTATCAGGTTGTTGATAAAAATGAAAATGCAACGCCACCCAATGTGCAAGTGCTTTTAATTGCCGCACCAAAGGTTTTGGTAAATAGATATATTAAGTTAATACAAATGAGCAAACTTGACCTTGTTGCTGTCGAGACTGAGTTGATGGCGATTTCCCGGTCGATTTGCCCTCTTGATCAAACAGTGATTGTTGCAGATTTCGGCGCCAGATCAACAAATATTGCGATTGTAAAAAATGCTAGTTTGATGATGTCAAGGAGTATTCCAACCGCAGGTGACGCTTTTACACGCGCTGTTGCACAGGGACTGGGAATTGAAAGCCAACAAGCAGAAGAGTATAAAAAAACTTACGGACTCTCCTCTTCCAATTTAGATGGAAAAATTAAATCGATACTTTATCCGGTTTTGAGGATGGTGTCCGACGAAATAAAAAAAGCGATGCATTTTTATCAGTCGGAAGCTGAGGGGCAAGCGCCGAGATCTTTAATTTTGACCGGCGGTTCGTCGGGAATGCCGGAAGTTGCTTCAATGATGACTGAACTTTTGGGAATAGAAGTTTCGATTGGCAGCCCTTTCTCGAAAATTCAAATGGAAGCTGACGCGCTCAAAACTTTGTCTGGATATGCGCCGTTTTATGCAATTTCAGTTGGACTTGCGATGAGAACTTAATATGAGACAAATTAATTTGCTTCCTACTGAGTTTAGGCCGGGAAGACAAGTGAATTTAGCGGTTAAGAAAGCCGAGCGAGTGATTCTAGCGCTTTTGGGCATATATATTATCGTTGCCGTGGCTGCGTTGGCTGCGACTTACTATTTAGGCAAGAAACTCAAGACCATAAATGTCGAAAAACAAGCACTATCTGCCGAGTTAAAAGGTTTGTCATCGGTTGAAAATTCGACCGTTTACATCCGAGATAGGGTTACAAAATATAAATTGATGGAGAATAAAGATATTGAGATGAAAAATTACGGTAAGTTCAACGAGTCACTTGCCTTTTTGCCCGCTGACGCGAAAATTACCGATGTATCAATCAGCGGAAATTCAGTGACTTATAGCGTTGGTGTTGGATCGGTCCAGTCTTTTTCCTATGTCTTAAAACAACTGGCTGATTCGCAAATTTATAAAGACATTCTTGTTTCGGGAATTAGTTATCGACAGAACGAGGGCTATGTTTTTAATCTCGCGATGAGTTTTTAAAAATCAGTTAAGGTTTTATTTAAATATAGTTTAAGTGTAAATTTTATAAGTATTAATCATCATGTCACTGGAACTAAAAGGTGGTGTTTCGTTAGCTAATAGTAAGCCTTACCTAATTGTCTTTGCGGGGTTTGTCATTCTTTTCGCTCTGATTTATGCAACGGCAGGACGGATTTATAACGGAATGATAAAGACTATAAATGACAGTAAAGAAGTTGAGAAAGATGTTGGCCTGCTTGACTCGAAAATAAATTCTCTGAAGACAATTAAGGTTGACTTGGGTAGCGATGATGTTAATTCTCTTAATGTTGCGTTTCCGGAAGAAGATAAAATGCTTTTTTTGTTTTCGCAACTGAAGGAATTAGCAAAAAATGATGGCGTGACACTAACAAATATTGATTTTACAACACCCTCCGTTCAAGAAGGCGATTTGTCAAGAAGCGTCATCAATTTGAGTATTAGTGGTGTTAAGACATCGGTTGAGAGTTTTATGTCGTCGGTCGCGGCGATTGCGCCGCTTTCCGGAATTGGACCTGTGAACTTTAGTAACGTTACTACCGAGGAAGGTCTTTTTGTGGTCAATGCATCCGTGGAAACTTATTTTTCCCCACTTCCAAAAAACCTGCCCAGCCAAAGTAGTTACATAAGCGTTTTAACTGATGATGAGAAGCAAACACTAAATACGCTTAAAAGTTTGAAAGTTCTGTCGGTTTACGTGAGTCAGGCTAAGCCGGCGGACGAAAGCGCAGTTAACCCATTTAATGAAGAAGAAACACAGCCTGTGCCCACACCGGCGCAGTAAATTTATTCGGTGGCTTTGTTTTCTTCGATCTCGAGAGTGAAGCCTATTCTTTCGAGGGTTGCCTTCGTTTTTAGAAGGGTGCGGATTGCTTTAATCATTCGCCCTTTTTTCCCGATAATTATTCCCATATTTTCAGGTTTCGTGACGATTTTAAGTTTACTAAAACCTTCAGTTTGGTTATCCTCTTCAATTTTGAAATCTTTATTATCAAGGATTTCACTTATGATGTGTTGTAGTAGGCTCTTCATTTTGTTAATAGTTTTTTTAAAGAAGCCGATGCAATTGCACCCCGGCCAATCCATTTTTTGTAAGCATCATTGTCAATTTTGAACTCTTTTTTCGCGGGATTGAAAAACCCGATGTTTTCGATATACTTGCCGGTGTTTTTCTTTTCACCCTCAATAACAACAACTCTATAAAAGAGACTGTTTTTGCCTCCCCGTTTTGATAAGCGTATTTTTATCATATAAATTTCAAGAAAACCGTCAATAAGTACTCGACGGAGGAATTGACAATGCAAAGCATTGGTTATTCACTTGATATGTCATCCTCCCTCAAGTGGAATCGCCGATTAATTCGGCGAAGGATGACATAACATTAGTGATTTTAACGATTTTTGCTTCCGATTACAAGTTTTTCTCGAGAGCATCTTTGGCGGCGTTCTGCGCGGCTTCACTTTTGCTTTTGCCGGTTCCTGTTCCCATGGTATTTCCGTCAACGGTTACATCAAGTGTAAATGTTTTATCATGGTCCGGGCCAACCTCTTTAATAACCTGATATTTAGGTGTAGAAAGACCCTTGGCTTGAACATATTCTTGAAAAAGGCTTTTTGGGTCTTTTAACGGCTCCTTACTGATTTCTTCGAGATTTGGAATGATTTTCTCTTTGATAAAATTTTTACAACTAACGAGTCCTTGGTCGAGATAAACGGCTCCAATGACCGCCTCGAGCGTGTCGGCTAAAAGTGAATGATTGGATCTTCCCCCAGTGTCCTCTTCACCTTTGCTCAGAAGCAAAAATTTACCAAGGGCGAATTTTTCTGAGGCTTCGGATAGACTTTCGGTGTTTACTATCCGAGCGCGCAGCGCGGTTAGGAACCCCTCTTCTTTTTCTGGAAATTGGACGTAGATCAGATCAGAAACGACGTATTCGAGGATTGCATCGCCAAGAAACTCCAATCTTTCATTTGAACGATTTTGGTTTTTATGTTCGTTGACCCACGAACGGTGAGTGAGTGCGGTGTTTAAAAGCTTTGCATCCTTAAAACTTTTTTTGAGTTCGTTAAACGATTTCATATATTTTAAAATTCTTCATTTTCGACAATTGTATCAATAATATCTGAAATGCACTGAATTTTTTGAATTTCGGAAAAATCCGTTTTTATTTCTTGCGTGGCGAGCAAGTTAAGAAAATCGGAGATTTCTGCCGGGCTCATATGCAGGTCCTCTTTTAGTGAGTCATCGGTGGCAATATCTTCGACATCAATACCAAGGTATTCTGACAACTTCCTTTTTATGATATTTTCAACTTTTGTGTGCTTGCCTTCTTCGTTCATGTTTTGTTTTCGTATATTGTACCCAATACACCATTGATAAAGGAAGACGAACTTTCAGAGCCGTATTCTTTTGCGATTTCAACCGCTTCGTCGATAACTACTTTTTGGGGAACGGCCTTTTCCATAAGTTCGTAAACGGCAAAGCGCAAAATTGCAAGGTCGATTTTGTTGATTTTGTCTATCGGCCATGTCGGCGCCGCCTTTGTAATCTCTTCGTCAATTTTTGGAAGCAAAGCGAGAATTTTCTTAACATTTTTGGGAACATTTGTTTGATTTCCAAAACTTTTTGCAAAAAGATATTTGACGAGTTGTTTTCGATAGATATGTCTGGGGTCTTTCGCTGTTTTCATACATTAATACTAATCAACGTCTATATCCAAATGCAATCGGTGAAAATACAAAAAGTTCAGCCTACTTGTAGAAGCCGCAATATTTACAGGCTTTGTGTGGTTCCCTGAGTCTTTTACAAGATGGACATTTTGCCAGTGTTGGGAATTTTGCCGGATCAGAATTTCTTCTGATGTTGCTGCGCGAACGTGTGTGCTTCTTTTTTGGTAGAGGTGTCATACACGAGTGATTTTACAAAATAATCGCCGTTTATACAATTGGGGAAATGATTTTAGCGTGTAGTTTGTAAATATCGTGGACTTTCATCTCACCGATAACCTGCCTGTTTTTACGCAGGTAAACGCGGGTAGAAGTAAACGAGTGTACTTATTTAGCCCGTAAGGCCGAGAATACGGAGGGCCTGCCCTTAGGTAGTTTATAACAGCGTTCAAGAAAACCCCACCCTTCAGGGTGGGGATGAATTGAACTCTGATATGTGTCATCCTCCTTGGGGAAACCCCGCCTTTTAAGGCGGGGAGGATGTCACTTTTTAGTTTAATCCAATTTCTTCACCAAGTACGTGATTAAGTAATTTTTTGTATTTACTGCGGTTGACAATGATACGGTCGGCATATCCTTTTGCGAGTTTAATCAGTTTGGTATCTTCCCATGAGGCATTTTTCAACTCGTAGAATCCGTGTTGGGCTGTCCCAAAGATTTCTCCGGGACCCCTGATTTTCAGATCGATTTCGGCAAGTTCAAATCCCGAGTTGTGAGATTTTAATGCGGCCAATCTTTTTGAGACATAACGGTCGTATTTTGTTGGAAGCAGGAGGCAATATGACTTTTTGCTACCGCGCCCGACACGTCCTCGCAATTGATGTAGTTGTGCCAATCCGAATCTTTCCGCGGCTTCTACAATCATAATTGTGGCATTGGCAATATCGATACCGACTTCGACAACAGGAGTTGAGACAAGGATATCGCTTTTTCCTTCTTTAAAACGCTTGATAGCAAGGTCCTTTTCCGCCGGTTTCATTCTTCCATGCAGGATATCGACACGATAGCCCTTAAAAATTTTTTTGAGTGATTCGAATTCGGCGACGACTGCCCGTACCGATTTAAGTGTTTCGGCTTCCGACTCTTCAATCAAAGGACAAATATTGAAAACCTGAATATGTTCATTCTTGATTTGTTTTTTGATCCAATCGTATGCAGGTGACCTTTTTTTTGACGGGACAATCCAGGTGGTGACAGGTTTTCTTCCCACGGGTAGTTCGGTAAGAAGCGACAAATCAAGATCGCCGTAGATTGTCAGCGCAACAGTTCTTGGAATTGGTGTTGCTGTCATAGTTAAGACGTGTGGAATTTTGTTGCCACTCCCCGACTGTTTAATCAGGTGCGTCCTTTGTTCAACTCCGAAACGATGCTGTTCGTCGATGACGATAATTCCAACTTGCTCGCTATCAATAATTCTGTGGATAAGTGCATGTGTTCCAACAAAAACGTCAGTTTTGCCAAGGTCACCCTTTTTTGTATTCGAAGTGATTAGTTTGACTCTGATTTTGTATTTTTCAAAAAGCTTGTTAAGGGTTTCGAAATGTTGGTTTGCCAGGATTTGTGTTGGCGCCATCACAATGGATTGATATCCGGCAAGAAATGTTGCAAAAATACCAATAGCCGCGACGACGGTTTTTCCGCTTCCAACATCACCTTCGAGAAGTCGATTCATCGGTGTTTCTTTCGTGAGGTCGGTTAATATTTCTTTGACGCTTTTTTCCTGTGACAATGTGAGCATAAAGGGAAGGTTTTTGATAAACGTGTCAATCTGACTACTATTGACCTTGATTTTGTAAAGAGCGATGTTTTCTTTCCAACGCTCTTTGCGATACGTGCTGCGAATTGTCAAAGTGAGAAGCTCATTAAACGCCAATCGTTTCTTAGCGTTTAGATACTCGTCTTCATTTTCAGGAAAGTGAAGCTTATGAATTGCAGCTTCGTAATCCATCAACGAATATTTTTGAAGATCGGTTACAGGTATAAAGTCTACAATTTCCGGTTTTGAAACCTGCAGTGCGAAAGCAATTTTTGTACGGAGCCATTTTGACGACACGCCGTATGTTTCTGGATATATTGGAATGAGTCGACCGGTGTGGATTGAACCAGCGCCGAGTTCATAATCTGGAGCAATAAAAGCTTTATCGGATCCAAAAAATTCGATCTTTCCTGCAAACCAATATTCAATTTTTCGCTTCAGGCTCATCATCAGGTAGGGTTGGTTAAACCAAATGATTTTCATTTTCCCACTTGTGTCTTCGATTTCGGCTAATTGCATAACTTTTCCGGATTTGGTGTATTGGTTTCGTATGAAATTTAACTTGGCCTTCACAGATGCAATATCACCAATCCTTAGTTTCGCAATCGGTTTTGTTTTTCGGTAGTCAAGATATCTACTTGGGGGGTGTGTTAACAAATCGGAAATTTTTGCAATCCCCAGTTTTTCAAGTCTTTTTAAATAAACAGGGCCGATTTTTGGCAATCTTGAGACTGGATTAGACAATTTCATTAAGATTATGATAACACTTATAACAGCGTTCAAGAAAACCCCACCCTTCAGGGTGGGGATGAATTGAACTCTGATATGTCATCCTCCTTGGGGAAACCCCGTCTTTTAAGGCGGGGAGGATGTCATTTTTAGCGCTCGTGGTTGATTTAATTTATCTAAACGATGTAGAAAAGCATCGGAATGAAGGTGGTTAGAAGTAACGCAATTGTCGCGATAATTACAAGAATTCTAATTAAACTCTGTTGTTTTTTAGTTCTTAACATTATTTTGTAATGTGGAGTTTACGTTATTTTTATAAAGACTTTCTCCCCAACTTTAATTTTATCACCGCTTTTCAATTTATATGATGGATCTGTGACTGTAGTACCATTGATATCAACCGACCCTTGGTTGATATATCTTTTGGCGTCCGAGGTGCTGCGAAGATTTGTAAACGGAGCGATTGTTTCCGCAAGATTGCTGGCAGGCGCAATTGGAGAGTATTCCGGTTCTTTCTCCTGAAACGTCCTTTCAAAAATGTCTTGAGCATTATTAGCGGCATCTTCTCCCCAAACCAGCTTTACAATTTCGTAAGCGAGGCGCTTTTTTTCTTGCATTGGGTTGTCCTTTATTTTTTCTGCAAGACCTTCTAAATCCACCTCCGTCAAAAGTTCAAATCCTTGATTGATAGTTTCATCTGGGAAAGACATCACCCCACCATAAAAATCCGCAGGAGTTGAATCCAAAAAAAGTGCGTTGCCTGTGGTTTTGCCTACTTTTCTCCCCTCTTTATCGACCAATAGTTTAGTTGTTAAACAGTACTTTTCTTTGTTTTTCATCGCTTTCATTAAAGTTCGTCCTGCAAGCAGATTGAACATTTGGTCGTTTCCTCCAATTTCGAGATCAACATCCATTTCTACACAGTCAATTGAGACAGATAAAGGGTATAAAAATTCATGCAGGTATATCGGCTCATTCTTTTTTAGTCTCTCCTGAAACATATCGCGTTCGATCATTTGTTGGACGGTGTAATTTGAAGAAATCTCGATGAGATTTTTAAACGAAACTTTATCGAGCCACTGTGAATTGTATTTTATCTCCACAGCATTTTCGCCTTCAAAGTCGAGTACGTTTTTGATTTGAGATTTCCAATTTTTGGCATTCTCCGTTACCTGTTCGCGGGTTAATTTTTTCCTGGCTGAAAGCTTATCAGTCGGGTCGCCGATCATTCCCGTAAAATCTCCAATTAAAAAGATGACTTTATGGCCTAATTTTTGGAATTGCCTTAGTTTCATGACTCCAACCAAATTTCCCAAATGAAGCGACGGCATTGAAGGGTCGAATCCCTGGTAAAGGCTAATCTTTTTTTCTTGCATCAATTTTGCCAAACCGGCTTTGGTTGGTAGAATTTCAGCAACCCCTCGTGTTAGAACTTCGTCAATTGTAGTATTCATATACCTTAATTATAGCTTCTGTTTTTTTCTTTACAACATACATGCTTTTTGGAACTTAACGTTAAATGCTATCATTAAATAGTTTGCTAAAATGAAAAAACTAAGTAGAATTAGAATACTTTCGCTGGGCAGCGGCGAAGATGCTTTAATAAATATTAGTAGCTCGGAAGATGCTTTAAGTATGTGGAGAAGACGTTTTGAAAGGCAACGTGTGCCAAAGAGGAATTCGGGGTTTCGTAGTAAGGAAAACTTCTCTTCACTGCTTTTAAGAATTTCTAAATTTGCTTTTTTTGCGCTAATCGCGGCGGTTGTGGTTGGTGTTGCTATTTTGAGTTACATCGCATACGATCTTCCTTCCCCCGACAAAATTGTAAGAAGAGAGGGTTTTTCCACAAAAATTCTTGACCGTAGCGGCGAGGTTTTATACGATATTTACCAGGATCAAAAAAGAGTTCCTGTAAAATTTGAGGACGTTCCTGACTATCTTAAGGAAGCGACAATTTCGATTGAGGATAAGAACTTTTATTCGCATGAGGGTTTTGATGTGCTTGGTATTGTCAGGGGTTTTACGAAAATCTTTACCAAAGGACGTGCGGAAGGTGGTTCAACGATGACACAACAGCTTGTAAAAAATGTTCTTCTAACTTCGGAAAGATCGGTACTCCGTAAGATCAAAGAGTTTGTTCTCGCTGTTCAGATTGAACGTAAATATACAAAAGACGAGATTCTTTTGATGTATCTTAACGAAGCTCCGTATGGTGGAACGGCGTGGGGTGTCGAGGCTGCATCAGAAGCTTATTTTGGAAAAAGCGTTAAAGACCTAAATCTTGTCGAATCTGCAGTTTTGGCTGGTTTGCCGCAACGACCTTCGTACTACTCACCGTATTCCGCCAATTCCGATGCGTATAAAGCGCGGACACGTGATGTTCTTAGACGAATGCGCGAGGATGGACATATCACTTCTGACCTGGAGGATGAGGCCATCCAGATGCTTGACGAGATAAAATTTGCCGGCAAGGGTGGGAACTTTAAAGCACCACATTTTGTTTCTTATGTCGAGCAAATTTTGGAAGATAAGTACGGTTCTGCAATTTTGGAGCAAGGCGGGTACACGATCACAACGACGCTTGATTGGAAAATTCAGGAGGAGGCGCAAAAGATAGTCACTGACGAGGTTAATAAAGTTGAGGGTTTAAATATCACCAATGGTGCGTCGGTAGTTTTGGACTCGCAGACGGGTGAAATATTAGCGATGGTCGGCTCGAAAGATTTTAGTGCCAAGGATTATGATGGCCAGGTTAATGTAACAACTGCACTTCGTCAACCGGGTTCGGCATTCAAGCCATTTACCTACGTTACGGCTTTTAAAAAGTATTACACGCCTTCAACTCTGATTATGGATGTTCCGACGGAATTTCCAGGGGGAATTGGCCAACCGGTTTATAAACCGGTTGACTATGACGGTAAATATCGTGGTCCGATTCAACTACGTTATGCCTTAGCCAATTCGATAAACATTCCTGCTGTTAAGCTTCTGGCGATGGTAGGTATCCGTGATGTTTTGCGAACAGCGTATGACCTTGGCATCAATTCGCTTAAACCAACGGATGAAACAATGTCGCGGGTTGGTTTATCACTTACTTTGGGAGGCGGAGAAGTCAGGCTTTTAGAGTTGACCTCTGCATATAGTGCTTTTATGAATAAGGGCTATAGAGTCGATCCGGTTTCAATCTTAAAGATCGAAGATGCAAATGGTAAAGTGCTTGAAGAAAATAAGCCGGAGAAAGGCAAACAAGTTTTGTCGGAAGCAGAGGCGTTTTTAATCGCTAACATTTTGTCGGATAACAGTGCTAGGGCAATGATTTTTGGTGAAAACTCGCTTTTGAATATTGCAGGAAAACAGATTGCTGTTAAGACAGGAACGACGAATGATAAAAGAGATAACTGGGCAGTTGGTGGAAATCCCCAGGTGGTTGTCGGAACTTGGGTTGGTAATAACGATAATTCGCCGATGAAGCAAGTTGCCTCGGGTGTTTCTGGAGCTTCGCCGATTTGGCGTAAGATTTTACTTAAATCCCTGGACGGTAAACCGAACGCCACCTTTGAAATTCCGGAAAATGTCGTTACTAAGGAGGTGGATTCTGTTTCCGGTTACTCAGCACACGATGGTTTTCCATCAAGGCTGGAATATTTTATAAAAGGGACAGAACCCGGAAACGACCTAGTCCATATCAAATTAAAGATGTGTAAAAGTCAGGGGAAATTAGCTACTCCGTCGGACGTTTCCTCGGGGAATTATGAAGAGCGCGAGTACTTCGTGTTTAAGGAAGAAGATGTTACAGGCGGAATTGATGGGGTGAATAAATGGCAGGAAGGAATTCTTGCGTGGATTACTTCGCAAAATGATTCACGGTACAATCCACCTACCGATTATTGTGAAGGCTCAAACCCGATAAGTGTTGATTTTAATTCCCCACGCGACCACAATTCAAACCTTCCTGAAAAGTTTAACGTTGATATTAAGGTTGACTCGGTAAACGATATTTCAGAGGTCGTTCTTGAAATTGATGGAGTGAAACTACGAACATTTACCGGAAAACCTTTCAGTCAAGATGTTGATCTTTCAAGCGGCGTACACCAGTTGAGAGCGGTTTCCAGAGATGTTAATGGAAAAGAATCTGATAAGACCATTACAATTGGAGTTGGTGTCCCTTGGGATTATTTCCCCTCACCTACTCCAACGCCGACACCTGTGTCCACAAGTGCGCCAACTAACACACCCACACCTTGACAGTGTGATATAATCCCCTTAATAGAATTTTGTATTAGCTATAAAGTATGTCAGAAAGATTAGCAAAAGGAGACCGGACTCATATCCGTGATTTAAAAAGACAAAGACTTTTAGAGGAAGTGAGAGTTGTGAGAGCAATTGTGCTTCAAAAGCGTTTGGATCAAAGTTGGGAAGACGGTTTGAATGACAGTTTGAGGTCGCAGGGTTATAAAGATGGTGTGGGAACCCTTTCCCCAGACGAAAAAAGTGCAATTGGCGAGTATTATGAATTAACACAACGGTTGCGTAAACAACTATACGACGGAGAAATTGCGCGAAAAGATGTTGCGGAAAAGACACACGATTTTAATGTTAAACACGCGCCGTTGTTTCCTGATGTTGAGGATAAAAACGGTGAAATGCAAACTCCATTTATTCTGTCTTTACGTTTTATAACTCAAAAATACCGCGGTGAAAAGTAAGTGGATGTGAACTACTTAAACTCGAGGGAGTATTTTTCTTTAAGAACTCTGCGTATTTTATTTCTCTGACCGGCAACTTCATCATCCGTCAGGGTTTTTTCAGGATTTTGGTAAGTTACCCTAAACGTAAAAGAGTTTTTATAGGTACCGGAAAGTCCAATATCTGAAACCAAGTTACTGGCTGATTTAATTGATTGCATTATTTTTGCAATTTCTACACCGGCGGGAACGTTGAGTGTTAAATCCTCGATCTGAGGCGGATGTTTAGGAATCGAAACAAAGCTACGGAGTGGTCGATACAATTTTTGTAGAGCCTGCGAATCAATTTCCGATACAATTATTCCGTCGTCCCGTTCGGTGAGGTATCCGATTGGTGTCTTTGCAGAGCTGATATTTATCTTTTCAGAAGGTGGGTCTTTTTCAAAGGAAACGGGAATGTTTAGTTGGTCGTTAAGAAGGGTTTCCAAAATTCCTTTCACCTGAACGTATTTATAACCATCGAAACACATGCCCAGAAGCAATTTTTCTTCAGGCAAATCGCCCACTGTTTGAAGATAGACGTTAGCAAGTTCAAACATAAAAAGTGATTCATAATCACCTTTATTTTCTTTGAGTGCGGTAACCAATGAATGTACTAAATCACTTCGAAGGTATTTACTTTCCGGACCGATTGGGTTTTTAAGACTTAGTGCTTTTTCTGCGTCTAGATAATTGTTTGGAACCAGAGAAAGTGTGTAAACTTCGGTTCCTCCAAGCGCTTTGATAATGTTTTTTATTTTCCATTCAAGGGAAAATGGTGATTTATACAAGGGATCCGGAAGTTTTCCCTCCATCAATCTGCTTGGAAGGTTGAAATAACCATAAACCCGCGCAATTTCCTCGACGATATCTTCAGGAATTTCAATATCTCTTGCTCTAAAACTGGGGACATGTACGCTCAGAGTCTCGGCCTTCCAAACTGGGGAGAATTCCAAGGAGGTTAGTATTTTTGTAATATCATCTTTCGCGATGTCGACTCCAAGGATTTTTTCGATAAAAGCTTTACTGGTAATAACTGTTTTTACAGCGGCAGGTTTGGGATAATCATCGTAAATTGCGCTTGCTACTTCTGCACGGCAAACTTTTTGATAAAGTTCGATTCCACGTAAAAGTGCTGATTTCCCAAGATCCGGGTCGACGCCTTTTTCGTTAATACTCGCCGCCATTGTCCTGATGGTGTATTTCATTGAAGTACCTCTGATGCGAGTGGGGTTATTATTGTCAATAAAAAGTAAAACTCTTTTTGTCTCGGGGCCAACGACCGAGTTTTTTGTTCCGATAATACCCGGGAGATCAATAATCTCACCATCCCCGTCATCAAAAACAATATCACCGCCTGTTAATTCATATGTCTTTTCGTCAAAGCTTGTCACTTTTTCACCCTTTTTCGAGAGTCTGATAAAGAATTTCTTATATTTGATCTTATCGTAATCAAAAGCGTGGCAGGGGTGCCCGGTTTCGAGCATGACATAATTTGTGATGTCAACAATTGCATTAAGCGACCGGACACCACAAGCAAGTAATCTTTTTTGCATCCAATCTGGGGTTTTACGGTTTTTAAAATTTGTTAGAACAACACCTAGTGTTCTGTACACAATTGATTCGTCGGAAACGACACTAAATGGAAGGTTGTCAATTTTGTTAATTTTGTTGTTAGGATTTAATTTTTTGAGTTTTGCAGGAATTTTGAAGCGTGGAAGGATGGCGGCAGCTTCGCGGGCAAAGCCGTAAACCCCGACGCAATCGATGCGGTTGGTTGTAATTTCAACATGATAAAGAATATCTCCGTCTTTCTCCTCAACTTTTTCGATTGAAGGACCACATAGGGATAGATATTCGGAAATTTGTTTTGGCGTTGCCTTTGTTTGTAAATACTCTCTGAGCCAGTTGTCCGAAATGGTAATATCCATAATTCTAAATTCAAAATTCAGACATCAAAAATCAAAATTGTTTTAGATATCTGACGTCGGTGCTATAGAGTTGTCTGAGATCGGGAATGTTAAGTCCAGGTTTCATCATCAAAATTCGTTCGACTCCCCAACCGAAGGCAAAGCCACTGTATCTTTTTGCGTCAATACCGCCGGCTTTTAGGACATTTGGGTGTACCATCCCGGATCCACCAACTTCCAACCAGCCTTCCTTGCACAGCTTGCAACCCTTTCCGCCGCAAATTGTACAAGAAAAATCGACCTCAAAAGAAGGTTCGGTAAATTGAAAATGGTAAGGTCTGATTCTTGTCTTTACGGTTTGCCCGAAAACTGATTTGGCAAAATAATCGAGAGTGCCCTTAAGGTGTGTGATATTGATTCCCTCATCTACCACCAGACCTTCAAATTGATGAAACATTGGGTAATGGCTGACGTCAGACTGTCTTCGGTAGCATTTGGCAATGTTAATCATTCTAATCGGTGGTGTTTTAACCCGCTGCATTTCTCTCACTTGCCCCGATGATGTATGCGGAGTTAAAAGCATTGCGCCAAATTTCGGATGCGGTTTTGTATCAATAAAAAAGGTTTCCCATTCATCTCTGGCTGGATGATCGACGGGAAAGTTCAAGGCTCCGAATGCATACCAATCCCATTCAACCTCGGGATATCTGACTCTGACAAATCCGATTTTTTCAAAAACATTTGAAATTTCCTCGATTGTTTGGCTGATTAAATGAATGTGGCCAAGGTTATATTTTTTGCCTGGAATCGTGTAGTCAAACCAAGCATTTGATTTTTCTTTTTTAAACTCTGAAAGTTTTGAACTGATTGCTTCCTCGATCGTTTTTTTTGTCTCGTTCAAAAGTATTCCCATTTCTTTTTTTTCTTCGTCGTTGAGATTTTTGAATTCTTTGGTTAGTTCGTTAATATTTCCATTACGCCCAAGATAGGTAATCCTCAACTCCTCCAACACATCTTCATTTTTGGCATCAATAATTTGTGCCAGCGCGTTATTTTTCAGATTATTCAGTTCTTCTCTCATAGATCTAAGATCCGGCCGCGTCGCTGCGGTCTTATTTGATTTAAAATCTTATCATTATTGAATTCATCTGCGAAAACCACGGACTTTAGTCCGTGTTTAAAGCAAGAATCCAATCTTGTCGACAAAATACCATGGGCTTTAGCCCTCGGTAGTTTATTATATGAGATATTAAGTTTGTACTCTACTAGTTATTCAGACTTCTTTTCATTATCCTTTTGATCATTAGCTATGTTTTTTCTTACTTGTGCGAGGTAATGGGAAATACTGGGATTTCCGTATAGGTTTCCATATCCAGTACCTACATATGGCCAAGAGCTGTCTACTTGCTCCCTAGCTTTTCGGTAATTCGGGCATCCGTCCTTTAAACATATTCCTGGATACTTTTCAACGCCGTCGCAACAAGTAATTTCTATTTTTGACATATATTTTCACCTTCTTTCCACTACCCTAAATAATTTCGCATTCGGCTTTCTAAAACTATTCGTTTACGCCTCATGCCAAATTTATATAAAGGTGATGGCTAAATTGACATTTAACCATCAAAAAACCCCGCCTTTGCGGGGTTACAACATAAAACTTCAACCCCGCGTTAGGTGAGGTTAAAGCTGAAAAATTTAACTGCACTTATTAATTTCATATGTTTTTCTTTTACCTTTTTACTCCCCGCCTGCATACGCTTTGCGTAAGCATAGCGGGCGGGTTTCACCTTTTTACCCTGATCATTTAGTTTCTGCAACAATTTTGTCGAAAGTCTCTGGATCACTAATCGCAATGTCACTTAAAATTTTACGGTCAAGTTCGATTTTTTCTTTCTTGAGTCCCGCAATGAATTTACTATATGAAAACCCTCTCTGTTTAACTGCTGCCGAAAGTCTCGTAATCCAAAGTCTACGCATGTTGCTTTTGCGGTCTTTTCTGCCGACATATGCATATTGGCCGGCGTGCAATAAAGCCTCCTTACCGGCTTTCACACGGCGTCTGCGTGCTTGCGTAAAACCTTTTGTGGCATCACGTATTTTTTTGTGTCGCCTTCTGGCGATTGATTTAACTCTTGTCATAACTAAATCAGATTAATTATCGTTTTTTAACACCTAGCGCCTTTTTTACTTTCTTGGCGTAAATTTTATTTAGTTTAACGACTCTACCTAATGCTCTTTTTTTGCTGCTGGACTTCTTGGCGTTTAAATGTCTTCTGAAACCCTGTTTGCGCAGCACTTTCCCATTTTTTGTAATCCTAAAACGTTTTAAAAGGATTTTTTTAGTCTTTTGTTTTTTTTTCATAGTAACTAAAATACTAAAAGTCTTTCCCAACTTCCGTATTTTATCCTTCTTTTGGAGTTTCTTCAACCTGAACTTGCTTCTTGACTGATGCTTTGGGGGAAATGACCATCATCAGGTTTCTTCCTAAAAATTTTGGAATCATATCGATACCAATTCTTTCACCAAATTCTGTAATAATTTTCTTGAGCAGATCGTATCCGAATTGTTTGCTTCCGAGTTGTCTTCTGGTAAAAACAACCACAAGCCTAACTTTATTTTTTTCTTCTAAAAACTCATTTATTCGAGAAATTCTAGTTTGGTAATCGTGAGTACCTATAAATGGTGAAAAACGCACTTCTTTGGTATCACCGCCTTTAACGCCTTTTTTCTCCTTTCGCGCCTTTTTTTCTTCGTCGTACTTGAATTTCCCCAGGTCGACAATTTTTGCAACAGGCGGGTTTGCATTTGGGGCAATTTCAATCAGAGTTAATCCCTCTTCCAATGCCTTGCCGATGGCTTCGTATGTTGGAATAATACCAACTTGTTTGCCATCGGAGGAAATCACGCGAAGTTTCGGAGCTCTGATCTGATGGTTAATGCGGTAGTTGATGGATGTTGTTGCTCTTCTCAATTTAACTTAGGTATATTTTACAAAATACATTTATATTTGCAACGGTGTTTTTTATTTTATAACAAATATGGATGTTTTGAACGGATCTAACTTGTTTTCAAATCGGACTTCCAAATCGCTTTATTTTCTATTTCCTTTTTAATATTTTCTATAAATACCTCAATACTGAAAGGGCCATCCTGTTCACCACTTCTGGCACGTTCGGTTACTGTTTTTGATTTTACTTCCTTTTCCCCGATGATTAACATGTAATTTACTTTTTCATTTTGCGCATCGCGAATTTTTGCCCCCAAAGTTTCGCTTCGATCGTCGAGTTCGACACGGATCTTTTCGGCTTTCAGTTTTTCGGTGACTGAACTGGCGTAAGCTATCTGTTTATCAGTAATTGGAAGTACTTTAACTTGAACTGGGGTAAGCCAGGTTGGAAGGTTTCCCATAAAATGTTCTAAAAGTATCATAATAAATCTTTCAGGAGAGCCGATAATTGCACGATGAAGCATAATCGGTGACTTTTTAGTTCCATCTTTATCTGTATATTCAAGCTTGAAGCGTTGTGGCATCACATAATCGATTTGAACAGTCGAGAGCTGCCATTCGCGGCCAAGTGCGTCGGTTGCAATCAAATCCATTTTTGGTGCGTAAAAAGCTGCTTCTCCGGGACCATCAAAATAATCAGTTTTGTTTCTTTTCATTATCGCAACCGACCATTTTTCGACTTTATCCCAGGTTTTCGGATCACCTAAATATTTCTCCGGGTGTTTTGGATCTCTTGTGGATAAACGATATTTATATTTAAATCCAAATGTCGCCATAATTTTTTTAGTCATTGCCAAGGCTCTGTCAATTTCCTCATCAACCTGATCTTCTCTACAAAAGATATGACAGTCGTCTTGGGAAAAAGATCGAACACGAGCTAAACCTGAAAGTTCTCCTGGTTTTTCGTCGCGGTAAAGCATTGCGAAATCGGTGTAGCGAATAGGAAGATCGCGGTAGCTGTGTGCTTGTGCTGCGTAAATTTGCGTATGCTGCGGACAATTCATCGGCTTAAGGTAAAACTCTTCCTCCGAATAGTTTGATGTCACTCTAAACATGTTTTCCTTATACTTGTCGTAATGTCCTGAAACTTTAAACAAATCAGCTTTTGCAAACTGATTTGTCCAAACTTGTTGATAACCTTCATTTGATTGGGTTTCCTCGACATATTCATTTACAAGTCTTCTAATTAACGCTCCTTTTGGTGTGTAAAGCGGAAGTCCGGCACCGACTAGGTCGGAAAAAGTGTATAAACCCAATTCTTTTCCAATTTTGCGATGATCTCTTTTTTTTGCTTCCTCCAATTGTTTGAGGTGTTCATCGAGTTCTTTTTGGCTGAAAAAGGCGGTTCCGTAAATGCGGGTGAGCATTTTATTTTTTTCCGAACCTCGCCAGTAAGCTCCGGCAAGCGATAGTAATTTAAAATATTTCAGTTGTTCTGAAGGATTTTCAATATGCCCGCCTTTACAAAGGTCTGTAAAATCCCCAGATTTGTAAAGTGTAATTTTCTCTCCTTTTCCCTTATGTTCTTCGATCAACTCTTTTTTATAGATATTTCCCCTAAATCTTTTGACTGCCTCACCACAATCCACTTCTTCTTTTGCAAAGCTTTTCCAGTTTTTGACAATCTCGTGCATTTTCTTCTCGATTTTGGAAAGATCGGACTCATTGATCTTAAGATTGTCAAAATCATAATAAAAACCATCCTCTATCGGAGGACCGAGCGTTGGTTTTGCCTCGGGGAATAATTCCAACACAGCTGCTGCCATGAGATGGCTTGCGGAATGTCTTAATTTTTCAAGATCTTGAGTGCTTTTCATAATACTAATTTATCACAAAAACAAAAAATGCGCCCTTCTTTTGCAGGATCCCGCATAGCTTTAGCGATGTGGGAGGTTCCATCCTGCTTCCGTTTAGGCGCTTAATTAGTTAACTTTACTTTATGGTTGGTTGGGCCATATACAAACGTAAAGTAATATCGAGCTTACTTATTATATTACAAAGTTTGAAAATGTAAATAATTCCGTAATCTGACAGATGAAACCGACTTGTAGCGCAGACCGATATCTACAACAAATTTCTTAGTCTCCTTCTTTCTTCAAGTTCGTCCAAAATAATTTTTCTGATTCGAATGTTTTTAGGTGTAACCTCTACCAGTTCGTTGTCATCAATGTATTCCAGGCTTTCATCGAGGCTCATTGTTTTTGGAGTATTAAAATGCTCAGATGTCCCCTCACCTTTTGATCTCATGTTTGAGAGTTGTTTTTCTTTACAAACGTTAACCCTGATATCTCCTTCCCTTGAATTTTTTCCGACGACCTGTCCTTTATACACTTTTTCTGCAGGACCATAAAAAAGTTCACCCCGATCTTGGACATTAACAAGTCCATACAATTTTGTTTCTCCAGTTTCATGCGCAACAAGCGAACCTCTTTCTCTGGCTTTTTGAAACCCGTCGTCCGGAAGGAAATCGAAAAATGTTGAATTAATAATCCCCAATCCTTTTGTGTCTGTAACGAATTCCAACCTATACCCAATAAATTCTTTTGTGGCGATTGTAAATTCCAAATGGGTAATACCTTCGTTTGAATTCATATTAATCATTTTTGCATGTCTCTCCCCCATTTTTTCGATTACGGTACCGCTAAATATATCGGGTACTTCGATTTCAATCAATTCGAACGGAGTTAACTTAATTCCATTTAAGACTTTGTTAATAACATGGGGGCGGGAGACTTGAAATTCAAACCCTTCTCTTCTCATTCTTTCAATTAGAATTGCAAGATGTAGCTCTCCCCGACCAGAGACTGTCCACGAGCCATTGGGGTTATCTATGACGCTAAGTGCGACATCGGTTTCTGTTTCTTTATACAATCTTTCTTTGATCTGGCTTGAAGTTTTAAATTCCCCTTCGCTACCACCAAAAGGAGAATTGTTAATCATAAAAACCATTTTTACAGTTGGTTCTTCGATATCAAGTAGCGGGAGCGCAACTGGGTTCTCGATGTCAGCAATTGTTTCTCCGATAGTAACATCGGGAATTCCTGAAACGGCGACAATATCACCGGCTTTGGCAGAAGAAACGAATTCCTTTTCAAGTCCAGTAAAAGTTGCAATTGAAGTAATCCGGCATGATTTTACCTCCCCGTTTCTATTAACATGAGCAATGTTTTGTCCGTCAGTGATTTTTCCATTACATATTACGCCAATTGCGATTCTGCCTTTATAATCATCGCGCCCAAGCGTTGACACTCTCATTTGCAGCGGTTTTTCAGGATCCGCTTTTGGGTCGGGTATATTTTTCAATATTTCTTCAAATACTGGAGTAATATCTTTCATTTCGGATAAATCGGGAGTAAGTCCTGCCTTACCGTCTCTTCCCGATGCATAGATCACTGGAAAATATGCTGTTTCAACATCGGCGCCCATTTCTATAAAAAGGTCAAATGTTTTATTTACAACATATGAAGGTCTCGCATCTTTTTTATCGATCTTATTTACGATAACAATAATTTTTAATCCCATCTTGAGCGCTTGTTTCAAAACAAATCTTGTTTGCGGCATGGGACCCTCTTTAGCGTCAACTAAGAGTAGTGCTCCGTCAGCCATCGAAAGGACACGTTCAACCTCGCCACCAAAATCAGCATGGCCGGGTGTATCAATAATATTAATTTTTGTGTCTTTATAAATTACTGAAGCATTTTTCGAAAAGATCGTGATGCCTCTTTCCCTTTCTAGATCGTTGGAATCCATTATCTGGTTTGTGTTTACAAGATCTTTTCCTAAGTGGGTATTAGACTGGCGCAAAAGCGCATCCACCAAAGTGGTTTTTCCATGATCTACGTGAGCAATGATTGCGACGTTTTTTATATTCATATTTTCCAAATAAAAAGCCGAGTTCATCTCGGCTATAAATATTCGAAACTGATTATATTTTACTCTTAATTCAGTTTATTCTCAATAAATTTACTTAATATCTAGATAATGCACCTTTGTAGTTTTTGAATTATTACTTTTACTCTTTCACTCTCTCGCTCTTTTACTCTGATATGTGGACCTAGGGAGAATCGAACTCCCATCCTGTGACTGCCAGCCACATGTCCTACCATTGAACGACAGGCCCAATAAGACGTTTTAGATAATTGAACTACCGGCTCCTAAGCTGATACTCAGATGATAATTTTACTATGGTTTCAAGAAAGCCTCAAGTTTTGCTTGAGGATAAATTGAACCCAGAGCCAACATTTTTTCTTTAAGAGTTAGCCAAAAAGCCACCAGATCTACCGACCGAAAATGTTACAGTAGAAAGCATAAAAGTAACAATTTTTGCAATAACTGGTAAAATTAGATGTTGCTTGCCTAATGAAACGATTTAACTTACAAGAAATTTGGTCCCTTCTTAAGTGGATTCTGCTGTTCGAAGTCGTCTTGGCTTTGATTATCACGCTTCTTAACATTTTTTTTGATTTTGAAGATTTCTACAAAACGGTAAATGTAACGAGCTTTATTTCTTATGAGGTTTTTTCACTTTTTATACTAATTATTGTCGAGATACTGGGTTTAACACAAATATATTTGTCGTGGTATAAAAAATACGGAATTGTTAAATTATCGCCGAAAGAGTATTTGAAGAAACTACTAAACCGCGGTGAAAATAGAAAGATCGAATTTAAAAGCAGCCTTCGTTGGGATTTTGAAAAAAACGAAATTAACAAAGAATTAGAAAAACCGGTAATAAAAACGATCGCCGGTTTTTTAAATGCCACAGGCGGCGATCTTCTTATTGGTGTTACTGATGAGAAACACGTTCAGGGTTTGGAGAAGGATTATCAAACGCTTCCCAAGAAAAGCCGAGACGGTTTTGAAAACTACATCACACAAATTATTCGGTCAAACATAGGTTCAGATAGCTTGCGTCTTATTAGTTTTAACTTTAACCAGAAAGACGGTAAAGATGTTTGTTTGGTAAGAGTAAAACCTTCCGAAAATCCAGTTTATGTAAAAGTTAACGGAAGTGAAGAATTTTTTGTTCGTGTGGGGAATTCAACTGCGTCTTTGACAATTAGCGAAGCGATTAAATATATTCAAAATCATTGGAAAGCTGATGAAGAGCAGAATAATCGGAAATGAAACCCCCATTTCTCTATTAAAGTATTATTGCCACTTTGCTTAAGACCACGGCATTTATGTTGTGGATGTAGCAAATTTTCGCGATTAACGTCGGTGCTGACTTTTCGGGATAAGATAGTTTGCTCTTTTTGACGAATTGATTATTTTTGGGTAAGATCTTTTTTTAAAGAGGGTGAGTAAAAGCAAAGTGGAAGCTAAGGGACTTGGCAATTTGTAAATTGGTTACTTACCTCTGACAGATTGTGCGGGTAATCTTGGAAGAAAAAATGTGGACGCAAAGGGACTCGACAATTTTTTAAATTGGTTACGTACGCCTGGCATCTTGTTGAAACGAGATTGGAAGAATTATTGGTGGACGCAAAGGGACTCGAACCCCTGACCTCTTTCACGTCAAGAAAGCGCTCTAGCCAACTGAGCTATGCGTCCAATAGGGTAATTATATACAATTTGCCATGACTTTAAAACTATTTGTAAAGTTAACCGATGGCTTTTGTAACATTTTTCAAAATTGTTGAAGCACTTTGCGGGTTGTTGCCGAAACAAGCAAGTGCAGTTTGACCATTGCGTGGAGGCAACATAATTACGGCACCTTCGCGTTGTGAATCTAATCCAAAAAGTGGAATATCATGTTTTCTAATTTTTTCAACCATTCTAGCAGTGGAATCAATTGATGTTTGAACATGGTCGAATGCTGCAATTGCAATCTCACCACTATTTGCCCCTTGAAAGTTTCGTGGATTCCATGAATTAAGTCTGGCTGCATGGCTAAGACCAAACCCATAGGCATCTACTCTAGTATTACTTTCACTTGGAAAAAGTATTTCTTGTTCTTGATGAGTTCCAATCACCCAGTCTATATCTGAATGACCATGATATCCTTTCTTTTGCAAAAACTCGAACCATTTTAAAGTTGCATTTACCATCTGGCTTTCGTATTTCCTTGCAATCGGACTTTTTGCAGGCCATTTGTAACCGACATAGTCATTTGTTCCTTGGTCAAGAGTTTGTTCAAACAACCCAAAAATAATAGGTTCTTTTCCAGCTGGTGGAACGAAACCTGAAACTGTATCGCTTTCTTTAATTTCAACTAGAGGTGATGCTATAAATTCTGTGGAACCCTCATTTTTCATCTCTTTAATCCATTTTTTGACGATCTTTTCCACATTTTCTCCTGTTACTCCGTTTGCATTGTATTTCGGAATTCCGATTTTGCCTGAATTATCTTTAGTTATAGCTAAATTTCCAACACCACCGCCTGAAAAATTTGCTTGCAAAAAGGCTCCTTTTTCACTTTTGTCATTGAGTAGTTTTTTGGTGTGTTCAGCTATATTTTCAGCATCTGCTGAAATAATTTGATTCGGTATTGTGTTTATACTATTGTCCACACAAAAACGTTGCAAGCTAGCTTTATTGTTTGCAAATGTTGTTACATTTGTTTCAATGATTTGTCTGGCGGACATATAAGCCATCTCAATTCCGTTTCGGTCTGCCCAACTTGCAACTGTTGGTGATTGTATGTAAGGTGCAAGTCTATGATTTTGTAAGCCGTTATCAAGTTTTGTTAATGGATCTAGGATTTTTTCAGTAGTTAACCTGCCCGGAGGAGTTTCGATTTGGACTATTTCGACATGCTTGGTGGATGTCACTGCGTTGATATAATTCTCGTAATCGTTTGGCATAATTCCGGTAATTACAATATCTCCCGCTACAGCCATATGGCGTGACCGCGATAAAAGGTGTAATACTAAATCTTTGGCATGACCTGACACACCCCTGTTTGAAAGAATATCAGGTGTGTTCTGTAAAATTATGTGTCGTTCGTTTTCTTGTCCCATATTTTAATTTTGTAAAGAGTTTGTTATCTCAGAAATGTCTTTGAGTAATTGAGTTGTGAGTATTTCCTCTTGCCCTTTTTTAATAACAATTCTAATACCTTGCTTGTTAATTTCACTGGATTCATAAGTACTCTGAATCCATCCGCGGTCTTGCAAGTTTTTTGAAATATCTGTTATATGTCGATGGCTTAAAAAGATGTATGGTGAGAGTTTAGAACCACAATAAATGTCGAATCCCATCTGCTTTAGATTTTTACAGAGAATCATTTTAACCTTCAAGTAGTCACTAACATTATTTGCATAACCTTCGCGTTGGAATTTTTGAATATAGGCAGCCCAGCTAATAATTCCAAGACTATTCATCGTAAGAAGAAATCTGTCTAGATGTTGCTCTCCTGAACTAAGATAACTGATCCTTTTGGATAATTTTGCTTTGTCAATCTGATTACGTATTAATAATGCTCCAGCTCCTGGTGTTGACAATCCGTACTTATGACCAGATACATTAAGACTCTGAAGGTTTGATAACTCTTTGAATGTATATTTAATTGAGGATTTATGAAAAGGAACAATAAATCCTCCGATTGCAGCGTCGATATGAAGCTGAACGTCTTTCTTTTTACAGATATTGTTAAGAAATTGAAAATTGTCAATACTCCCTAATTCTGTGGTCATCATCGTTCCTACAACCAGACAAGTGTTCCTGTCAACCAACTCTTCAAGTTTGACGTAATCAAGCCCTTTTTTTGTTGAATTAACAATCTTTATCTTTAGATCAAGTATTTCTGCGGTTCTGGTCCAACTCATATGAGCATTTTTACCTAATACAATATTAGGATGTATTATTCCCTTTGCGGTTCCTTTTGTTTTTGCCAGATATAATGCAAGAAATATAGCCTCAGTTGAACCTGAAGTGAGAATGCAACCACCATTACTATTCGCAAAAATATTAAAAAGAAATGTACTGACAATATTTTCGCTTTCAGTGAGTTTTTGATATCTTTCACGGTCGGCATAATTGATATTACAAAAATCGATGAGATTTTTGTGAATTCCATTGCGATAAACAGATGTGAATGTTCCCAGGTTTTTTAGCTCTGGCCTTTTTAGTAAATTTGAACAATTTTTTGTATCTGATTTCATAATTATCCTTCTTTTCTTCTTCCTGGAAAAATCTGTGTATCCCATTCTCCGCCGTATCTTACTGAGACATCGATTATTGCCCCGCAACCGACACATTCAACGCTTCTGTATCCGTAGTTTGAATAATTAACGATTTCGGAATAAACGTTGCTTGCAATTTGATCGTGATCCTTTGGGCACTTTAAAAACCCTGATACTTGTGAAAAATATTTGACACCTCGTGCATGTGATGGCATATTTTTGACATGCTAATGTTTTCTCCACTTCGCAATAAAAAAACCTCTCGTGATGAGAGGTTACTTCTTCTTTTTATTTAACTTTTAGTGATTTAAATCATATCTCTCATCACGTTAGGCTCTCCTCCAATAAGGAGGATGCTAAAGAGAATGAGAGAAAACGATTTCATATTTGGTGTATTTTAAACGAATTGCTTTTGACTTGTCAAGTGCTGTAATTATCCTATATTGCTATTTAAGATTGTTTAAAAAATATAAAATTGTTTTTATTCCGTTGTCGAAATTATCCAGATCAAAATTTTCATTCGGTGCGTGCAGGTTTTCTGTCGGAAGTCCGAAGCCAACCATCAAAACCGGCACTTCGAGTTTTTCGGCCACGATCGGAACGAATCCAATCGATCCTCC
>LBWP01000002.1 GCA_000993685.1 Candidatus Woesebacteria bacterium GW2011_GWA1_39_21
AAATTATTATCTTTTAAAACGAAGTTCGAGCCGATATTTTTTAAGAAACTTCTAAATTCATAAGGATTGTTTTTCCTTATTAATATTTTGGCTTGAGTGGCGGATAAAATCATTTCTTTCATGAGTTCGAGCCAATTATTTCCTTTTGATTCAAAATCTTTTAAATCTTGCTCGATTCCAGTTTGTTGATTGATAAACAAATTCTTTTTGGTTAGATATTGTTGATTATCAATTAAGTTATCGAGTCGGAAATTAAGTAGGTCGTCAAGTTTTCGATTGATTTCAGATTTTTGAGTTAAAAGATTTTGAATCAATGGTTGGGATTGAGTATTTGCTTGATTGGTTTCATTATTTAACTCTACTAACATCTTTTTTACCCAGTCTTTAGGCAAAGAAACTTTTTGAATCTTGGTTTTGATTTGGTTTATCAATTCTTCCTCTCGCAAATATTTTTCGGGACAATTACCTTTCTTTTTAGTACAGCGGTAGTAGTTGTGGCCTTTTTGGGTTTCGGCAGTTATCAAACAACCACAACCACCACATTTCATTAGTCCCGAAAAAATAAACTCGTGTTTTCGTTGTCTTTGTTTTTTGCCTCGGTTGCTCATGACCTCGGCTACCAAATCAAAAAGTTTCTTAGAAATAATTGGCTCATGAACTCCTTTGTATAACTCACCATTAAATCGGATTAATCCACAGTAAATAGGATTGCGTAAGAGAAATTGGACACGGGAAACCGATAAAGTTTTATCTTGATAACTTTTGAGGTTTGACTTAGCGAAAAATCCGGCGATACCTTTCAAAGTAAACTCGCCTGTCGAATACATTTCAAAAGCCTTTCTGATTATTGGAGCCTCGATGGTGTTTACATCTATTCCCTTTGTCTTCCGATTATTGGTGTAACCGATTGGGGCAAAAGATGGCCACAAAGCATTCTTTAATTTTTGTCGTATTCCTCGCCGGATATTTTCACTTAAATTATCAACATAATATTTACTCTGACCAAAGGCAATATTTAACATAAATTTCCCTTGTGGGGTTGAGTCAAACCAAAAAGTTGGAAACTTTAAATCAAGAATTTTTCCCGTGTCCAATAAATAAATGATTTTCCCGCCATCAATTGAATTTCTAGCAAGTCTGTCCGGATGCCATGCAATAATACCCTGTGCTTCGCCTTTTTCCATTCTCTCAATCATTTGATTAAAAACAATCCTTCCGGGTTTCTTGGCAGTTTTTGCCTCGGTAAACGAGGCAACGATTTCAATTTTGGCAATTGTGGCAAATTCTTTTAACTCAGCAATCTGATCATCAATACTTTTTATTTGTCTTTCCTCACTATCGGTTGATTTTCTAGCATATACAAAGTATTTCATAATTTAGCCCGCATTTGGCCCTGTTTTAAAAGATAAAAATTTCGGATTTCAGGGCAATATCGGCTGGCGAATTTTGCTGAATTCGCCTCCATTTTCTGGTTGGCGGAACAAAGGATTTCAATAAAACTGCCAAAATATCGGCTTGAACTTCTTTTCCGGCCAATGCGGGCTTTTGAAATAATGATAAATAATACTGACATAATGCTAACTATAGTATGTAGCACTAAAGTTAGCAAGTGGTTATAATTGGACGGTTTATGAAAAAACAAATATTAGTAAAATTTGGACAGAGAGTAAGGAAAGAAAGGGAAAAACAGAGACTGTCTCAAGAGGAGTTGGCTAACAAAGCCAAAGTTCACAGAACTTATATTGGAATGATCGAACGTGCGGAGAAGAATATTACCTTGGTTAATATCGAAAAAATTTCCAGAGCATTAAAAACAAAAATTAAGGAACTCTTTATAGAAATATGAAAACAAGATGTCTACAAATAATCGGCAATGATTGTTCTTTAGTGATACTGGGCTAATAATGTTGTTTTAATGACTACCACTCTTAATCTGACGTTTATTAGGTGATTTTTCATATGTTAAACTATACAATTAATTAGCCTATATCTATGAATATTTACTTTATCCGCCATGGTTTTACTGATTCACTTGAGAAAAGAATTATTCAGTCTGACAATGAACCATTAAACGAAAAAGGAAGAACGCAAGCCAAGGAGTTAGCCAAGCGATTTTCTGATACTAAGTTGGACTTAGTTGTTTCCAGTCCTTGCGTCCGAGCCCTGGAGACTGCAAAAACTGTTATAGATGAAGTGAAGATAAATGAACTGTTTAAGGAAGTGAGGGAACCAAAAGAAATAATTGGCAGGTCTATTGAGGAGAGTGAGGTCAAAAATATTTTAACAAGGATCGGCGAAATGTATTTAGTCGATCCTAATTGGCACTATTCAGATGAGGAGAATTTTGATGACCTAAAAAAAAGAGGAATGAAAGCCCTGGATTTTCTAATTTCAAGAGATAAGGAAAATATTTTAGTGGTGTCGCATGGGAATTTTATTGTTTTAATGATTGGATTAATGCTTTTTAGTAAAAACTATACTATAGACATTTCTTTACATCTTAAAGGCTTTTTAAGATTAAGTAACACAGGTGTTTCCGTTTGCACCTACAAAGAGAATAAATGGAGGCTTCAATGTTGGAATGATACTTCTCATTGCTTAGAATAATTTTATGTAATCAAGTCCCGAGAGTTCCACCTCGATACTAGCCATTTGGACGTTTTTAAGATTTTCTCTTATCGAAAGACGAATTATTGTATTTTCCGTGTCTTGTGGTACTCTTGTTTAGAAATGACAAATTTATAAAAACTATATGAAAAAACTAATTTTTAGCATATCAGTTTTTGGTTCTCATCATCCACCAGGTGATGAAGTTAAGGTCTTGATAAGAGAGTTGGTCGAAGCTGTTGTCGAAGTAGATAAAAGTAGATTTGTTTTGTTACACGGTGGCGGTGATGGAATGATGAAGGAACTGGCAATCGTCGCAAAGCAGTTTCAGGTAAAATCTGTAGGTGTTGGGACAAAGGAGTATCACGGAAATTTTTCTGATATACCAAAAACAGGTGAGGAATTCTATTTAGCTGACAATATTTTTGAGAGAGTAAGTCGGATGGTATTACCAAGTTGGTTAGTGATTTCACTTCCCGAAGGAGGAGGTGGTACCGAATTTGAAACACTAGCAGCATTTTATGCCTTAAGAACCCTAACTTTTCGTGAGAAAAAAGGTGAAGTAATTCCATTTTTAGAAGAAAGAAAGTTAATAGCAATGGGAGAAGTTGGTAACAGATTAAATGAGCACATTAGTTTGTATCAACTTTGGAAAAAACCTGGGATAAAAAGCCGAATAACAATACTGCATGATAATAAAAACTTTAAGGAAATAATCAAACAGACATTATATGAAAGACTGGCTCAAGAATGAATAAATCACGCGGATTAAGTAAAATTTTTTGGAATATTTTAGATAAGAACGACTCTCTATTTTCTGAAAGAAAAGAGATAAGGTTAATTACACCAAAGGAAAATTCTGAAAAATTATTTTCTATCTTGAATGACTTGGGGTTTATGCAATATGACTATGGTACAAAGTTAAACCGTGATAAGTCATTCTTTGTCACTATATATTTTGGTCCCATTAGCGGTAATTCTACAGCAATGATTCCGAGAATTCGCCTGTTTAACCAGTGTGAGTCCGCTGAAACAATAGATCTTTCTACACAAAGTGTGGCAGTACTTGAACTTAAAGTTGGTAGAAAATTTGCTACAAGTACAAAAAAACAAAAAGAGACGGTAATTATTAAGGATGTTATGGAAGGATTTAATAAACCCGAACAGTTGTTCAACATTTTTGAAAGGATGAGAAGAGAGATATCTATTCCTGTTCTATATCCTTCCACTAAAATAGACTTATCTTTAATACAGGCACTGTTTGATGAGTTAGATAATGAGGAGGTGGTGCCAATATTTGCTACCCAATCCAGAAGGATATACTTTACGCCAGACGGTGTTAACCCAAAAGACACTGAAATGAGAGTGAGTATCGATCTTGACAAAAAATATTTTATATTTCCTGGTTTATCTGGACAGATCAGAAACCGAGCCTTTTATGTTGCTGATGAAAGTGGGACACGCATCGATATAAAATTCGAAAACACAAACAAAAATAAAGTTTTTCATTCTTTGTTAAGGAATTTGAAAAAAGTAGGCGTTGGAGAACCCACACCTACTCATGAAAATGGACGTAAATTATACAAGAAGCATAAAAAAGAGTTTCTTTTAAAACATGGTTTTTTAATTAATGAAATTCCAGGGAAAGAGCTAGAGTCGAAATTGCAGGTGATCCAAGGTAATGCTGAAAGCATTTTAAAACAACTAATGAAAGACATGTTTGATAATAAAGTTAAAGATTACTCGGTTTTACCGGAGTTGAAAGAACTTTTAATTTACGAGGGACACCATCTTTGTTATGGATATGATGATAACGGTAAAATATATGAAGCCTTGACAATAGTTGAAGATGATAATGGCTGGCATTTACAAATAAAAAGCTTACCTACTGATATAAATAACAATAACCCGCTAATTAGGGAGGAAAAAAGAAGACATGTTGGTATAAAAAATGAAACAGAAAAAGTTGCTATTCTTAAAGATATTGAAATTTTGCTTGGTAGAAAAATTAAAAAGGTTGGGGAATTTGATAAAAAAAAGATGTTGTTGTCAATTATTAACAATAAAACAAAAAGACAATATTCTGTTTCCGCTGGTATTTGTGTTTCGGAAAATGGGAAGAAAATGTCTCAAATTGAAGTGGAGTATATTGCTAGACAAAAAGATGGCGGAGAAAGTAATGGCCTTGCAACATATCAAATAATCAAAGAAGTAGATACTGTGTGTAAATATCTTTTTACAAAAAATAAAGGAAAATTAAAACAAACAAAAATTACGAAATTTCAATGGTTAGTTGGTTGTGTGGGTTTAAAATAATTTCAACACAGACTGAACGAACACTTGTTTACTGAAGAAAAGACATTCTTTGGTCGCTTTTGTAGACATAGTTCTCAATAAATTTGGGTTATTGATTAAGAGAAGACTTTTTTGTTTTAAGTCGTTGATATTATCCCACAAAAAACCACTGATATTATCTTTTACTATTTCTGGTTGTCCTCCCAAGTTGACTACTACTGGAACATTTCCTGAAGCCATTGCCTCTACGGTGGTAATACCAAAATGCTCTGTGTATTCAGGATGACTTTCAACATCTTCCCCAAACCCCGTTGCGTGCCAATATATTTTTGATTTTCCATAAAGCGATCTTAAGGAAACAAAATTAGGATTAGGAACTATTCTTATTTGATAACCGAGAGATTGTTTTTTTAAATTTTGAATGTATTCACTATCGTCGTCAAATGTATTTCCTGCCAATAGCAATTCCCAATTTTTCAATCCATCATCACACAATTGTTTAAAAGCAGTAATTAATACATCTTGCTTTTTATTCCAGACGAAACGTCCAACAGAAAGAATAATGTTTTCTTTGTGACCTACTTTAAATTTTTTCGTGTCAACCGGAGGATAAATGACAATACTATCAACTCCAAATTCTTGATCAATATAACTTTTTGTGAAGTTCGAGTTGCAGATTACTTTTCTGATTAAACTCAATTTAATTTTGTTTGTAATGTTTGGCCTAATTGTTGGAAATGGGTTTTGAAATAAAAGAAAATTGTTTTTGGAAAACAGAAAGGGAACACTTCCATCGCTAAGAACAAAGAATGCATTGTACTTTCTCATAAGAGCCCATTTTTGGATTAATTTGTGTTTAGACCGTAACGTATCAGTTCCTTTTGTATCTATATCCACACTACTTAAATCAATATTGAGTTTTGTGCTTAACTTATTTTTAATCTCTTTATCCTGCCACAGTAAATCTACCTGGTTTGGTTTTTTTGAAAAACATTCAGCTATACTAGCCACATATCTTTCTCCACCGCTCAGAGTATTAAGATAAGGACTAAAAATTCCGATTTTATGGTTAAACATTTTAGTATAGTTTGTCATATATGAAGCAATTTTAATATAACTTATTTCAGACTCAAAAACATTACTGTAAATGATACTGTTAATGTTAACTTCTAAAAGGTTTGCCGCAAAATTGAAATCGTATTGAAATCCTCCGTTCTTTGCGGGCAGTCCCACCACGGCGGGTAGGTCGGGTGGGGGCGACCTCGCCCGTCATTATAAATTCTGAAAATCTGTTCGAATATTTTCGAATGCACACCGCCTCCCCCGTTTAGGTTATAGACAACTTCAGTGGCTGTTAATAACATTCGGATTAATTACCGACTAAAAAGTAAAAACCTGGTATAATAGCTTGTTATGTTCAAAAACATGATTCTCATCGGTGGCGCTGTAGTTTCTAAATTGGTAAGGGGAAAGTTGAAATTTTTTTTGGTGAAAAGCTCGGACGGGGTTGATTGGGAAATTCCGAAGTTGACAGTTAGAAAAACGGAAAGTTCGGTCCGCGCGGTTTTGCGGATGATTGGCGAACAAGGTGGAATGCGCGCGAGAATAATTAATGAGGCTTCGAGATATTCTACAAACCAGGTTGTAAATGGAAAGTCGGTAACGCAAAAGATTTTTTATTACGCCCTTATTCATAGAGCAGATTCGGGAGAAAGCGTCGGTTTTTTCCAAAGTGAATGGTACGACTATGCAAAAGCCTATAAAAAATTGAAACTGAAAAGAGAGAAATCATCGCTTTCAAGTGCTAACAAAATCCTCAAAGAGTGGTGGAAGAAGAGAAGGAAAAGGCGTGAAAAAGTTGCTGACGAATCGTAACCGTTGCAGTTACGTTGTCAATTTAGGCTACCTTGCTGTTTGTAACAAAGGGAAACAGTAAGAACTTTGTGCAACACTTTTGAAGAATTTAGGAAGAGTCGCATAGTGGCCAATTGCACAGGTTTGGAGAACCTGAGTCCGAAAGGGCTACGTGGGTTCGAATCCCACCTCTTCCGCAATTCAGGATTTCGCAAGTGAAAAAGAAAAGGATTTATTAATGAAGGGCAAAAGAAATTTTTTATCAATTTTAGGTCGAATAATTAACTCCTAATTTTTATGAGTAAAAAATTATTAACTTCAATTGTTCCGATCGTCGCAGGTATTTTTATAATCGCGTTGGTTACCCTATTATCTAATCAACCGCCACAGGGCTCTGGTTTCGTCTTTATGGCGCTATGGATTTTGAGTATTGCCAGCATAATTTTCGGCGTTCTCAATTTAATTAGACTACCGCTATGGCCTAAATTATTGCTTTCAATAATCGCTGGGTTAGTCCTTTTCTGGATATTTGTGGCTGTGGCGTTTCAGTACGGCGATAGGAGCCTTGGTTCCCAACGGCTTCCGCCAGCTGAAGCAGAAAAATTTGAAAATTGGAAAACATATAAGGGTTCTGGTTTCGAAATGGAATATCCCGATGAGAACGGTGTCCTTTTGATTGCCCAACGTGACGGTCGTCGAGAATTTTTATTTGGCGGTGTTTCCTGTGGTAATAGTGAAAAAGAGTCCAGTGTCCTAGGATCTATAAATTTTTATCCGGCAATTGAGGGGGCATATGATAATTCTCGCCTTGAAGAAAATTCCACTAAAACCATAAGGGAGTGTGATAATTTGCTTACGCGCTGGATATTACATGGCAGATTCTGCACCGATAAAAATCTATCCAAATATCAAGCATGGTGTGATGAAGGTTCCGAAACATATGGTTATGACCGTTACGATATCTATCTTGCTTGCAGTTGGCCAGGAGAAGAAGGAAGAATCAAATGTAATCAAATTTTTGACCAATCACTCTCTACTTTCAAATTCACCGAATGATTTTATGTTTGCTTCATGAATTTTTAAATTTGGCGCCAAAGAAAAACTTGAAATTGTTAATGTGCGGCGGAGCCGCTCCGAATTTATTCACCCCCATTATGCGAGCCACGCTCTGCGTGGCGAGCAAACTCCGTTCGAGCTATCTTCAGAATACACCGCCAAATACACCAAGTTAGGACCTGCTATTATTAACATATGAAAAAGAAGCCTTTTCTAATCATAATTGTTGTTATTGTATTGGTTCTAAGTGGAATTTTTATTTACCAAAGAACTAGTAGAAATACCGTAGTTACAAACAAGGATTATCCTACTACACAAAATTTCAATTTTTATTCTATAAACGATATAAAACAGAAAAGCTTAGCAAGTGGGACCTATAACACCGAAGGGTATGTGGTCAAGCAATACGAATGTCCTTTTTGCCCACAAGAAACACAATGTAAACCCTGCATGAGAGATAACATTGTAATTTCAGAAAATAATAAACTTCTTGATACGTATATATTAACCAACAATGAAATAGTAGTATTTGCAAATAACCCAAAGCAGTTTGAACTAGGTAAAAAGTACAGTTTTTCCGTTAAAATCCTAGACCATAAAAGCACCGATGAGCCGATTAACGATATTGAACTTGTTGGCTACCAGTGAATCTAAGATTTTCTAGTTGTTTTTTGAAATAGGTTCCAACATAGTCAACCAGGCACTGCAGCAGGTCGATGGGCCGGTTTGAGGAGTAAATCATAGGGCTTTTGGTACGTCCACACGAGCTTTTTTGATGTAACAACAAGTTTCAACTGACTTTTACAACTGCTTTTCGTTTGGTTTCCAAATCATCGCTGTTTAACGTTTCCCGAGCTTGGTGGGCGGTAGTAAAGTAGTCCTCTGAAAATTCTAACCAAGTGCATTGACTGGTGTAATCCATCGTCAGTCTTCTCTTTCGACTTTCCAAATGACCACTTGCTGATTTTTGAAAACTTCTTTAATACTTCGGTAACTAGGCTTATCAAGTCTGGGGAACTGACTCCAAAGTTCGCTTTCGTTTTTCCAGACAACAAAATCGATATTATTTGAGTTTAAAAACGATCTGGCTTCATTCTCGCTCATTTTATTGTTGAAGAAACTTGTTAATTCTGCAATTTTTTCGACGGAGTTTGGGGTTTGGAAATAATGACCAAAATAAACACTATTTCCGCTTATGGCCGGTATGTAGTTTGAAAAGGGATATGTAGCAACAATGTTTTTGGGGTAGTTTTTTTGAAGAAAATCTAATGCCGCCAAATCATTTGAGTTCCAGTAGTATGGTGACAACATGTTTTGTACTTTTAGAACCCGATCTAACTGGATGAAAAACGATGTAAAAAAAGATGCTGTCAAAAATAAAATTGCAATAACCTTTCTAATTCCGTGTGGTAGGCTTTCAAGGAAGGAAGCGGTTAAAAAAGATAACGGAATAAAAATGCCGAGTAGGTAATAGCGTGCGAAACCAAACGGTAGATATGCCAAGATAATTTGTGAGGAAATCAGAAAGTAAATAAAAAGAAATGAATTATCGGATCTTATTTTCTTTATCTCGGTCACAAATGGGATGATAAATATTCCACATCCGAGAAGAAATGAGACAAACACGGGAGTATTTAGAGAGGGGCTTAAAACGCTTTCGAGACCTTTTGCATTTAGGATGTATAAAGCATAAGTTCCACCGCAAAGACCAAGAAAGGTAAGGGATAGAATTGTTTTGACCAAATAAGGTAAATATTTATTTTTTAGATAGATGGCTACTGCGAAAGATAAAACAACAATCGCGTAACTGAGATACAGGTAGGGGTAGATATAACCGGAAAAAAAAAAGAGTAAGGTTGAAAGGGTAATATATTTAAAACGCATGGATTTTGTAAATTTGTAAAAAAATGACAGAGATAATATGTACAGACTTAGGGAGAGTGTTGCGTGAGGCCTTTGAAAGACATTAAGAAGCATGAATGGTGTTACGGTTAAATCTGCAGAATTTATACCGAAACCATAAACCAACCAACCAAAACCGCCCGCAAAAGCCGCCGTTAATGTTGAGAGTAACGCTGTTTTGTGTGAAGAAGAAAGCGTTTTGGTGAAATAGTAAATTGAGACAAGGAGAAACGGTACAAATAATAAAGTTGAGATATTGTATAAGATGAAGGGGTTTGTCGTTCTGAATAACGTTCCAAAAAGCGTATAAATCGGATAGACAATCGTTTTGTTATCACCGGCTTGGGTTGTAAAAAGATTTTTGTATTTGAAGCCGTTTATCTGTGAATATTTGATGACAGAAACGTAAACATTCACATCCCACGGATCCCAAGTGTAACTATTGCCAGAGTATTTGTGTTGCGTGTCGGATTTTAGATAGCCAATGGTGTCGGGGAGAAAAAATAAAAAGGCTATCAACAGTATCACGAGAATTGTTGACAAGTTAATTTTTGAAATAAATCTCATACTAGGGAAATTATAATGTAAAATACTAAATATGATAACGTTTGAAGCGTTCAGAAGGTTCAAATCTTTTATCGCGCGTAACCAATTATTCCTTCTTTTTATCCTTACGTATTTCACCTTCGTAACATATTTTTTGAGGGGGATTTCGTCACTCGATCCGGATTTTGGCTGGCGCTTGAAATTTGGACAAATGGTTATCGATAGTGGAATTCCCAAAACTGATCCTTTTTCATATACTATGCCTTCGTTTCCTTTTGTAGATCACTCCTGGCTGTTTAGTGTTTTTGCGGCTTTGACGTATCCGGTTTTCGCGAATATTCTGCTCTCTCTCTTGTTAGCCTTTGCTATCTTTACGGCCGTTATTTTATCAAACAAGAGATTAAAGGAGAGCGACTTTGGCCACTGCAACCTCAACTTCCGTTGGGAAAGATGGGTGCACCCAATGACCCTGGCGGTTTTGACATTTCTTTTGTTGTTTTTTGCTGTGAGAGCGCAGATAGTTTCTTGGCTGATCTTTTCATTTTTAATGTTAATTCTATTTACAAAGGATTATTACTTTCGCTTTAAATATTTTTTGCCGGTTGTTTTTTTGGTGTGGGCAAATTTCCACGGCGGCTATTCAATCGGGCTTTTTATTTTGGGGTATTTTCTTGCGTTTAGATATTTAATTAATAAAAAAGGTTCTTGGAAGGATGTGTTGGTTTTGTTTTTGTGCATTGCCGCTACTTTGGTTACACCTTATGGACTTGCCGGCTGGAGGGAAGTGGCTTCTTCGGTTTTGGACTCAAGGCTGCGTTACACAATTGCGGAGTGGATGCCGTCGGTGACGTTTTTTGACTTGTCGATGATTTTTTACATTTCGATGTCGACCTTTATGGTTTTTTACAAAAGGCGTGAAATTCCAAAAATCCAATTTTATCTTTTTTGGGCGCTGTTTATTTTTGCCTTGAGTAGTCGACGCAACATGCCATATTTTATGTTGTATTCACTTCCATTGACGGTTGTTGCGGTCGAAAAGCTGTATCAGGAGGTTAAAGATAAAAGTGTTGGGAGAGAGCGCTTTTCGATCGCTTTTAATTTTTTAAGAATCTTTGCTGTTATCCTCCTTTTTGGCCAGCTATATTTTAGTTACTGGAGGGCATATACGCAGAGGGGTGTTCCATCCCGGGGGGGAGGTTTTTACCCCGAGAGCGCTGTTTCCTTCTTAAAATCGGAAAATCTTTCCGACGAAACCTTTTCCAGTTATGGGTGGGGTGGTTATCTTATTTGGAAACTGCCCGGTAAGAGAATTTTTGTCGACGGGAGAATGCCGAGTTGGAAATTTAACCCGGCCGACTCAAGTCGCGAAACAACATCCGCGTACAGTGACTACCTAAATATCGAAAATGGCGAGTTGGACTTCAACTCACAGGCAAACAAATACTCCATTGGCCATGTCTTATGGCCTGTGGAAAAACCCAGTTTTTTCGGAAGTCTTGGAAAGAAGGCGAGAAAGCTATTTACCACGAGTGAAAAAGCAGATTTTTCTTTTACAAAATATCTGTTAGAGAACGGTTGGAAAATAATCTACTCGGACGAAACCTCCGTTGTTTACAAAAGGATTGATAAGTCGACGTGGTAACTTATGGGGTATAATTGAAGGCAATGGCGGGAACTGTTGAGGAAATAAAAGCAAAAGCTGATATTGTTCAAATCATATCGGAAAGAATTAACGTAAAAAAAGCTGGAAAACATTTTAAGGCACTTTGTCCGTTCCACGGAGAAAAAACACCTTCTTTTATGATTTCACCGGAGTTGCAGATTTATAAATGCTTTGGCTGTAGTTTGGGTGGTGATGTGATCGACTTTTTGGAAAGGTATGAAGGAATGGATTTTAACGAGGCAGTGGAGTACCTTTCAGAAAGAACGGGAATCAAGCTTGAATCGAGTTTTTTTCAACCTAAAAAAGACAGGGAAAAGATTGTTGAAATAAACGAGCTCGCTTCGAAGTACTACCAATATCTTCTCCTTAAACACAAGCTTGGTAAGGAGGCCCTAGCGTATTTGTTAGAAAAACGTAAATTGACGATTGCGACAATTCAAAAATTCAGAATTGGATATTCGCCGGGCAATCAAGAAATTTTCGAATCCTTCTTTATCAAAAAAAAAGGCATCCGAGTTCGCGATTTGGCCATGGCGGGTATTTGTTACGAGAAGTATGGTAAAGCAATTGATAGGTTTTCAGGAAGAGTTATTTTTCCGCTTTTTGACCATCGTAACAATGTTGTAGGTTTTTCTGGAAGGGTGATGCCGGGCTCCAGCCAAGAACTTGCCAAATATATCAACACCCCCGAAACGCCTGCGTACCATAAATCCGAGGTCTTGTTTGGGTTGAATTTTACTAAAGAGGAAATCAAAAAGAGTGCTTTTGCGATAATTACAGAAGGCGAGCTCGATGCAATTTCACCCTGGCAAAGGGGGGTAAAAAACATCGTTGCAATTAAGGGTTCGGCCTTGACCGAAGCGCATGCGCATCTTCTCTCGCGCTTTACAAAAAATATTACATTGGCACTCGATGCTGATTTTGCCGGAAATGCCGCCGCGAAAAGGGGAATAGAAATTGCCCAACGCCTGGGTTTAAAAGTAAAAGTAGCAGTGCTTAAGGGTTACAAAGATCCGGACGAAATGGCGCTTGTTGGGATCGAGAAGTTTTCTGACTGCGTCAAGAAAGCAGTTTCGGTATACGACTTTATTATCGGTTCCGCAATGGAAAAGTATGACAGGCAGACGATTGAGGGAAAGATGGATATTGCAAGGGAGGCAATTCCGTTTCTGGCGAAGATTGAGGATGAAATTGTTAAAGCGTACTATATTGAGAGTTTGTCGAAGAAACTTGGAGTTCCATACGAATCCGTGTATTCGGAGGTGGAAAAAAACAGAATTTCAAAAATTGGAAAACAGGACGAGAAGCGTATCGACGATCCCGTTGCTAGAAAAAGAAGAGATAGAGTGGAAGAGATGTTTTTGGTTTTACTTTTGCTTGAGCAGCCAGAAAAAGTAAAAGAGTATGCGCTCTATTTCAAGTCGACCTTCATTTCTAAGGTTGTTGACACGCTTGGAGTTTTTCTGAAGAAAAAAGTCTTTGATATCCGAGGTTTTGTCCAGAATCTGCCGGATGAGCTTAAAGATAAGTTTAATGATATTTACCTAATCAACAGTTCCGAATTTGATAATCTTACTTCGTTGGAGGTGAAAAAGGAAATTGAGTTGTTGAGAAAGACGCTTGAGCTAATTACTATTTCGGAAAAGCAGAATGAGATTATAGAACGAATCAAAAAAAGTGAGAAAAATAAAGACAAAGACGACGTTAAAAAATATCAGAAACAGTTAAACGATTTAGTGAAAACGAAACTGAGACTTGAAGGTAAGGCAAGCTAGAAATTATTATTAATTGAATAATAGAGTATTTTGAGTATAATACTATAGCGACATTCAGAAGCACCGTGGTAATGTCCCTGGGTGGATTGAACGTAGATATTCCTCCTTTGGGGTCGTCCCGACGAAGTCGGGTAGGAGAGTATCAGTAAAGTGAGGTTTTCCTAATGACACTGGTGGGGGACGTCATAAAATCGGCTTTAGCGCGCCCCTCTCTGGCATTGGCAAGGTGGTTGCGTTTTTACATAAAGACGGTAGTGTTAAAGTAAGGTTTTGTTTTCTTCAGAAATATTTCATTTATGATCAGACAAGAAGTCGGAGAGCTTATTAAACACGCACGAGAGCAGGGGTTTCTGACTCAAGACGAAATTCTTGAGGTTTTTTTTGACGCAGAAGATAGGTTAGAAGAGCTGGATAATCTTTACGACAGCCTTCTGTCTGAAGGGATCGACGTTTTTGAGTCGGTCGAGGCAGAGGAAACAGAAAGCGAAGAGAAAGCAAAAGAAAAACTCGAGCGGGAAATTGAGATTTTAACAAAACTAACCGGAGCTGAGTCAACCGACCCCGTTAGGCAATATTTGAGGGAGATCGGAAAGGTGTCGCTTTTGACGGCTGAAGATGAGGTTGAGTTGGCGAAGCGCTACGAGAAAGGCGAGAAATACTCCAAAGACAAGTTGACAGAATCAAACCTGCGTTTGGTTGTTTCCATTGCTAAAAAATATATAGGAAGAGGACTTTCACTACTGGATCTTATTCAAGAAGGCAACCAGGGCTTGATCCGCGCTGTGGAAAAATACAATTGGCGCAAAGGCTTTAAATTTTCAACGTATGCGACATGGTGGATCAGACAGGCAATCACTCGAGCGATTGCCGATCAGGCAAGGACGATCAGAATCCCCGTCCACATGGTCGAGACAATTAACAAGCTTTACCGTACATCACGGAGGTTGATGCAAACACTTGGTCGTGAACCAACGTCTGAAGAAATTGGTGACGAGGTGGGTATTGAGTCAGATCGCGTCAGAGAAATTTTCAAAATTGCACAAGAAGTGACTTCTTTGGAGGCGCCGGTCGGCGAGGATAAAGAAAGCTTTTTGGGTGACTTCATTCCGGATGAATCACAGCTTTCTCCGGTTGACGCCGCATCAAAACAACTTTTAAAAGACCACCTGGAAGAAGTTTTAAAGACACTTTCAGAACGGGAGGCAAAGGTGTTGAAGCTGCGATTCGGACTTGAAGGGACAAAATCAATGACTTTGGAAGAAGTAGGAAAAGTTTTTGGAGTAACCCGCGAGAGAATCCGGCAAATTGAAGCTAAAGCTTTAAGGAAACTCAAGCATCCCAGTCGCAGAAAGAAATTACAAGACTATCTGGAATGAAGAAAACAAGACGGGTTTATCCGTCGCAGCCCCGCACTTTTAGGGTGCGGGAAAACTTCAGGATTACCTGGAATAAGAATTTGATAGTATTATTGGTTAATGTCGGTTAAAAGATATCTCTTAGCAACCTCTCTTTTCATCTATGCAGTGTTGATTGTTTTTATTTATTGTTATTACTTTACGCGCCCATATTTTCTAATCCAGACGGATCTAGTCAGTTTTTTGACCGGCGCAAAAATAGTAAGTGATGGTAAAAGCGATCTTTTATATAACACCAGTACACAGCTTACGTACCAAAACAGTCTCGTTTCAGAGTATGGCAAAAAGCTTCTCTTGCCATTTAGAAATTTACCGATGATGGCGAGTTTGTATCAGCCGCTTCTTTCCTTAAACTTAAGAGACTCTTTTCTTTTAGTATTTTTCCTAAACACATTGTTACTTCTGGTGTTTTATCTGGTTTTCATCCATTTCTATCCGGAGTTAAAAAGGTACAAATATTTATTTTTTTTAACACTTCTTTTTTACCCTTCTGCATCTAACCTGATTGTCGGGCAGTATACTCCGTTGATTTTATTAACACTCCTTTGTGTTTACCTGTCGATCAAAAGTGAAAAAGCCTTTTTGACGGGTTTTGCGACGTCAATTCTTGCTATTAAATCGCAGTATCTACTTTTTCTCCCTTTTTCCCTCATTTTAACCAAGGACAAAAGAAGATATTTTTTGGGTGCGTTTGTCGGTCTAACACTGTTTTTGCTTTTAAATATTGTTGCAGCTAGAGGAATAAACCCGATTCTTGACTATCCAAAATTCATACTCGAAACCGAGAGCTCTGCGTACGGCAGTAGGCCGTATCAGATGTTTACATTGACCGGAGTGATTAAACAATTTTTTCCCAAAATCTCGAGTCTCGTCGCAATCGCAATTAATCTGTTTTTGTATACCTTAAGCGTTCTCTTTTTGTTTAAAATGAGGGCGACGAAAGACTTGGAGGCGATATTTTCTGTGGGTATTGTGCTTACGGTTTTATTTTCGGTTCATGCGTTGGCACACGATCTACTTGTTTTGTTAATTCCGCTATTTTTATATCTTGCTTCTGAAAAAAAAGGAAGTGGTTTGATAGCTGGATGTATTTTTGTCGTATCCGGTGTTTTTTCTTTATTGGATAACGCAACGGCCTCGGTTGTTTTAATGGTTATTCTTAGTGTCTTGATTTTGGCGAAGTCGATATTCCGCAAGGGAAAGTTTTCAGTTTTTTGTTTTCCTAAGTACTTCTAAAAGTTGAGATTGGAATTTATTGATAAACTTCTTGTCGCGTATCGTTTTATCTGATTTTTTCAGAAAATGTTTGACCATTTGAGGGTTTGTTAGGTGTAAGATTTTTAGTCTTATATGATTAAAATCCCTATACTCCAAGCCATCATAAAAACGACTTGTATGGGAATTAAAAATATTGTGAGTAGCTTTTTAGAGATGCTGTTTTCGGCAACAAGTGCCAGTGCTAAAAAAAGTGGAAAGACTGCCGCCGACATCCTCGGAATTCCGATTGCGATTTCAACACCGTTGACTAAAGGTATCCCAACTACAATCAGAGAAAGCATCAAATATTCCAAGACATTGCTTTTAAGATAGGCGTGCAGGAGTAAAATTATCTCCAAGATTGTAAATATTCCGATAACCATTGTGGCTTCGGTTGTAGATAAAAGTTCATACAAGACTATAAGTGGGTTTGAAAAAACCGCACCCCATGGCGCGTGCGAAAAAGCTAAAGGGTTCCCAGTCAAAAAATACAGATATGTGGAAAATAGAATTAAACCGGCTGCGTAGAGAAATAAATAAATTGAATTTTTATGGATCTTAAACCCGTTTTGTTTAATATAAAGATAGGCAATCGGCAACAGACAAAAAACACCGGTAGGACGGGTTAGTGAAAGTAAAAACCCCGAAAAGCCACAGAGTGCCCAGTTGTTTTTTCTCGCGAAATAAAAACATAAAATGGTCAAAAGTAAAAAAAGCGACTCCGAAAAAATGCCTGACAGTACGAAAGCAGTGGGGAAGAGAAAGAGAAAAAGAAGACTTTGTTTTGCAACCTTTTCATTAAAAGTCAAAAGTGCAAGTTTATAAAGATAGATGGCAGAAAAGATTAAACTGATATTTGACAGTAAAAGTCCGGCAAGATAGTAATTGTTAATCACTCTTCCAAGCAGACCGACAGAAACGGGGTATAAAGGGAAGAAAGCGGTATTCGTTTGATTGCAACAAGCCTTGGGAAGTTGCGAAGGTTCAGTCGAATACCCATTTTGTGCAACGTCCAGATACCACGCCGAATCCCAAACGCTCCAAAGGTCCAACCATTGTGTTTTGGCGATTTTCCACTCATACCAGTTTTCATATACACTGGTAAAAACGTTTCTTGAGACTAACCCTGAGAAGACGAGAGTAATTCTGGTGATAAAAAAAAGAATCAATATAAAACCAAGTATCTTTAATGGTACAAAACGGTCAACTTTTTTAGAAATCTCTGTTATGATTTTCATACCAGGATTTTACTTGTCATTTGTGGCAACAACAAGCAGGTCCTCGCCAGAATCCGAAAAATATAGCAACAAGTTAATTAAAAACACGGGAAGTGTAAGAAGTGCAAAGAGTAAAATGTGAGGCAATGTGTTCTTTCGAGATGTGTTTCCTTGAATAAGATTGAAAAAGACACTGTCGGTTTTTGTTATCCAGCTAACAATGCTTTGGACAGAGGTAAAGGTTGAATATTCCAACGAAAAAGTGTGAACTTTTTGAATTTTAAAACCGTGGCTTTGTAATAAACCGCATAAAGACATTTTATTAAAAAAGTACAAGTGGTATTTTAAATCCAAACCTAACCAGTACTCTTGACAAAATCTTCTTGTCCACGAGTCGAAATTTGGCACCTCAATCACGACGTGTCCATCTTTTTTTAATAAGCTTTTTATTTTTACAATATATTCTTCCGGGTATTTGACATGTTCGAGAACGTGCAGAATTGTTACAAAGTCAAAACTGTTTTTTGGAAGGTTCAGATCTAGTAGATCTTTGTCATAAATTTCCAATTTGAGGACATTTTTTGAGAAGTTGTAAGCATGTTTTTCGATTTGTGTTCCGACGGTTTTGTCATAATTGAAATATTTTCGTAAAAAGAGTAGGGTGTAACCGCGGCCACTGCCGATGTCGAGGATCTTTTTTGCGTGAGGGTCGATTGTGAAGAGTTTAAAAGCACGGAAGAGCCTGAACGCTTTTACGATAAACTCTATTCCAAAACGGAATCTAATTGGAGTTTCGTTTTGATAATAATTTACATAAACAGAATTCGGGTCAACAGATTTGAATTTGGCGGAAAAAATTATCCCGCACTCGAGGCACCTGTTGAGTTGATATCGTCCATAGGAATGAATTGTTTTGCTATAGGTGTGTTGACAAATATGATCTTTACTTTTTGTAAAAGATTTTGCTCGAATAGATTTTTGAGACATCAAGTAAGTAGAGAAGAAGCGAGGCGATAGTTGATAAACCGTACTTAACAGATCTTTTAAAATTAATTGAAGAGGCGTCTGGGAAATAGCGAACCGGGACGGGAATTTCTCCAATTTTAAACCCGCTTCTAATGGCGGAAACCAAGATTTGCTGATCAAAAACAAAATCATCTGAAAATTTGTGAAACGGTATCTTTTGCAAGACTTCGTATTTAAATGCCCTTAAACCAGTGTGATATTCGGACAAATTCTGTCCGAGGATGACGTTTTGTGTAATTGTCAGAAGACGGTTTCCCAAGTACTTATAAAGCGGCATTCCTCCTTTGAGTGACTCCGCGCGTGTACGTATTCGTGAACCGAGCATGATGTCAAATCGTTTTTTGACAATTGGTTCAATTAGCTCGGGAATTCGCGTTGCGTCATACTGATAATCCGGGTGGAGCATGACAACAATTTTGGCATTATCGTTCAGAGCGGTGGTGTAGCAGGTTTTTTGGTTGCCTCCGTAACCCCTGTTTTGTGGATGAACAACAACATCCAAACCTAATTTTTTCGCAACCTTGACTGTTTTATCGTGGCTGCCGTCGTCGACAAGAATAATCCTCTCAACGAGATTTTTGGGAATATCCTTGTAAGTTTTTACCAAGGTCTTTTCTGCATTATATGCAGGCATAACAACAAAAACACCATTTTTGTTCGGTTTATTCATGAAAATTTTTTAGAACAAAAAACCCACAACCCTGAATATATTTCAGAATCGTATCATAAACCTTAAGCTCCAAGAAAGTTTGGATAAAGATTTACTGTTGAGGCTGGTTCTCTCTTGGTTGTTGTGGTCTTGCGTCGCTTACGGAAATTGCTCTTCCGTCAAGTTCCTGACCATTAAGCTTTGCTTTGGCTTCTTCGGCTTCTTTCTCAGAGCCCATTTCAACGAAACCAAAACCTTTGGATTTTCCAGTGTATTTGTCGACAATTACCTGTGCCGAAACCACTGTTCCAACAGTTGAGAAGAAGTTTTTCAGAGAGTCATCGCGGGTAGTCCAAGCTAAACCTCCGACGAATAATTTGGTTGCCATTAATTAATCACCACCTTTCAGAGTGTTAATTTTCTTACCTAAGCCGTTACACAGTTTTGTTACACCCAAATTATTTACGGGGTAAAAAAAGTTGTCCAGCTGTCAGTCTTAACATTAACTAACACTAATATTATATGAAAATAAACTACAAGAGTGAAGAGGTAAAAGAATAGAGACCCGCACCCTTCGGCGTTATTGGTTTATCCTTGCCAAGTAGTCTCCGGTTGTTGTATCAACGGAAACCTTGTCACCGGTTTTGATGAAGATTGGTGCTTGAATTTCGATTCCAGTTTCTAGTTTTACTGATTTTTTTGGAGCATTTACACGGTTTCCGGCAATTGCCTCGTGCGCTTCGGCAACTGTCAGGACAACGTTTGGTGGAATTTCTACACCAATCGCTTTGTCACCGTGCCACAAAACGACACATTTTTGATCTGTGACTAAAAAGCCGATTTTATTCTCAAGAAGTGTTAGGGGAACACTTACCTGGTCGTAAGTTCTCGGGTTCATAAAGACGGCTTCAGATGTATCGGAATATAAAAAGTGCATGTCTTTTTTAGCAACATCGGCAACCTCAACGGCTTCGTTTGATTTGTATGTAAATTCACTCGCTGCGCCGGTCGTTGCGTTTTTCATCTTGACGCGCATGATTGGAGCACCTTTTCCCGGAGACATGAATTCGGTTTTCGTAACGTAATGCGGTGCTCCTTTATAGATTATAAAGCTCCCTTTGGTGATGTTACCTGCGTTAATTGTTGACATATGTTTTTAAGATAAAAAAGTGAAAGGGTAAAAAGGTGAAAACAGAAATTCAATTCTTTACTATTACTCTTTCGCCATTTTACCTTTTTTCAAAATAAATCGCCCCATTTGAAGCGATACTGTATTGTAGCTTTAAGTTTCCTGCAGGTCAAATATTTCTTTAGCTGGAAAAAAGAGTGTTTCCGAAATTGTGGCGAAATCTCCGGCGAGCATAATTAATCTATCAACACCAACGGCAATTCCGGCCGTTTGAGGTATTCCTGCCGACAAAGCCTTGATTAACTCTCTGTCGAGAGGGTATGAACTCTTACCGCGCCTTTTGCGCTCCCCGAGATCTTTTTTAAAACGCAATTCCTGCTCGGGGGCGTTGGATAATTCTGAAAAACAGTTACCAAGCTCAATTCCTGCGAGAAATACCTCAAACCTTTCTGCAAATCGGGGATCCAGTGACTTCTTTTTTGAAAGCGATGCGAGTGGTGTGGGGTAATCGTAGAGAAAATATGGTTTGTTGTATTTTCTTAAAGCTGGCTCAACCTCGTTAAATAAAATTTGGTTAAATATCGCTTCCCATGTCGTTTCCTGACTTATTTCATAACCTTTCGATTTGGCCACTTCTGGAAGTTTATTTTTTGAAAGCATCGTGTCCGTGTCTATTTCTGCAAACCTTTCAAAGGCATCTGCAACTGAAAATTTCATCCATGGAGGCGTTAAGTCATAGCTTTTTTTCTGGTAAATCCAATTTGATAAATTTGCTTTGGGATCGGTTTGGGTGATAATTTTTGAGAAAAGTTTCTCGAAATCGTTCATAATATCCGTATAATCGGCGTTAGTTCTATACCACTCAAGCATTGTAAACTCCGGGTTGTGAAGCCTTGAGACCTCCTCTTCGTTTCGGAAACATTTTGTAATTTCAAAACAATTACCAATTCCTGCTGCGAGCAGTTTTTTTATTGAATACTCAGGGCTCATGATGAGATATGCATCTTTTTTCGTTCCCCTGAAAGTTTTCAAGTTTGTTTTAAACACCTCGAGATTCGGCTCACAAGAAGGGGTGGACACAAGAATCGGGGTAGATACTTCGTGGAAGCCTATTTCTTTGAAGAAATTTCGGACTGTGTCAACCACTTTTTCTCGAACGAGATATTTAGCCAGTTGGTCGGGTTTGTTTTTGATTTTCTCCCAGGTTTGCATCTGGATGATATTATATTTCTAAAACGGCTTTATTGCCACCTTGCTTAAAACCACGGCATTTATGCCGTGAATGAGCAAATTTTCGCGATGAACGAAGTTAACCGCAGGCGACAAAATACCACGGGCTTTAGCCCGTGGAAATTTATTATGTGGTTTTTACCGCTTTCGCCTGATGAAGTTGCTTACTACAAAAAGTGAGGCAGACGTAAGAACAACGGCAGGTCCTGACGCAATTCCTACAATTTTTGATATGGTGACGCCGATGACCATCGATGTTGCTCCAATTACGGCTGCGTAAAATTGAAACCCTTTAATATTTTTTGCGATGTTCTTGGCTGCCACTGCAGGAATGATTACAAGCGATCCTGTTAAAAGGGTACCGACGAATTTCACGCCGATAGCAACCACCAATCCGACTGCGAGTAGATAAAGAAGATTAATCTTAGAGACGTTGATTTTCTTTGATCTGGCCAATTCTTCTGAAATTACCCCAAGAAGAAGTTCACTAGATATTTTTTTAATGACAACATAAATTGAGAGAGAGGTTGCAATTATGACCACACCATCAAGAAAGGAGATTTTTTCGAAATTACCAAAAAGCGCCTCCAGAAGTTCGGGTTCCGGTGTAATTAAAATTCCGATTGCGAGGCTTGCAGTGAAAAAAATTCCAACCAAGGCCTCGGAATAAATTTCAGTTTTTTCGCCTAAATACCAAACTCCAAGAATGGCGGCGCTTAAGGCAATAAATGCACCAAGCATGGGATTAATTCCAAGCATCAGTGCGATTGCCAAACCAGGAAGAGCAACGTGCGACAAAGCATCGCCAACGAGCGACATCCGCTTGATCACCATAAACGAACCCAAAAATCCCGAAGCGGCTCCGACGAGGGCTCCGACAGCTAGTGTAAATAAAAGGTTATTTTCCATATCTACTCATGTTTATGGTTGTGATTATGGTGTTGATAAAAACGAACATCTTCACCGTATAATTTATTGATGCTTCGTTTGTCGATAGCAATGTGGGGTGGTCCCCAACAGACCATTTCTTTATTTAAACACAAAACGTTCGCTGCATACCGATAGACAATTTCAAGCTCGTGCGAGATAAAAATAATTGTCAAGTCTTTTTCCTTCTTTAGCCTGTCAATTAACACATAGACCGTTTCCTCGCTTGAGACATCAACCCCACTTGTTGGCTCGTCAAAAAGTAGAACATTTGGATTACCAAGTAGTGCGAACGCAATTAGAACCCTCTGAAATTCACCCCCGGAGAGAACTCCTAACCTAACTTTTAGTAGCCGTTTGCCTTTGTGAATCAGATGTTCGTCTTTAGTCTCAAACCCAACTTGAGAAAGTACAGATTCGATTTTGACTTGGTCTTTTTCTTTAAACTTAAGAAATTCCTCTACTGTTAGGGGGATGTCTTTACTGACAGTGAGTCGTTGTGGGACGTATCCAATTCTCGTGTCGTCTGCCCAGCTGACGGTGCCTTTGTATGGTAAGAGATTTAAAAGGCATTTAAATAAAACAGTTTTTCCGGCGCCATTGGGGCCAATAATTGCCAAGGTGTCGTCTCTTTTAACCTCGAATGAAAGGTTGTCCAATATTTTATGGTTATTAAACTCTACCACAAGGTTTGATACCGTTAAGATATTATTTTCCATACGCAAATCATTGGCAGTTTGGACACAAGCCGAAAAATTCTAACGAATGATTTTTTACTTCGAAATTTGATTTACGTTTGACCTGGGCCAGTAATAGTTTCTCGTTTAGCGGTACATCCTCAACCGAACCGCAGTTGTTGCAAATAAGATGGTGGTGATGATCCGGACTGGCGAGCTCGTATTGGGCAGTGACACCATTAAAATGTGTTTTGTTGATAAGATTTAACTGGGAAAAATACTCCAACGTTCGGTAGATCGTTGTTTTATCAACGGTTTCTTCTTTCTTCTCCAGTACGTCTTTTATTTCAGCTACACTTTGTGGATGCAGGTCGAGAGCTTCGAAGATGGAACATCTTTGTTTGGTTAGACGGTGTCCGTTTTGGGAAAGTAATTTTTTATTCATAATGTTAAATAGATTGTTGCAAACCAGTTGCAATAAGTCAATGTGTAACCTGTCAATAGATTATAAGCAGATGAGTGGGAATTGGTATCCAAAGTTACTCATGTGGCGGTTTAATATTACATCCGGTTACGACACCATCCTCCTGTAAAAACCACTCTGTAAATTTATTAACAACCACTTCTTCACTATCGGGTTTTTTATATAAAAAACAGATTATGGTTTTTTTAAGTCCATTAGGAACCTCCCAGGAGTGATTTGTTGTATTTTCCAGTAGCTTGGTCATAATTCTGTTAAAAATTGGAGTAGCTCCAGTGACACCTGAGGCTACTCGAGCCATTGGGGAATTGTCGTTGTTTCCTACCCACACCGCGACTAGATAATTCTGGTTATAGCCAATGGTTAAATTGTCGCGCAGGTTATTGCTAGTTCCCGTCTTGACGGCAACTTCTTTATGAGCCGGAATGTTTAAGAGCGAGTTTTGCCCGAATGCGGGAGTGCGCGCCTTGTTATCTTTCAAAATGTCGGTAAGTATAAAAGCGACGCGTGGGTCGATAATCTGTTTGACGGACGCGGTGACTTTTTTCTCGACAACATTGTTTTGATTGTCGGTAATTTTTTCAATTGGGTTGAAGTCAACTTTGTTACCGTAATTGGCAACCACCGAATAAACTTGGGCGAGGTCAATGAGTTTAATGTCACCTCCACCAAGAGTTAGTGAAAGTCCATAGTTCTTTGGGTTGGTCCAGGTTGTAATTCCCATCTCACGTCCCAGATCGATCATTTTGTCAACACCATAGCTGGCAAGCACTTTAACTGCGGGAATGTTTCTTGATTGTGCAAAAGCGGATCTTAATGTTAAGTTTCCTTTAAATATTCCATCGTAGTTTTTTGGCGAGTAGGGTGGAGAGCCCTTGAAAGAAAAGGTGATTGGCGCATCGTTGATGGTTGTTGATGCTTGGTATCCGTGGCCGAGGGCATATGCGTAGTTAATTATTTTAATTGACGAACCAGGCTGCTGGAGTGATGTCACAATGTTTACCTGCCCGTCTTCATCGGAGTTGAAAAAATCTTTTGATCCTGCCATGGCCAAGATGTCTCCATTTTTTGGGTTGGCAACAATTACGGCAGCGTTTGTGACGTGGTAGTTTGTCAGCTTTTTTAACTCCAGATTAATTTCAGAATCGACCATCGCCTGGATATTAAGATCGAGCGTAGTTGTTATCTCTAAACCCCCCGCTTCAAGCACTTTATTACCATACTTCTTTTCCAGGAGGTCTCGAACAAATATTACGAAATGCGGAGCCAAAATTGGATTTTGTGGTTTAAAAAAAATCAGTTTCTCACTGTAGGCTTTTTGATAATCACCTTGGCTGATATATGAATTTTCAAGCATCGACCTTAAAATTTCTTTTTGTCTGTTTAGTAAATTTGTTGGGTTGTCGGTGTAGGGTGAAAGCTTGGTCGGGCTTTTTGGGAGAGCTGAAAGAAGTGACGCCTCGGTTAGGGTAAGATCTGTTGCGTTTTTGTTAAAATATCTTTGTGCCGCCTCCTGGATTCCATACTCGGTTCCGCCGTATGGAATTTGGTTAAGATACATTTGCAGAATTTCATTTTTTGAATATATTGATTCAACTTGTATAGCCAGAACAACCTCCTTGAGTTTCCGAACGATACTTTTTTCGGGTGTAAGGAGTGTGTTTTTTACCAGCTGTTGTGTAATTGTTGAACCCCCCTCCATTTTATTTTCTCTAATGTCTTTAACAAGTGCCCTCACAATTCCTTTTATTGAAATACCGTAGTGTTGGTAGAACTCGTTGTCTTCTGCTGCGAGAGTTGATAGGATAACTATTTTTGGAAGGCTTTCGAGTTTTACTGGGGTTCTGTTTTCGTCTTTGTAGATTTTATAAAGAAGAACGCCATTTCTGTCATATATTTTGGACGTTACCCTGAAATTGTATGAAGAAAGTTGACGGGGGGAAGGCAGGTCTTTAAAAATAAAATGCCAGCCTGGTAATCCAATAAGAAGTGTCATCACAAACGCAAAGGTAAACGTTTCTGCAAGACTTTTTACAACCGTCGTAACTGGAAAATCAATCTGACGTGTATGTCTACTAATTTTTTTTAGAAAACGAAGCAGGCTTTTTACCAGTTGTTTTGAGACAATTACTAGGAGATTGAAAAGAGTTGAGACGATAAAAAATATTATCTTAAAAATCACGGAAACAACTCCTTTTTCCGTAAACACACTTTCCGTCACCATTACAATCATCGTGAGAAGAACAACGATCGCAAGAAGAAAAAAGTAAAAAGGTCTCCCAACCAAAAAGACCAAGTCTCGGGAAAAATTGAGACTTGCTTTTGCTAATTTTGAAAAACGGTTTCCATTTGTTTTGGCAGGTTTAGGGACACCCACGTTAAAAAAAATTTTATAACTTATAGAATTAGAAAATAAATAGGATTAAGTCGGTACAAATGATACATAGTAAGTCAATTTTAAAAATTATCTAAATAACGCAGTCTCTGATATTTTAATTTAAATACTAGCAAGGGTTTGTCCAACACTAAAAAACGGTTGTCATGTGTTGTCATGGGTGTAGACCTCTTAGAAAGTAGGGTATGTATTTAATTGTTGTTGGAAGAAGTGGGTGACTTTGTGGGAATCAGAAGCTGTTTTGGTTGAACCGACTCTCTGTATTTTTGTGTGTTGCGCTGCGAAATAATTAGTCCGGCAGCGGCGGTTACTAAAAACAGAATCAGCAAAATAACCGTTAATTTTTTGTTGGGTTGGTAGACAACCGGTTTTACGGTGTCTTGGATTTGTTTACTGTTGGGGTCAACGTAGTTTGCATCTGTAACCACGGGCGCATTTGGCTGGCTATTAATTAGTTGATTTTGGTCTGCTTGAGATTTGTTTTCCATTACGCTATTGTAGCACTGCCTCATTCGGTAAAGTTAAATGTGGAGAGGATTGGATCGACAGTTTCTATATGAGATGGACTACTTCCATCTGTAATTTCAGCAAACAAATTGGGATTATTATTGGATTGAACTAGATAATAACCATTAAATCCCTCGGTTTCGTATGAGAAGATGTAGGAGTTATAAACGTTAATTTTAGTCTTCGTTAATTCTCGGATAACATTAACCCTATTTGACCCCACCAACCTCTGGTATAAATTTTGGACATATTCTTTAAAGGAGTTATTAGGCTGAACATTTTTTGGTTCTTCAATTCTTACTGCCAACATATTGTAGGGACTGGTTTCTAAATTAATAAGGATAGCCCCTTGATCCTTATGGACAGTCGCACCATTGGGATATTTAAATGAATAGTTCTGGTCAGAATATGTTTGCCAATCTGAAGTATCAATAGGTATTTTAGTTGGAGTAGGTTCTTCGGTGAAGTTAAAAGTAGAGAGGATTTGGTTTCTAAGATCTTTGTATTTTGTTACGTTTGCCTCGTTGTCCAGATTACATTTTGATTGCTGATCTACTGTTATATTAGAACAACCCGCCGACGTGTGTGAAAAGTATAGATACAAATCGTTCGGTTTAAGGTTCCTTACTGGGATGTAATCAATTATTTTATATGCGGATTCAACCTCAAACTGCTTATGGGTGTTTAATTGAAAAGTTTTATTATCTATGTTTACGGATTCCTGGCTTATAATCTCGGTTCCATCGCTTATAATGTCCTGGGCAAAGGTTCTTTCGTATGGTTGGGTACTGATATAAAAAATCATGGGTGATGAACCTCCGGGATCACCACCATCGAAATATTCACCTAACTGAAATATTATATCCTTTGAATTAACAGATTGACTTTCCCAGTCGGAAGGATACATAAATTCAAAACCCCACTTATCATTTTTATACGTTTTCCAGTTATCGGTAGTATTTTCTGTCGCGTTGGGTTTGGTTTTTACTATTTCCTTGGAATACTGTTTGAGCATTCTATTTTGATAAACAAGAAGAGTTACGTACATCCATACTAAGGTAATTAACGTGGCGAGGGTATATGTGAGGACATTTTGCAGAAAGCGCAGTTTATTGAAGCGCATAGTAACTAATTATATCGCAAAAATTTAAAACTCAAAAATAACATTGAATTTAAAGAGAAATTCTAGGTCGACAAAGATAAGAAGCTGTTGTGTTTATGGTACGGATGTTGAGGTTGTGTTGACTAAAGGATAGTTTATTTTTGCCGATTCGCTGGCAATCGGGCAATCAAGACACACTAATGTACCGAGCGGGTCGAGCAAAAATGGATGGTTTTGTGTTTCAATATTTTCCGGTGGTGTGTCTGGGAATGCTAACATTCCGGTAGTTTTGTCGATTTGCAGATCCCTTTGTCCTGACTCGACATTTGCGCCGATGTTATCTTTAAGAAAATATTCAAATCTAGTTGGACATCCAGGGTTACTTTCATCGGCAGGGAGGTTTCCGGTTGTTGCACAAACGTTTCTTCCGACAACGTTATCGGGTTGCCCGGGCCAGGCGTGGCCGTCGTCTTGGTTATAGAAACCTTTTTCTGCCTTGTCGAGTGTGTATTTGATGATCTTATTCCAAATAGGTGAGGCTCCGGAAACGCCGGAGACAGCACCACTCATCGCGGAGTTGTCGTTATTGCCGACCCAGACGACAACAACAACCTGTGGAGTGTAACCAATTGTCCAGTTATCCCGTCGGTCGTTGGTTGTCCCGGTTTTTACAGAAACTTCCGGATGACCGTTTACAACTAAATATGAACTCGGTCCGAACGCAGCAACTCGCGCATTGTTGTCGTATAAAACGTGCGATATGAGAAAGGTTGCGTCTGGATCCAATATCCTTTGTCCGTCAACGTCATTGGGATTGTTGTCCTCATAAATTTTTCCCTTCCAATCCGTTACCTTGAGTATCGGGTTAAGGGGAACTTTTACGCCGGCATTGGCAAAGACGCCGAAAGAAACCGCCATGTCATACGGTTTCACTTCGCCACCACCGAGTGTTAGTGACAAACCATAATTTTTGGGATCGGTTAGTGTTGTTATTCCCATATTTGTGGCAAAATAAATAAAATTTTCAAGGCCGTTTAGCGCAAGTACCCGCACTGCGGGAACATTATAGGAATTCCCCAAAGAAAACCTCGGTTGTACTGCGCCATGGAAAGTTCCGTCATAATTGACAGGGCAATACTCTTTCTGCCCAAAAACGTTGAAACACGTTGGTACGTCCGCCAACGGAGTTGAAAGTGTTATTTTTTTGTCTCTAAGAGCAAGCGCGTAATTTAGGGGTTTTATCGACGACCCGGGTTGTCGGTTGGCAAGAATGACATTGAATTTTCCATCCTCGTCTTTGGCAAAATAATCTTTGGAGCCAACCATTGCCAATATCTCACCTGACTTGGGTCGTGTGACTAATACAGCGCCGTTTCTAACATTTTGTTTTTTAAGTTTTGCCAATTCTGCCGAAACGGTAGCCTCTGCGTATTCCTGAAGATCCAAGTCTAGTGTTGTTATCACACGAAGGCCGCCTTGTTCGACAACGGCGTCACCGTACTTATCTGCAAGTAGTTCTTTTACCCAAAGGGAAAAATGGGGGGCTTTGAATTTTTCCGGCTCTGCATAGTTGAGTTTCTCTGAGTTTGCCTCGTCAGCTTGTCCACTTGATATTAACCCATCCTCGACCATCCGCCGCAGTACTAGCTCTTGTCGAGTCTTTGCAATTTCAGGATGGGCGCCGAAAGGAGAATATTTTGTCGGAGCAGCCGTAATTCCCGCTAGGAGAGCCGCCTCTGATAAAGTTAAATCTTTGGCTTCTTTATTAAAATAAAGTTCGGAAGCGGCACCGATGCCGTAGGCAGTTGACCCGTACGGTATTTGGTTGAAATACATGCTTAGGATTTGTTTTTTGGAATACATCGCCTCAACAAAAACTGTAATAACAATCTCTCTTAATTTTCTCTTTATCGTACGGTCTGGAGTAAGGAGCGCGTTTTTGACCAACTGCTGCGTAAGGGTTGATCCGCCTTGTAGTTTTTGTTTAAAAACAGTGTTATATGCTGCGCGGGCAATTCCGGTTAGTGAGATGCCGTGGTGTTTATAGAAATCCTTGTCCTCGATAGAAATTGTTGCATCAACAACATAAGACGGAAGGCTGTCAACATCAACCGGTGTGCTTCTTTTGTCGGTATAGATTTCATAGATGGGTTTTCCTGTTCGGTCATAAATTTTAGTTGAAACGGGAACTTGGGTTTGCAACAGCTTGGTTGGAAGTGGAAGTCCCCAAAAAAGCCATGTAAAAAACACAACCGCTGCGGCAAGTACCAAGAAAAAAAGTGTGAAACGAAGCCTATTATTTGCAAGTGGCGATTTACCAGCTTTTTGATCTTTCCTTGGGTTTGGGCCTTTTCTTTTATAGAAAATCTTTAACGGAAGTTGATATATATACTTAAGAAGATGATAGATGGAAAGAAAAAGGTACTTTCCAACTTTTTGGAAAACTGTCCAAAAAAAAGATGATAGCTTTTTAAGGGTGGATGTTTTGGTTTTGGTTAAGTTTTCATCAACGATTTTTGTGTGTTCAACTAAGGCCTTTCTTTTCTTGAGAACTTTTTTGTTTTTCATTTTGATGGACATGGCTTGCTAATTATATTATAAATGGTTGTTTTTCGTGTGTTTATGAATTGATATCCCAAGAAACTTAGAATTACCTAAAGTTTTAAATGGTGGTAAGGCCTTACGATACTTCGGGTGGTTTATCTGTTATTATTAAATCATGATTGATGATTTAGAAAAAAGGCCATGGTGGGGGTACATTCACGAGGATATCAAAGAACTTTTGATTCAGTCGCTTTTGCTTGTCGAAACTGCGGATAAATGGGAGGCTAAATTTACGGAAACTTTTGGGCGGGGCACTTTGAAGAAAGAGGGTTTCCATGACTACGCCTTTATCGTTTTTCCCGCAGCTAAAGCATATGAAGGTTTTTTGAAAAAACTATTTTTAGATATGGGTTTTATCAGCCCAGAAGATTATTATGGAAAACATTTTAGGGTAGGCAAGGCACTGAACCCGTCTTTAGAAAAAGAACTACGCGAAAGAGAGGGTGTTTATGACAAAATTGTCCAATACTGCGGTGGAGAGGATCTTGCCGGAAAAATGTGGTTTTGTTGGAAGGAGTGCCGTAATCTTCTATTCCACTGGTTTCCCAATGAAAAAAACGCGATATCTCTTGTCGAGGCAAAAGAGAAAGTTAATTTGATTGTCGAGACAATCGACAGTGCGTTTGGAAGGTGTAATATTAAGTAATTGAGCTTCAAACACATATGAAAAAAAAGCCTGACGGGAGAAGAATTTCTTTGAAAGTACCTCTTTTATATTTTCTTTATTTGTTTATCGGTTGGTCGATTTATCGGATAGGTTTCAAATTTTCTGACTCCTTAGAGGAGCTTTATATCAAACCGATTATTTGGCTTTTGCCGTTTTTATATTTAATTCCTAAAGAAAAACTAAAGATTGCAGATTTGGGAATCACTGTAAAAAATTTTTTTCCGTCGATTTATTTATCCTTGGCTTTGGGAGTCGGTTTTGCTTTTCTTGGGATAATTGCAAATATGGCGAAATATGGAGGGATTGATTTTGGCGCGAATATCGGTTCGGGTTTCTTTGCTACAGCGCTTTTTATTTCCTTTGCTACATCGGTTACAGAGGAGTTTGTTTTTAGGGGATATCTTTTAGGGCGGCTTATGAGGAAATTTGATGAATGGATGTCTGTTGCGCTTGCAACCGTTTTATGGACAGCAATTCATGTCCCAATAATATTTTTTGTTTGGGGGATAAGCGGGATGCAAATTGCCGTGTATCTGGGTTTAACTTTTATTTACGGACTTGGAGCTTCGGTTGTGTTTGTCAGGACCAAAAATCTGGTTGCGCCGACTCTTCTGCATGTCCTTTGGGAATGGCCGGTTATTTTATTTAGATAGAAAACTTACGGGTAATTAGTTTAGAGACACACCAAGTCCTTTTCGGATTTGAATATAATCCCCCCTGGAAAACCCTGCGAGCTTTTTCCGTAGCCTTGAAGTTGTTAAGGAAATTCTCACAAGTAGTAACCCCGACAGCATTGCTATTGAAGCAGGTTTGAGTAAGAAACAATGGGAATGTATATCTTACTATTTGGATGACCCGAATTTTTATAGTATTTCCGAACAATTGGGAACAGGAAGAGCTAATATTTATCAGTATTTAGGACTCGGATTTGCGAAACTGGAAAAGAGGAGAAGGGGAAAATGATTTGATTTCAGGTATAAATTCGAGTATATTTAATCTCACTATGCTCCGGAAGATCTTAGTTTCCTCGGCCGTCTTTCTATTTGCTTTGGCAATTCTTTTTATTTCGGTGTTAAGAACTGCCGCAGTCAGATATGAAACAAATGGGGTGAAGTCTGAAAGGGTCCTGTCTGATAGCGTTAGTATTGATTATAATCTTGCATACCCGGGTAAAATTCTTCCAGATAGCTTTTTGTGGCCACTAAAGGCAGTTAGAGACAAAATCTGGCTTTTGACAACAACTGATAAATTGAAGAAAAATGAAATTGAAATTTTGTTTGCAGACAAGCGCTTGGGGGGAGCGGTCACTCTTTTTGAAAATGGAAAAAATGAGATTGCGATTTCAACATTGACGAAAGCGGAAAAATATTTGGAGGAGGCTTCTTTGACAGAGGAAAGGTTGAGATTAAGTGGCGTTGCACAGTCCGATGAGGTTTGTCTTAGGCTTGCGAACGCTTCACTGAAACACTACGAAGTTTTGAAAAGGTTGGAAGACAAGGTTCCTGATGATGTGCGACCGATAATTATATCTTCAGAACAAATACCTATAAAAGCTTACGAAAGGGCAAGGAATGCTCTACTTTCGAAGGGTATCACTCCACCGAACAACCCGTTTAAATGGGACTAAGTTGAATTATTGAGGAAATCTCCGTGGATATAGAAGGTATCCGAAGAATAAACTTATAATAATTCTTAACTGATTTTCGGCAATTAAAAAACCGCGCAGCTTCATTTCGTGCGCGGGGTGGTTTATTTTGATGTAGTTTCTTATAGTTGACTTGATGCAGGTAGCGTAAGAATATCTTTTCAGCACTAGCGGTAGTATACTTTCTTTTCATTCATGAAATATGCGATGTCCTTTTTGTAGAGCGGCGAATACACAAGTTTTGGAGTCGAGAACGGTTGACGATGGCAGGTCATTACGAAGAAGACGGGAATGCTTAAAATGTAAAAAGCGTTTTACGACCTACGAAAAAGTTGGGGGATCTGCACTTTGGGTTGTCAAAAAGGATGGTAGACGCGAGCCCTTTGATAGAGAAAAAGTAAAAAGAGGAGTTTTGCGGGCGGTTGAAAAAAGACCGGTTTCGATGGACTTTGTTAACGATTTGGTGGACCGGGTCGAGCGAGAAATGATGCGCAAGGAAAAAGAGGAGGTCTCAAGTAAGGCAATCGGTAAATCAGTGCTTAAGCGACTGAAAAGAATAGATAAAGTAGCGTGGTTGCGATTTGCAAGCGTCTATTTGCAATTTGAGGATTTGGAAGATTTCGCCAAAGCAATTAAGGAATAAATTTACAGCAACAAAGTTAAGATGTGGTTTCGTAAATTACAATACTTATGAAGGCAACAGAGTTTGATTACACTACCAAAACGCAATTGTCAGGAATAAGACAGAAACTATTTCTTGATCGTTATTCGTTAAAAAACGAGAATGGTGAGCCGATCGAAAAATACCCTGAACATATGTGGAAGCGAGTGGCAGAGGCTTTGGCGGCAGTTGAAAAAACTTCAAAATTGCGAAAAGTATGGGCGGATAAGTTTTATACATCAATGTTGGAATTCAAACTTTGTCCGGCGGGAAGATTTTTGACTTCAGCTGGGACAGGTACTGATACGACGATGATCAACTGTTATGTTCTTCCAAATCCTGAAGACACAAGAACGGGAATTATCAAAACTTTAGAATATGTTACGGAAATTTCTGCAAGAGGTGGTGGGGTTGGCTTTAATCTTTCGTCGCTGCGTCCCAGGGGTTCCTATCTAAAATCTGTTAATGGGACATCGTCGGGTGCGGTCTCTTGGGCAAATCTCTATTCTGTGGCGGCACACGACATTATTCAACAGGGTGGAACAAGGCGGGGAGCTTTGATGTTGATGCTTTGGGATTGGCACCCCGATGTTGAGGAATTTATTACCGTTAAAAGGGAGCAGGGGAAAATTCTTGGCGCCAATTTAAGCGTTTGTGTTTCCGACGAATTTATGAAGGCGTTAAAGGAAGATAAAGATTGGGATCTAAAGTTTCCAGATACAGATTTTGAAAAGTATCGCAGTGACTGGCATGGTGACATTAAGGGTTGGGAAAAGAAAGGTTATCCGGTCAAAGTTTATAAAACGATCAGGGCTGTTGAGCTTTGGAATTTAATCTGTGATTCCGCTTGGGCGTCGGCAGAGCCGGGTATTGTCTTTTTGGATTTAGGAAATAGGATGAATAACACTTGGTATTTTGAAGAAAACATTTCAACAAATCCCTGCGGTGAACAACACTTGCCCGCGTGGGGCGTTTGCAATTTAAGCTCAATCAATTTATCGACTTTGGTTAAAGACGGGACGTTTGATTTCGACGAGTTTGGAAAAGTTATAAGAGTCGGCGTCAGATTTTTAGATAATGCTGTTGATACGGAGAACTATTTATATTCGGAAATTAAAGAAGTACAGGAGAAAGAAAGAAGAATTGGTTTGGGAACTATCGGGCTAGCAGACGCACTGATTAAAATGAAGATTCGTTACGGTTCGCAAGAGTCTCACGCCTTTATTGAAAAGACCTTTAAGATGCTTCGTGATGTCGCATACGAGGAATCGATTTCTTTGGCAAAAGAGAAGGGCTCCTTCCCACAGTTTATCGCAAATAAGTTTTTGTACAGCGGTTTTATAAAAACTTTGCCGAAAAGCATCAAGGACGGGATCAAAAAGTGGGGGATAAGAAACGCTTTAGTTTTAACCGAGGCGCCGACAGGTAAAATTTCTCTTTTGGCGGGTGCGTCGTCAGGCATTGAACCTGTCTTTTCGTTTTCTTACACCCAAAAAGATCGTTTGGGCGAAAGAACAATGTATCATCCTTTGTATCAAGAATGGGTCGATAAACATCCGGATGAGAAAATTCCTGATTATTTTGTTACAGCAGACGATCTGTCGCCTGAAGAACATATTAACGTTCAAGCCTTAATTCAAAAATACACGGATTCGTCGATTAGTAAAACGGTGAACGCCCCAAAGACACACTCGGTTTCTGATGTTAAAAAACTCTACCTTTTAGCCTATGAGAAAGGGTGTAAAGGTATTTCCTATATGCGCGAGGGTTCGCGTGAGGGGACGCTTGTTCGAGGTAGTAGCGAGGCGAAAAAAGAAACTGAAGAAGCAAAGAAAACTGAAGAGCAAAAAGCCAGTGTTTGGGTTAGACCAATTAAAATATCTGGATCCACCTATAGGTTAAAGACCCCTGTGGGAACAGCTTTTATTACTGTAAATCATGACGAAACAGACTCTCCTGTTGAGACTTTCATTAACATCGGACGCGCCGGAAGCGATGTCCAAGCAATGGCGGAGGCGCTGGGTCGCGTGATTTCAAAGTCGTTGAAAATGGGAAGTAATTTGACAGGTAAAGAGAGGGCGATTTTAATGATCGAACAACTTCAGGGAATTGGTGGTTCAAGAAGTGTTGGTTTTGGTGCCGAACGAATTCTTTCACTCCCCGATGCAATCGCCAAAGCACTTTCTTTAGATATGGGACTTTTGCCACAGAAGCAAATGGAGATTCCTGTTCAGGAAAAATTGTTAAGCAATGGCCACACTAATGGTGTAGTTCACACGAACGGAGAGGTTGCCATATCTGAAAGCGTTGAAGATTCTGGAGACCAACTGTCGTTTTTGGCGAAGCATGCCGACTTTTGCCCGTCGTGTGGAAATGCCACGCTCGTTCACGAGATGGGTTGTAAAACTTGCCATGGGTGTGGCTATTCTGAATGTTGATATTTAAAAATGAAAATTAGAAACGGCAAGGAACCAAAGACTAATATTTTTTCTCCAAAGTTAACCAACAAACAAATTGCCTTAAAACCGGTAAAGTTTGAACTATATCGAAACAGAATCGGTAATTTGGATCTGTTGGTTACCAACGTTATCAAATCTTCGGGTAAGAAGGAACCTTTCAATCTGGAAAAAATCGAAAGAAGTATTTATTTTGCAGGAAGAGATACCGATGCTTATGGGAAAAAAGAAGCGCGAGAAATTTTGAAAAAGGTTTACATTGTACTTTCTCAAGTAAAGAGAAAGGTTATCACAACGGAAGGTGTTCGTCGGATAGTTGAGCCGATAATTGCCCAAGCGGGATACTTTGAAACAGCAAAATACTACATTCTCTTTAAAGAGCGCAAAGAGCAGTCGAAAAAAAGTGATTTCAAAATTTGGGAGCCAAAAATGACGGAAAATGCAAAAACGGCCCTTGTTTCCCGTTGTGCGAAATTGGACGATGGTGGAAAGCCTTGTGAGACACCGGGACAAATTTTTTGGAGGGTGGCGAAACACATTGCAAAAGCCGAAATCAATTGGGGAGATGAAAGGGATGTGGATAAGGTTGCGCAAACTTTTTTCAAAAAGATGGTGGATTTTAAATTTATCTGCACGACGAGTGCAATGTATGAAGCGGGTAACGAAGCTTGTATGCAGCAGTTGTCTCCCTGTTTTGTTTTAAAGATCGAAGACTCAATACCCAAGATTTTTCAGACACTCGGTGAGGCGGCGCTTATTCAAAAGAATTTTGGCGGAACGGGTTTTAATTTCAGTCAGATCAGATTTAGAGGCGACAAAGTGAGAAACGTTCCCAAAGCTGCCTCGGGACCAGTTGATTTTTTACAAGTATATAGCGCTGCCTTGTCAAAAATTATGCAGGGATCCAAAAAGCACGGCGGAAATATGGGGATACTAAATATTGATCATCCGGACGTTGAAGAATTTATCAAGGTTAAAGACGAAGACGGTAATATGAAGAATTTTAATATTTCCGTTGGTGCAACGAATGAGTTTATGGATGCAGTTATTGCGGACAAGAAATTTTCCCTAAAAAACCCGCGCGACGACAGTGTTGTTAAAAGTATTTCGGCCAAAAAACTGTTTCATGAAATTTGTGAGCATGCTTGGAAAACGGGAGATCCGGGAATGATATTTTTAGATCGGATGGAGGAGGATAATTATACCCCGACACTTGGTGTTCTAAACGCGACCAATCCTTGTGGTGAGCAACCGCTTCTTCCCTACGAATCGTGCAATCTCTCTTCGCTTCACCTGGCGAACCATCTCGTTAAAAAGAATGGTAAGTGGGAGGTTGATTGGGATGATTTGGGCGAGACGGTAAAGACACTCGTTCTCTTTTTGGACAATATGATTGAAACGAACAAGTATGTTTTACCGGAAACGGAGAAAATGGTCAAATACGGAAATAGAAAAATTGGACTTGGCGTAATTGGTTTTGGTGAAACTCTTTTTAAACTCGGTATTGCCTATAATGGCCCTGAAGGTGTGAGAATTGCCGATAAAGTGGCAAAATTTATTAAAGCAAAGGCTGAAGAAGCTTCGCTCGAATTGGCCAGGGTCCGTGGAGTTTTCCCCAATTGGGATATTTCAACTTATAAAGGTACGGCAGAAAAATATAGAAATTGTACAATGATGACGATTGCCCCAACAGGAACGGTTTCGATGATTGGTGACACTACGTCAGGTATTGAGCCGTCTTTTGCTTTGGTTTATGTACGCCATTCGTTTTACAACGAAGATAAAAATAATAATTCCACAAGGCAGCTTTACTATGTTGATAAAAATTTTGAAAAGGTCTTGTTAGACAGGGGTGTATATTCGAAAGGGCTGATCCAAAAAGTAGCAGAGAATCATGGGTCGGTGCATGATTTGAAGGAAATTCCGAGTGAAATTCGTAAGGTATTTGTGACGACTCACGACATTCACCCGCAATGGCATGTTAAGATTCAAGCAGCTTTTCAAAAATATACCGACAATGCGGTTTCAAAGACAATTAATTTTTCCAACGACGCCACAATTTCCGACATTGAAGATGCGTACATGTTAGCCTGGAAATTGGGATGTAAGGGAATAACAATTTATCGTGACGGGAGCAAGGAGGATCAGGTCTTGAATGCCGGGAGTGTAAAAGTTGCCGGTGAGAAGGTAAAAACAGCGGAATCAGAAGCTGAATTTGCGGAAAAAGAGTGTCCGGAATGTAGTGGGGTCTTGGAGTTTGAGGGTGGATGCGTAAGTTGCAAAGAATGTGGTTGGAGCGAATGTAAACTTTGACCGAATAAAACCAATCCTGTTATGAAAAAAACAAAACAAGTTATCAAAGCTAATGGTAATTTTCAGGAATTCGACACTGAAAAAATTTACAAAAGTATTTGGTTGGCTGCGCAAAATGTCGGTGGAAAGGATGATAAAACTGCGGTATTGCTTAAAAATGAAGTCGTTGCTGTACTCACAGAGAAATATCCAAATGGGGAGTACATCAAAACTTCGGAGATTGGCGAGATTGTCGAAAAGGTTCTGATTGAACACGGACATGCAAAAACAGCAAAAGAATTCATCCGCTTTCGGGAAAATAAAAAGCACTATCGTCAGGACAAAGAAAGCCTTGGGATTAAAGACGATATCGGTTTGGGTTACAACACGCTGTATATTTTAAAGGAACGTTACCTTAAAAGAGACGAAAAGGGAAAGATTATTGAGACACCAAAGGGAATGTTTAAGCGGGTGGCAAAGTTTTTGGCAAGTGTTGAAAAGACAAAAGCACTTCGTGATAAATGGTATGAAAAATTTTATGACGTCATGGTTAAATTTGAGTTTCAACCGGGAACTAGACCGCTGGCCAACGCTGGAAAAAAAGAAGCACAACTTGGAAATTGTTTTGTCTGGCCGCTGAATGATGACATCAATCATATCTTTAAAATCCTGCACGAGTCGACTCTGATTAAAAAGCACGGTGGGGGGTGTGGTTATAACTTTTCCAATTTACGACCCGAGGGAGATGCTGTCGGTGGGATTCCAGATCTTGCGGCGGGCCCGGTCAAAATAATTGAAATGTTTGATTTAATGACCTCGCTTTTCAGACAAGAGGGAAAATACGAAAGCGGAAACATGGCTGTTTTAAATGCCAACCACGCAGACATCTTTAATTTTATTTCCGCAAAACAAACTGACGGACATCTCTCAAAAACGAACATTTCTGTCGGTATTACGGATGAATTCATGAACGCAGCCCTTGAGGGAAAAGATTGGAAACTGATTAACCCAAGAAACGGTGAGGTGGTTAATGTTGTTAAGGCAAAATCGGTTCTTGAACTGATGGCGGCGATGGCCTGGCAAACCGGTGACCCGGGAATTCTTAATCTTTCTGCGATTAACAAGGGAAACCAATTTGGAAATCCGCTTTTGAAAAAGTGCGGACCGATAATGTCAACAAATGTTTGTGGAGAAATTCCACAGTACCCATACGAGTCCTGCAATTTGGGTTACGTCAACTTTACCAAATTTATAAAAGGTAAATCGTTTGATTTTGCGCATTTAAAAGAGGTGGTGGCAATTGCAGTCAGGTTGATGGACAACGTCATTTCCGCATCGTGGTTTCCAGTTCCCGAGGTTACAAAATCAGTGCAAGACCATCGAAGAATTGGAATTGGCTGTGTTGGTTGGGCGGAAACTTTAGCGAGGCTTGAAATTCCCTATGACAGTGAAGAAGCTTATGAGCTGGCGGAAAAAGTTACAAGGGCGATGTATCAATCCGCTTTTGTAACATCGGCCAAACTTGCCAAAGAAAAGGGGCCTTTTCCCCTTATATCTGATTCGATTTGGGCAAATAAAAAAGATAAACCACGAAACGTTGCGCTTTTGACTTTTCCGCCGTCTAGTGGAAATGCTGTCATTGCCGAAACAACTTTTGGTATTGAACCATACTTTGCTTTGGCCTATGAGCAAAATGTTCTTGGGGGAATGAGGCTTCGGACAATCATTCCGTATTTTGTCGAGAAATTAAAGGAAAGAGGAATTTATTCAGAAGAGCTAGTTCAAAAAGTTATCGACAATCATGGAAGTATTCAGGCACTTTCCGAAATCCCAGCCGATTTAAAAAAGATCTTCAAAGTTGCTCACGATATCCGGTGGCGGGATCATATCAAAATGCAGGCGGCTTTCCAAAAATGGACCGATAACGCAATCACAAAAACGATCAACATGCCCTCAAGTGCGACTCCAAACGATATTGAAGAAGCATACACTTTGGCTTGGAAATTGGGGTGCAAGGGACTGACGGTTTACCGTGATCGAACGAAAAAAGATCAGGTCTTTGAATTTGGAAAATCGGAGAATGACGTCATTTCTGTCAAGTGTCCCAATTGTGAAGCGCTGCTTACTAAGGAAAGAAAATGCTACAAATGTAAGAAGTGTGGATATTCGACGTGTGAAATTTGAATTGATAAAGTTTCTACTCCCCCATATACTTCAAGAAAATGACAATCTACACGAAAAAGGGCGATAAGGGTAAGACAGGACTATTTAAGAAGGTTAACGGTAAATCGGTGCGTGTTTCAAAATCTTCTTGTAACACCCGAGCAATTGGCGCGATTGACGAGGTTGACAGTTTTATCGGTGTTGTCATTTCGCTCTCGCACGATGAGTATCTGAAGGAGAGGTTGCATCAAGTTCAAAACAATTTATTAACAACCGGTTCAATTCTCGCCGGTTCTGATTTAAAAATTCAACCGAGCGAAACAAAAAAGCTCGAAAAAGAAATCGACGAATGCGATAAATTTCTTCCCGCACTAACCAATTTTATTTTTCCGGGAGGGAGTCCGATCGCAGCTTATTTACAATACGCAAGAACACTGGCAAGAAAAGCGGAGCGGGAAGTGGTTGCGCTAAATGAAGAAACTCGCATATCGGCTTCAATATTAAAATATATCAACCGTCTTTCGGACTATCTTTTTACCCTGGCAAGAGTGGAGAATTTTAAATTGAAAGTCAAAGACGAAGTCTGGAAGAAATAGATTAAGATTTGCACTCCGATTCAATTTTAGTAGTATATAATGGATTTATATGCCTGATGTGGAAAGAGAAAATGTTACTTCTGTACAGCCGTTGGTGAAAGAACGTCCGACAGACATGGAAATTCCACCGGAGTTGGAGCGTGGAGGAGTAGCTCAGGCGGTACCAAGTCAATTTAAAGGCCAGGTTAACGACGATTTCGGGAAACCCCTAATTCAGACACCACCAGCTTCGGCGGTAACAATTCAGGTTCCGGCTTCACAACAACAATTGGAAGGCTGGTCAAAAGGCGATCCTGAAAACGCTCTGACTTGGTTTGCGGTTTTTTGGATTCGATTGATTAAAAAGGCACTTCATTTTAGTTGGCGAATGGTTAAAAAAATTACAGGAGGTGAGCCAAATGTATAGTGAAGTCGAGGTTGCGATGATATTGTTACTAGTATTCTCTCTTTTTATTTTTGTTGTGGCTGTTGCAGTATTTTTTATTGTTACTCAAATTAAACACAGAAATCGTGAGGAGGAATCGATTGACTCAGTACTACTGCAAGTTGCAGTTCACAAAAATAACGAAATAAAAATTGATGCGATGGAACAGCTTTTTTCGGCTTTGTATTCAATCAAGGGGGGTGGTTGGAAGCAAAAATACAAAACACAACCGATATTGTCGTTTGAAATTGTTGCAAAAAAAGAGGACATCAGATTTTACGTCTGGACGCCGAAGAAGTTTAAGGACATGATCGAAAAACAAATTCACGGTGCATACCCTGACGCAGAGGTAATAGAAGTTCAGGAATATAACATTTTTACAGAAGAGGGGAAGGTTGCCTACAAATGCCTGCAATTGGCACGGGACAATTTTTATCCGATTAAGACTTTTAAGGAGTTGCCAACAGATCCTATGTCGGTTATTACTTCAGCACTTGCCAAGATGGGAGATGGTGAAGCGGCAGCAATCCAGATTTTGATTTCTCCTGCTGATAGCACCTGGAGCAAACAGGGAACGTCTTTCATCTCCGCTACCAAAAAGCAGGAAGCTGATCCGGAAAAGGCAAAGTTTTCCGTTCCGGCAAAAACACTGGAAGCGGTGGAAAATAAAGTTACCAAATCGGGCTTTGATACGTCAGTTCGAATTGTCGTTGTGTCGAAAGATAAAGAATCGGCAAAATCGCATCTTTCGAACATTTCCAGTTCTTTCGCCCAGTTTAATGGAGATCTTAACTATCTCAAAAGCCGCGTGATCCGACAGAAGGGTGCATTTATTGAGGATTTTATTTACAGGTACCATCCAATGTTCCACGTCTTCGGCAATAAAAAATCAATTCTGAGTGTTGAGGAATTGGCGTCAATTTATCATTTTCCTAATAAAGCTATTACCACACCGCACATTAAATGGGTTTATTCGAAAACAGCTCCGGCACCTTCCGCAATTCCCGAATCCGGTATCTATTTGGGAGTAAGTTCTTATCAGGGAACAAAACGTCCAGTCTACATTTCTGATGAGGATCGGATGCGCCACATGTACATTGTCGGAAAAACCGGTGTCGGGAAGTCGGAGTTTTTAAAAGACCTAGTAATTCAAGATATTAGAAACGGTCAAGGAGTTTGTTTTATTGATCCGCACGGTGATGCGGTGGAAGATTTGTTGAACCTTATTCCTCCCGAGCGGGCAGAGGACGTAATTTACTTTAATCCTTCGGATTCCGAGCGGCCGATAGGACTTAACTTATTGGAAGCCAATACGGAAGATCAAAAACATTTTGCAGCCACAGCTGTGATTAATATGATGTACAAGCTTTTTGATCCTTACAAAACGGGTATTGTCGGCCCACGTTTCGAACACGCTGTCAGAAATGCAATGCTTACGGCAATGAGTGATGAAGGTTCGACTTTTGTTGAAGTGATGCGAATTTTAACCGACTCGCGTTATGTGCAAGAACTTCTTCCAAAAGTTACCGACCCGATAGTGAGGCGGTATTGGACAGATCAAATTGCACAGACCTCCGACTTTCATAAATCCGAAGTTTTGGATTACATCACCTCAAAATTCGGGCGCTTTGTCACAAACAGAATGATTAGAAATATTATCGGCCAATCTGAATCGTCTTTCTCGTTGCGTAGAGTTATGGACGAAGGGAAAATTCTATTTATTAATTTATCAAAGGGAACAATCGGTGAGGAAAACTCCAGCTTTTTGGGGCTCATTTTGGTTCCAAGAATACTAATGGCGGCGATGAGTAGGACTGATGTTCCAAAGGAACAAAGACGCCCTTTTTATCTTTATGTTGACGAGTTTCAGAATTTTGCCACGCCGGACTTCGCAGTAATTTTATCCGAGGCGAGAAAATATGCACTGGCACTTTGTGTGGCGAATCAGTTTATCGGGCAAGTTGAGGAAGAAGTCAAAAATGCGGTTTTTGGTAACGTTGGAACAATTGTTTCTTTCCGAATTGGAACCACCGATGCTAATTATCTGCAGCACGAATTCGCTCCGGTTTTTGCTGAGGACGACCTATTAAATATCGAGAAATATCACGTCTACATTAAAACGACCGTCAACAACGAACCTGTACCTCCATTTTCAATGGACTTATTCCGTGATATGGACAAGTTGAAGGCGATGGAAAATCCTAAAGTTGCCGGAATCATCAAAGAAATGAGCCGTCTTAACTACGGGCGTGACTTAAAACTGGTCGAGGCAGAAATCGCGCGAAGAGCAAAACTGTAATAGTTTTGTTTAAAAGACGGGTGGATACTTCGTGGAGAATGGGAAATTAGTTAGCTTCTTGGTATAATTACCTCACTTGGCCTGGTAACTCAGTGGTTAGAGTGCCATTCTTATAAAATGGAAGTCGATGGTTCGAACCCATCCCAGGCCACCAATATTCTTACATGTCAAAACGAGGTTTTGTCATAAAGTCGATGTACTTGGTTCGACTCCAAGCGGCTCCACCAAATTTTGATATGTCGAAGCTCTGCTTCGTCATAAAATCGAATTGGTCGTATCTATATAATCTTCAAGAAATATATAATGATTTAGTATTACCACCGATCGGATTTTTATTTTTTTGTAATATGGTTGGCATTTTGGGGAGTTTATAATTTCTTTCTCTTGCCTAAAAAAATCTCTACAGAAAAATCACCTCGACTTTTGTCATTGACTTTTTATCTCTCACCCTAATTGACTTTTGTCTGTCTCGATTAATTTACACCAGAGAAGTTTCCTTGTTTGTTGTTTTGGTTTGTTTGATTGTACCGCTAGTATTTGTATATAAAAATAAAATATTTGCAAGGCTTGCAAACTCAGTTTTTCAAGTAACGTGGATTTATTTTATAGCGAACTTTTTGGAGAACAAAAGTTTGATAATTGTATTATTTGTACTTGCGCACTTGCCAATATTATTAGTAAAACACCTGGTAATGTTTTCGAAGTTATCAATATTAATCCTTTCTGTTTTTTATGGAATTGTGCTTATGTTATTGTTTACCAATTTTGATTTTCCCACAAATATTTTAATGGGAATAGCAATACATTTTTTAGGCTATTTGCTTTTTAGACCAATTGATCAAAGATTCAAGTTCAAAATTATCAACTGATAAGAGGAGTTTGAGGAATTTATAATTTTGTTGATTGTCGATTAAAGTTCAACCAGTTCTTGTTTTTTTCCGGGTTGGGTTATCTCTGCGAGTGTGAGGTAGCGCTCAGTTGTAGAAAGCCTCTTGTGCCCTGATACTTGTGAGAGAAAGACAAGATCGACACCGGTTTTGAGGTTTTGGACAACGAAAGTTGTTCTTAAATCGTTAACAGTGTAACCTGGAATTTCTGCTTTCTGAAAGTATCTGTCGATTGCTGCTCTGATATTCCTTATTGCCAGCGGTTTTCCATTTTTGCTCACGAAAATATATGGAGAATCTGACTTTGGCCGTTCATTAAGATATTTTTCCAACGTTAGTTTGGCTGACGAATTTAAGGGAATATCTCTTGATGCTTGAGTCGCATATGCATCAACGTGGACGGTTGCGTTTTTGATGTTTTCTTTCTTAAGCGCGGCAACTTCAGATATCCGTAGCCCGGTTTGGAGAATTAATTCTACGATTGCTGCAACTCTTGTGTCGTTTCTGACAACGTCGCGCAGAGCACGGTACTCAATTGCTGAAAGAAATTTTGGTGTTGAAGCTTCGATTTTGGGGTGGGAAACTGGGGAAGAGGGATCGCGTGAGGTGATTTTCTCATCCATGAGAAATCTGAAAAAGGTTTTAACGGCATTCAGTTTTCTTGAAACTGACTTTGGTGTATATTTTTGGGATAGCAGTTGATCACGAAAACCTTCAACATCGGTGGATTCGACAAGATCAGGCATCACTTTGTTCTTGCCGGTTAAATAGTCGACTAACTGTTCTAAATCTGCTCTATAGGCTAGAATTGTTGAAGGCGATCTATTTTTATCTTTTAGGTTTTGGATAAATTTTGGCAGAAGATTTTTTAAGGTATCTTGTGGCATAGGTTAAAATATTGTTATATAGATTTTAATTTTCTGATCTTAAGAAAAATTAGCTATAGTCTACGCTTGTTGTTTGATTATATCTGTATTCTATAGGTTTAAAAAACATACCCAGGTTCAGTTTGGACAAAAACTGAAATTATTTGGGTATAATATTCGCAATATTAACACAACTTATAGTCTAAGGTCAATATATTATGAGACATAACCGTTTAAGAAAGCAAGGGGAAAATACGAAGGAAAAGAGGACAAAAGACAGGCTAATGACATTTTTTTTAGTTATCTCGATAATTTTATTTGCGGGTTCAGTTACTCAGACGTCAAAAAAAATTGGAAAAGTAAATAAAGAGGTTAAGGATCGTGAGGAGCAACTTCGCAATCTTCAGAGCGAAGAAAAGAAGCTCGAAGAAAAATATCAAGAAGTCACAAGTAACGAATACATGGAAAAACAACTGCGCAACCAACTGAATTTGTCCAAAGAGAACGAGATTACACTGGTTCTCCCTGAAGACGAATTGTTGCGAAAACTGGTTCCAACGGATGATTTTGAGACGGAAGTGGATTTGACGCCAAATTATAAGAAATGGGCACGGGTCTTCGGTGTTGAGTTGTGAATTTCAATCAGATTCGTTGGAATCGAAGAAGAAACCCTCTGGCGACAGCTCAAGACCGTTTGCTGTTTCTCTGTTTATTAGCAAACATAAATTATTAATCTGCGATGGGCTATATCCTGTAATATCAGCTACCTTCTTACGGTCGAAACGTTTTCCCTCAGTGTTTTCAAACCAACTTGAATAGCATCTGCAGAAAGCTTTCCATCTAGTCAGATCCGTTTCTTCCTTCGGCCAGTGAATTCTATACTCGTGCATTTTGTGGATTTTAACGAAGACTTTTGCTTTTGGATAGAGGACTTTTAAAAATAGACTTAAAAATGCGATTATGGCATGCAATGTTCGATCAAATTCCTTCTTGGTTAACGCTTAACCGTAAGTTTAATTTATTGTGTTGGAAACAGTCTCTGTCGTGAATGGTAGTATTTTCTGTCGCTCAACTCCCACAAAAGTCCATCAAGTAATCTTGAAGACTCGGGATTTGTATCAGTAAACGGATTTTTTTCAATGGGAAAAACCGGATTGTCCCTTAACATTTTCAACACCTTTTGTGCCTGAAAGATGGTATTAGTATATGTTGCTTTATCCAATTTTTGCGTCTCGAATGCGTCTCCAATTAGATCATGTCTGACGGCTTTCTCTTTTCGTTCGTTGAAGCTGGACATGGCCGCAATTATAACATTGGATCAAAAGCAGAACAAATTATTGGAAAACATTGAAGCGTTATTATTTCCGTTTATTGTTGCGGGGTCAGGAGTTGGACCTGATCTGGAAGATTATGCACCTTCTTGTGTTACCACAAGGGTAGGACTATATCATCATCCCGGCTTTAATCGGGAGTTTGGCGTGTAGTCTCTACGGAGTCCAAAATAAAATATTTTAATTTTAAAAAGGTTCCCTCGGTATTGTCCTGACATAATCAGGGTGTCCACCGATATAGCCAAATTCTCATTTATAATTACTCATAAATGGGCCCATTTCTACTAGCCTTCCGTGCAGCCGTACACTACCCCGCATGTCAACGAACAAACCATATTATATTTACTTTATACTGTGAAAGCAACATGGAATTGTACCTGCGTGAATAGTATAATATTACTTGAATGGCAAAATTTGCACAAAAAATAGAAGCCAGAAAATTGAGAAGAAAAGGTCAAAGTATAAAAGGAATTGCAAAATCACTTAATGTTTCTCCAGCTTCAGTAAGTGAATGGTGTCATGATATCAGTCTTACTGTTAACCAGATAAAGATTTTAGAACTACACTCAAGGGATCCTTCTTATGGTAGAAGATTAACTTATTCATTAAAACAGAAGCAACAAAGGGTAGAAAAAACAAAAAGGTTAATGGAAGAAGGAAAAAAAGATGTTGGAATTTTAAGTGAACGCGAACTTTTTATAGCTGGGATTGCTCTATATTGGGCTGAAGGGTTTAAGAAAGATAGTCAAGCTGGTTTGGCAAACCTTGATCCTTACATGATTAAATTTTTTATTAGGTGGTTGAATGAATGTTTTCACTATCATGTTGACAATCTCATTTTGAGAGTAACTGTAAATATAAGTCATAAAGAGAGAATTAACGAGATTGAGGGATATTGGTCTACGGTTACAGGATTTCCTGTAGATAAATTTCAAAAACCTTTTTTTCAGAAGGTTTTGTGGAAAAAAGTATATGAGAACCCCAATGACTATCATGGAATATTAAGAGTAAAAGTTAGGAAAAGCGTCGATTTTTTGAGAAGACTAAATGGTTGTATTGAAGGTTTGAGAATGACTACAGATTAAGATAAAATACGTGTTACGCCAGGGTGGCTCACTCGGTACCTGCCCGCAATCGCTAAAGCGATAGCCTTTTGCAGACGGGGAGCACAGGATTAATCACAAAAATTGCCAACGTAGCTCAGCGGTAGAGCAATCGTTTCATAACACAAACATTTGCCAAGGTAGCTCAGTGGAAGAGCACGCGTTTCATAAGCGCGGTGTCGAGAGTTCGATCCTCTCCCTTGGCACAACAATTTTGAGACATATCAGAATTTTCTGCCATAAACCCGCGGTCGTGGGAGAGTAACCAATTTGTCTTAGGCGGGCGAATTGTCGATTCCCACCTCTGGCGCCAGTTTTATCTCCCAAAATGCTTCAAGCCATTTCTCTTTAGTAATTTATTAAGATATAATTCGCTGCATGAAAGCCATTAAACAGTTTGTTGAGGAATTAGTAAAGAATAAGGAGAGAGTACTTAAAAGAGAAATTTCAGATATGGAGGCACGGGTTATTCTGGCTGAAAGCGGGAAATTTCCTGAGATGAATGAAGAGCTAAGACTAAGAGCAATAGCTTCGAGCGCCGAACATAGGAACAAAGGAACGCTTTTGGGAAGACAAAAATATATTTTAGATGGAGAAAAGCAGTTAAGGGCAATTATTTTGGGAAAAGAAAGAGATCGAGAGGGGGATTAATTACGAAAAGAGTATCGCAGCTTAATTGTCTTTCCATTTCTTTACTGGTATAATAATTCTCACAATTTAACAAAAGCTGCGAAGGGATTGATTGGGATCCTGGAGCTGAATAGGCATTAGTCTATTACGGAGGCGAAACCGTAAAAGTCAGCAGCAATTGTCGCGCAAGCGGAGATTGTATCAAATAAGGTTTATTCATTGATATAACTCTTCTTCCGAAGAGTTTTTTAATGGATCGACAAAACAAGGTGGCAACGTCTTTTAGCTGTTAGCAGTTGGAGTTTAGAAATTAGTTAGAAGGCCCTTGTTTGATCATCATATTTTGGTGGTTAAGCAAGGGCTTTTTATATGAAAGAAAATTGTAAAACGTGTGGAGGAAAAGGTGTTATAGATATTGCACAAACTTGGCATGAACTAACGCTATGGTGTCCAAAGTGCGAAAGGGAAAAATTCGAACATGCGAGTGAGGTTTATATAAAAAAATATGGAATTGACAATTCGAAATCATTGATAAGTTTGGGAAATGAGATGGACGTACAAAACAAAATGGAAGATTGATAAATTGGTTTTATAAAATTTATATGTTTATAGTAAGATAGTAATCAATTATGAAAAAACGAATATTATCAGGAATTAGAGCCACCGGCAGGCTTCATTTGGGAAATTATCTTGGAATGATTAAAGGAATGCTTACTCTTCAAGATGATCCCGAGTATGAAGTTTTCTTCATGGTCGCAGATTTGCACGCACTAACGACTCCGTTTGATCCGAAAACGTTGGGACCAAACTCCAGAGACGTTGTTTTGGACTATCTTGGCGCAGGTCTTGATCCGGAAAAAGCGTCGGTTTTTATCCAATCGCACGTTCGAGAACACGTCGAACTTTCCTATCTGTTTTCGACTGAAGTGACAATTGCGAGGTTGGGTCACTTACCAACCTACAAAGACAAGCTTAAACAGTTTCCGGAAAATAATACCTTGGCGCTTTTGTACTACCCGGTTTTAATGGCTGCAGATATTTTGCTTTATAAAACGGAACTTCTTCCGGTCGGGGATGACCAGCTGCCACATCTTGAGATCTCTCGCGAAATTGCAAGAAAGTTTAATGAAAAATACGGGATGGATTTCCCGGAGCCGGGACAAATTAAAACAGAAGGACATTACGTTCCATCGCTAACGGGAGAAGGAAAGATGAGTAAGTCGGTAGAAGGGAGTTACATTAATCTGACTGACGATTTGACGACAATTAAGGAAAAGTTGGCAATAGTTCCGACAGACTCTGGAAAAGGTAAAATCGAAACTCAAAACTCAAATGTCAAAAGTCAAAATGACAACTCAAAACTCAAAATTTATAAATCTGGAGGAATCGAGTCGAAGGGGATATCTGCATTAATGGCACTGGTAGACTTATTTGAAGGTGAAGAAAAAAGAAAAGAATATGAAGAGAAATATTTGGGAGAGGGTGTTCGGTACGGTAATTTGAAAAATGAACTAGCTGAAGAAATTTATAAAGAACTTGAGCCGATTCAAGCGCGAAGGAAAAAGTACGAAGACGATCCGGATTTGGTAGAGAAAATCTTAAAAGACGGTGCCGAAAAAGCTCGAAAAATCGCCAAGGAAACAGCCAGAAGATTTGGAAGGAAAACAGCTTCCTTTTGTTATTAATCTGGAAAAAAAGAAAATCGGCCTGGAGGGTGATCATTCTGAAGGGATGATGTTAATGGCTGTGGCGTCAAAAAAGGAAATGGGGCAGGATCCGGTAAAGGTTGGCGAGGAAGAAGTTGACGAGTATCCAATTTTGTTCGACCTTCCCGAGAAAGTTTCAAACGGAACAAGAGTAATGTAGGGAATTTGAGTTTACGCGTAAGAGGAAGGAAGTGGAAAATTTCTTTGTATTCTCCATACTTATACTTCCTACAACAACGAATTCTTACATGTTATAATTCAGCTTGTTTACAGGGAGACTTGTTACTTTACGTAAACGGGTGGAAGTGTTTTGTGGTAAGATAACTGCTACTTCTGTCTCAGGCAGAGATTAGGTTTCCAAAAATATTATGTTACCGGTTAAATTCAAACTTGTAAAAATCAAAAGTCCCAAAGATCTTGAAAAATTGGTAAAAAGGGATCAAAAACAAGATTTGCAAAAAGGGAAGGAAAAAGGTAAAGATGGAAAAAAGAAGGTTGAACTGAAGGTCAAGATTAATCTTTGGAAAGTTCTCATTGTAATCGTTCTCTTTATATTTTTCGCCCCGTTTCTTTTTTCTGTTTTTGAAGTTGCAAACTCCAGTCAAAAAGAAGATATCTCGCAGGTACTAACAGACATTAAGGACCACAAAGTTAAAGAGGTTGTTGTCGAAGGGTCGAAACTCGTTTTGACTTATCAGGATGGCACGATTAAGACGGCTACAAAAGAACCTGCGGAAAGTTTTGCCGAGCTTTTAAAAAGCGAAGATATCAAACCCTCCGATGTTAAATATAGTGTTGTCGACCAATCGCTATCCCAGACCTTGGGAAGTATTTTAGGGATAGTCCTTCCGATTGTCATTACAGGAGTGATCTTTTTCGCCATCCTTCGAGCGCAGAACCGAAGTGCACAAGATATTTTTTCCTTTGGTAGAAGTAAGGCCAAGCTGTTTTCAAAAGGTAAACAGGATGTAACTTTTGCCGACGTTGCTGGAGTAGACGATGCTAAAAAAGAATTGGAAGAAATTGTCGACTTTCTGAAAAACCCGGCGAAGTATCGAAAAATTGGCGCGCGTACACCCAAGGGAGTATTGCTTTTTGGCCCGGCGGGAGTTGGTAAAACATTATTGGCAAGAGCTGTTGCCGGACAAGCTGGAGTACCCTTCTTCTCAATGGCAGGGAGTGAATTTATGGAAATGCTTGTCGGAGTTGGGGCCTCGAGAGTGCGCGATCTGTTCGCTACCGCAAAGGCGCAGTCTCCCTCCATTATTTTTATAGATGAAGTAGATGCCATCGGACGACAGAGGGGTCGCGGTTTTATTGGTGGACATGACGAAAGAGAGCAAACCTTGAACCAGATACTTGTAGAAATGGATGGCTTTACTCCAAATGACAACGTTGTAGTTATTGCTGCGACTAATCGCGGAGATCTTTTAGATCCGGCTCTTTTAAGACCTGGTCGCTTTGACAGAAGGGTAATGCTTGACATGCCTGACAAAGATGGGCGTTTGGCTATTTTAAAAATTCACGCCAAAGGTAAAAAATTTGTTAATAAGATCGACTGGGAAAAAATTGCCGATTCAACCGTCGGTTTTTCCGGAGCAGATCTTGAGAACATGTTAAACGAAGCGGCGATTCTGGCCGCCCGTGATGACAAGGAAGCAATTGAGCAGAAAGATATCGATGAAGCCGCAACTAAGGTTAAACTGGGTCCTGCGAAAAAGAGAATGCAATCTGAGGAAGATAAAAAAATTACAGCCTATCATGAGGCTGGTCATGCTATCGTCACGCACTTTCAGGCCCATATGGATCCGGTACAAAGAATTTCGATTGTCGCAAGAGGGATGAGTCTTGGTCACACGCTGATTCCACCGGCTGCTGATCGTACGCACGAGACAAAAACTAGGATTCAGGAACAGGTCGCGGCGATGTTGGGAGGAAGAGCGGCTGAGGAAGTGGTCTTTAATGAAATGACTTCTGGGGCAAGTAACGATATCGAACAAGCCACCCGGCTTGCCCGAGCAATGGTGGTTGAATTTGGAATGAGCCCACTTGGCCCGATCAATTTAGGTCCACAGTACGATTCTGACGAAATGGGTAAGGCAATGTATTATGAACCAGCAAATATTTCTCCGGCAATGCTGGAAAAAGTGGATGCAGAAATTAAAAAAGTAATGGATGCAGCTTATAAAGAAGCAGTGGTATTGGTTAAGAAAAATAAAACGAAACTGGACAAAGTGGCTGCGGAACTTCTCAAAACAGAAACCCTTGATCGAGAACAGTTTGAAAAGATTGTTGGGAAGAAATAACAGGAGGTAAGACAGCGTAGACAACTACCAAGCGGTTCGTTTTTGTTTCAGATTTCTCATCAACCCGGCAGCGTAGCCTCCGGGAACAGTTGTGGTTTCTTTGATTCCCAATACTTTCAGAAAATCCAGAATTTTTTGATAACTTTTTTTAACACCGCCTTTGTTTTTAATAGATTCGACTTCGATGAAATACCCAAGATTTTTAACCTCGTCCAGCGCAATTTCAAACTCATTTTTATTGTAAATTGTTCTTTTTTTGTCGACTGTCACAAAATTTTCAAAATTCAGAGCTTTGAGAATGTTTTCTATCTGCTCTTTGTTTGCAACTTCTGTTTCGTACTCGTGACAGTGGGTCGTGTTTTTAACGCCTTCCGGATACCAATGTTTGAAGTTAAGTGTTACTTTTCCGTCGCGCTGCCGAACCGCCAACCATTTGTAAGGATATTTTGGCTTTAAAAAACTCTTATCAACCGGATTATAGTAAGCGTCGATGTGGTGAGAAGTTTTTATTTTTTTGGCAATTTTGGAGAGCTGCTTTTCAATTTTATCGAACCTCGTTTTTGTCAGCTTAATTTTTATTTCTACTTCAACATTGTCATTAGCCATTAGCGTATTATACACATTATGACTTGCACTCGTGGGGTTTGGACATCAAAGATTGTTGAAAAAAAATGACAAAAATATTCAGTCAGGGATTGCAATTGTTTTTTTATAGGGATTTAACTTGTCTTCTCGTGTCGGTTTATAACCTTCTGGTAAATTGCGTTTTCTTGCTTCCAACAACTCTTCCACTTGTCTTCTCAACTCTTTGTAAGTTGGGCTGTTTCGCAACGGTCGAAAACCGAAAGTGAAGCGTGGAATCTTCTTTAAGTATTCAAGTTGTCCCTCAAGTGCCCCAATTTCTGCGGTGTCCAAATTATGTGGTGGTACGCCTCCTATCTCTTTTGGTGACAAACCGCTTCTCAACGCATGGATGAATTGTTCGATATGGAAAAACTCGTGTACAGCGAGACTTTCGTTGCCGCCGTGTTCAATAAAAGGCACTGACGTATTTTTAGTACCGTCAGTGTGTATTTCTGTAAATCCGAAAGGGGTGTCTCGTTCGATAATATTTATGCCACAACCCCGAAATTTTTCGGCCATCTCTCTGATTTTCAAAGGAGAGAGGTGTTCTCTCTTGATGATTTCTGAAATTAATGGCGCATTGGAATAAAGTTCTTTATCTGATTTGTTGAAATGGGAGGAATCTACTTCAATGTTGTTTTCCATTTAATAATAAGTGTAACAAAGTCTTCGAGCTGAATATATATTGGGTTGAACAATATTCAGAAATTCTTCAGCAGCTTGATTAGATGTGGTCATTTCACCTGTCATTTGGGTTATTGTATATTACAGGGATTTTTTCGGGTAAAATACAGAAGTGGAGTAAAAGAACAAGAGGGTGAAAGAGTAAAAATATATGAGCGGAAATGTAAATGGAGGTGTAGAAAATGTCTAAACTTATACTTATAGATGGGAATGCGATTATGCATCGGGCGTATCACGCACTGCCTCCGCTGACGACAAAATCCGGCGAGCCGATTAATGCTGTTTACGGTTTTATCTCGATGCTTTTGGGGATAATAGCTGATATGAAACCGACGCATCTTGCAGTATGTTTTGACAGACCCGAAAAAACTTTTCGCAGGGAAAAATATATCCACTACCAAGCCCAGCGGCCGGAAATGGATGATTTATTGGTTACTCAAATAACCAAAATGCACGGTGTTTTGCAAGCTTTTAAAATTCCTGTTTATGAAAAAGCCGGATATGAGGCGGATGATTTGCTTGGCACAATTGCCAAGCAAACTCAAAACTCAAATGTCAAAAGTCAAAATGAAAAATCAAAACTTAAAATTGATGAAACAGTGATTGTAACTGGAGATAGGGATATCTTTCAGTTGATTACTAAAAAAGTCAAAGTATATTTCCCGATAAAAGGAATTAAGGAAGGAAAATTATACGGCGTTTCTGACGTCAAACACGAATTTGATTTTGAGCCGATTAAAATGATTGACTACAAATCTCTGGTGGGGGATTCTTCAGATAATTACCCCGGAGTTACCGGAATAGGTCCAAAAACGGCGATTGGTTTACTGAACAAATTTCAAACAAAACAAAACATTTATAAACACCTTGAAGACATTCCGGAAAAAACCAGGACAAAATTAGAGCAGGGAAAAGATATGGCAGACATGTCGTACGACCTGGCGACAATCCGCACAAATGTTCCAGTTGAGGTAGACATCAAAAAAATGGGCGATTGGGATTTGGGGAGCATGGAGGCAATAAGGCTTTTTATGAGTTATGGTTTTAGAACCTTGCTTGGAAGAATTACAAACGGGAACGAAGTGGCGAAAGTTGCAGCCTTAAAAAAAGACCTGAAGAAAAGAGACGTTGAAGAAGTAGCAATTGTTTTGGCTAAAAAATTAAAAAATGGTCAATTTGCAATACGCGGAACAGCAAATATGGTTTTGCAAGGTCTGGATATGGGTGTAGCCGATATTGATTTAATTGCAGATAAAGATACCGCGCTTTCGATGAATAAAATATTTAATAAAGAGCTATTGGAAGAGGTGAAGTTTTCAGAAGCGGACAAGTTCAGATCGTACTTCGGAAAGTTTGTTATAAAAGGCGTTTTGGTAGAGATGATGGGAGAATTTCAAGTCAAAGATAAAAATGGTGTGTGGAGCGAAAAATTGGACGCTTCGGAGGATGAAGTCGTTGAAATAAAAATTGCTGGAAATAAAGTAAAAGTTACGAGACTGGATTTAGAAATGAAATTTTCAGCAATGATGGGCCGCTTCAACGAGTTAAATAAAATTAAGAAACAGGTTGACTTGAAGCTACAGGGAAGCTTGTTTTAATATGCGAGTTGCATTGGTTCACGACTACATTAAAGAGTACGGCGGAGCGGAAAGGGTTTTAGAAACGCTTTGTGAAATGTTTCCTGATGCTCCCATTTACACTGCCTTTAGAGTCGCTGGCTCTACTGCCGATAAAGTATTTCGGGGTAAAAAGATCATCGAGAGCTGGTTGGCGCCTATTTTGAAAATCGATTCTTTCTATAGCCCTCTGCGCTTTTTGACGCCGTTGGTCTGGGGAAGTATGAATTTATCGGAATATGGTTTGGTAATAAGCTCCTCCAGCTGGTTTATCACCAGAGGCTTTAAAGTCGGAAAAAAAACTAAAGTTGTGTGTTATTGCCATACACCTCCGCGTTGGTTATACGGATATGAAACCTCGGTTGGTTTCACACGGTATTGGCCCGTAAAAATCTATTCTGCGGTTGTTGGGCATTTTATGCGAATGTATGATTTTAGTTCTGCGCAAAAAATTGACATTTGGATCGCAAATTCGGAAAATGTCGCCGTAAGGATAAAGAAGTTTTATCGCAAAGAGGCAAGGGTAATTTATCCACCTGTGGAAGTTGAAAAGATTGCCAAAGTAACATCTGGGCTCAAGAAGAAAAACTATTTTTTGCTGGTATCCAGGCTCGTTGGGGCGAAGGGTATCGAGACGGTAATTGCGCTTTCTAAAGTGCTGGGTTTTAAACTTAAGATTGTTGGCGAAGCCGCTGGATTTTCAAGTGTGGAGGAATTAAAAAGCAGCGCCGGCGAGAATGTTGAGTTTTTGGGTCGGGTTTCTGACGGGGAACTTTATCGGCTTTACGGGTGCGCAAAAGGATTTATCACCCTTGCAAAAGATGAGGATTTTGGTATGACGCCTGTTGAAGCACAAGCCGCCGGTACCCCCGTCATTGCCTTTAATGGCGGAGGTTTTAAGGAATCTATTGTCGATGGAGTTACGGGAGTTTTGGTAAATTCAACGGATGAGAAAACTATTTCTGCCGCAATTAAGAGATTTGAAAAAATAAAATGGGACAAAAGTAAAATTCAAAAGAATGCGAAAAAATTTTCGAAAGAGATTTTTGTAAAAGACGTGGGTAGGCTAATAGAAAAAATAGTATAATACGCGTGTTTATATGACAGAAGCGATAACCACTGTAGAAAGATTATTATATAGAATAGAAGAGTGCGGCGGCCGATTGAAATACAAGCGGGGGAGTATTACGTAAAAACGGATCTAATTTCCGGGGAAAAAATTACATACGCTGCAAACGAGGTTGTCAAAAGTGATGTTGATGTTATGATTTTGCGGAACATTAGTTCTCGAAAGAAAAATATCTTGCCTAGAGAGGGGGATTAAATGCCTGAGCTTCCTGAAGTTGAATCGATAAAAATACAACTTAATAAATTTCTTGTTGGTCATAGGGTTTCAGGTGTTGATGTTCGTTTCCCCAAAGCTTTCCAGGGTGATGAAAAAAGTTTAATCGGTGGAAAGGTTAAGCAGGCCAGACGGTTTGGTAAAGTGACCGTAATTGATTTTGACAACGGCTATTCGTTGGTAATTCACATAAAGCTAACTGGCCAATTAATTTACCGTGGTCCGAATTTGAAAACTCCACCAAAGCTTTCACCTAAAATTTTTGGCGGTTTAGACGGTAAACATACGGTGGTAATTTTTAGGCTAGACAGAGGGGGAAAACTATATTACAACGATTTTCGCAAATTTGGTTGGCTCAAAATTGTAAAAACAAAAGAGGTTGGGAACATAGATTTTATAAAGAAGTTAGGTCCAGAGCCACTTGGCAGCTTAACACACCCTAAATTTAAAGAAATTACAGGTTCGACAGGCAGGGCAATAAAAACGCTGATCATGGATCAGAGTAAGATGGCTGGGGTGGGAAATATTTATGCGAACGACGCGTTGTATCTGGCCAAAATTCATCCTGAAAGAAAAGCGAATAGTTTGACAGAGGATGAAGTTAAAACCCTTTATGAAGCGGTTGAGAAGGTCTTAAGACGGGGTCTTAAATACGGAGGAGCAAGCGAACTTTCATTTGTAACCCCTGATGGTTCAGATGGAAAATACCAAGAGCACACTTTAATTTATGGGAAAACTGGCGAAAAATGCAAAAGATGTGGTGGTGTTATCAAAAAAAATACAGTCGGAGGTCGCGGAACTTACTTTTGCCCCTCTTGCCAGCCCGCATAACTTTGCTTGGCATTGCCGACGGGCCAACGCTGACGCGTAAGCGCTACGAGTAGATCCACTTGCTAAAAATTATTGAATTCATCTGCGAAAACCACGGACTTTAGTCCGTGGATGAAGCAAGAATCCAATCTCGTCGACAAAATACCATGGGCTTTAGCCCGTGGTAGTAATTTTACTCAGAAGTCGATATCTTTTTCAAAAGATGTCACTCTAATTTTGGGAAACAATGCTTCAGGAAAAACCAATATCTTGGAAGCGATTGTGTTTTTATCGACAGGGAAAAGTTTTAAGGCCAGGTTGGAGTCGGAAGTGATTACCTATCAAAAGGATGTATCGCGGATTAAAGGTAAAATCGACTCAGGAATCAATTTAGAGATTGTTATTACGAATGGTTCAGTAAGAGTAGGTGACAGTCCGTCCAGTCTAAAAAAAGCACAGCGTAAGAAGCTTTTGGTAAACGGTGTAGCGCGCCGACTGCTTGATTTTGCGGGAAATTTAAAGGTTGTAATTTTCGGACCTTGGGATATGGATTTGGTGACAGCTTCGCCTTCAGTTAGACGAAAATTTTTAGATTCCGTACTTGCCCAAGTGGATAGGGAATACCGCAGATCGTCTTTGATTTACGACAGGGGTATGCGACAAAGAAACAGACTCCTTTTGCGGATTCGCGATGAAGGGTTGTCTGCGTCACAACTGTTGTACTGGGATAAGCTTTTGATTAAGCACGGAAACTATATAACAAAACGGCGCGGTGATTTTATTGATTTTGTCAACGGCAGCAAAAGTGGTGGAACAAACTTATTATTGAATGACATTCAAAATGGAGAGAAAATGAATTTTTCTCTAGCCGGCAACTACCAACTGGAATACGACAGAAGCGAAATCTCCATTGGAAGATTAAAGCAATATGAACGAGAAGAGGTTGCCGCGGCAACAACTCTTGTCGGTCCGCACCGTGACGATTTTCTATTTAAGATTGGATTGCAAAAGACGAAGTTTGGCGACAGCGACCGCGACCTTGCGAAATACGGAAGCAGGGGAGAACAAAGAATGGGTATACTTTGGTTAAAGTTGGCCGAACTGTCTTTTATCAAACAACAAACGAACGAAAAACCACTGCTTTTGCTAGACGATATTTTTTCTGAACTGGACCACGAACACCGAAAAATTGTAACAGCTGTTTGTGAACAGCAGCAAACAATTGTAACAACAGCCGACCCGCATTACATTGAAGCTACGAAAGCAAAAGTAATTAGATTGTAACGTCGGAGCTATAAAAAAACTTCAAAGATTGTCGATAAAATATATACTTAACCAGGATCCGAGTCTTTTGAGAGCTTGCTTAATTGATATGTGATAAGAACGGCAAGAGCAGTTACGAAGACGGCATAGATGGCCAATGAAATAATGCCCGAGTTTTCTCCGAGGTATGGTTTAATGAAAACGTTTACGATTTCGGTGATAAGTCCGTTCCAGGCAAGTGCAGCAACGAGTCCAAAACCACTTGTGACTAGCTCAAGCGAGCGTTTGATAAATTGTTTTTTGAACTGCTTTGAATCCTCAAGGATCGTCTCATGAATTCTTTTTTGTTTTGAAAGCTCCTCTTGTTGAATTTCTTCTTTTGATTTTTTCATGGAAAATTTAAAGATAAATATTATAATTTATTATATCATCTTAATATGGAAGTTTTTAACCCGCAGGAGTTGAAACAGTTATACCAGCCGGCATTTAATTCCAATGGGGAAGACAATGGGCAAGTGACAATTGTCGGAGGATCAAAGCTTTTCCACGGTGCGCCAATTTTGGCGCTTAAGGCGGCATCAAGAATTGTCGATATGGTTTTTTTCACATCTCCTGAGCCGGGTCAAAATTCAGTCATAAGTTCAATTAAGGCAACGCTTTCTTCATTTATTTGGGTCCCTTTTGAAGAAGTTGCTGCATATATTGAAAAGTCGGATGCGGTTTTGATCGGGCCAGGCCTAATGAGATACTCAAAAGAAACGGTGAATATTAACGACGGTGATTGTGATCAGGAATGCGTTAAAACCCGAGAAGTTACAAGACAGCTACTCAAAAAATTTCCACAAAAAAAATGGGTGATTGATGCGGGGAGTTTGCAAACGATGGACGAGCAGTGGATTCCCAAAAATGCAATTATTACACCTAACGTCAAGGAGTTTGAAATGTTGTTTAAAATAAAGGGGGGAAACACAGACCCACGAGTGTTACAGCAAAAAGCGAAAGAGCATGATTGTGTGATTGTTGCAAAAGGGGTAGAAACATTGGTGGTCTCGCCGGATGGAATCTTGCTTATTAAAGGTGGAAATCCCGGTTTGACAAAAGGCGGAAGCGGTGATCTTCTGGCTGGTTTGACACTTGCTCTCGCGGCAAAGAATGACCCTTTTCTTGCGGCATGTTCGGCATCGTATCTTGAAAAATATGCTGCCGATGAACTTTATGCAAAGGTAGGAATAAATTACAATATGGATGATTTGGCTGACAAAATCCCGGAAACCTTTCAGACACTTTTGAAGTCAAAATAGACTATTTTCTTACCCCACGTTAAAAGGAGAATTTTGCGCGTAAATTGCTTCGTGGAATGCAGGGCCGGTTCCGATGGCAACGATCGGCAGATTGGTAAGGTGTTCCAGCGTGGCGACGGCGGCCCTAAGTTGTCTTGGCGCGTCTTCGAAGGTGTTAAGTCCGGCCGTTGAAGTCTTCCAACCATCAAGTTTTAAGGTATTCATACGTGTGCGTTCGTCGAGCATTCTTGGGTCGTCCGGGTCGTAGTCGGTTGTTGTATAACCGTCAGGGAAAACATATTCCACGCCAAAGCGGATTTCCGGTAAAGTGTCCACAGCGTCGACTTTGGCTAGGACTAAGGCATTAAGGTTGTAAGTTTCAATAGCTGCACAAATTTCAGGTACCGATAGCCAGTAATATTTACGACGTCTGCCCGATACTGTACCTGCTTCAGGTCTACCTCTTTCTTCAGTCCGTAAATAGAGTGGCTCTTGATGTTCTTGCGAAAGCGGCGAGTGAATGACATGGTTTCCGACGCAGGTGGGAACCAGTTTGAGAACTCCAATTCTCCACCCCAGTCTATTTTCTGATGTCCTGTAACGTCTGGTGAAAGACCCCGGTCCGCTGTCGGTTGAGGTAACGGATCCGCGAAAACCGGTATCGAGACTTATTCCGAAAGCTTGTGCTCCTTCAAAGATCAAATTTCCATTTTCTTTTAGGGCTCTCGTTACAACAGGATATGTATTTCCAATATAAGGACCTAATATTTTTACCCATTCCTTGAATTTTTCCAACGTTTCGTTTGGGTCGAGGTTAAACTCGGAAGGAAGAGAAGTCAAAATTCTGTTTTGCCTTTCCACCTCGTCCTGAACAAGCCTTTCCGTTTCCTGCTTCGTTTTGAGAAGACAGTCCATCCGAAGGCCCACTCTGGCCGTGTAGTCGGATGCGGCAGGTCCGACACCGCTTTTTGTAGTTCCGATGGCATCCTTCCCGCGCGATTTCTCTTCAGCGATATCTCTCTGAATGTGGGCGTCCCAAGCTAAAAAAGCCGCTCCGTCAATCATAATGTTTTTGGGAGTAGGGTTATAACCGAGCCTTTTTAGTATTTGCATTTCATTAATTACAAGCTCAGGTACAACCAGTTCACCCCGGCCGGCAATTTTCACCCAACCGTCGTCAATTGAAGTGGGTAGCATACGGAAACCAACTTCTTCACTTTCGTTTTCAGGCCGGATCATATGGCCCGCTCCTGGACCACCTGCACGTATCGCGACACCGCCCGCTGGTCTTAAATGGGAATACCGGTAACTCCAAGTACCTTTGCTTTCGTCACCTTTTTGTGCACCAAAGATGCCTATCGCATTAGTGTTGGGGACAACTCTTTGCTGCCCGGCAAATCTTATTGATAAATCGTTGGCTATTAGGTGCTTAGGGGGATTTTCCCAAATCTCATTCAAATCGGGATCAACATCAACCGTTCTGGTTAGCGATTCCACCCCCATGAAGACAATCTGATTATTATGTTTTGTAGGATGAATGTCAATATTGTTTTTTCCGCACAATCCCCGTAAGATTAGGGGTTAGATAATGTTTTCTCCAAAATTTGCAATTACAAATAATATCTTAAAAAACATCGGTGCGATTGAGGCCGCTAAGGAAGTCATTGAAAACGCCCCCTTGGTGCCTTTGTATGAAAAAAGGTTTAAGAGTGAAGCGTTATTGAAAACTGTTCACCACGGAACCCACATTGAAGGAAATGACTTGAACATTGATCAGACGAGACAGGTTTTAGAAGGGGAAGAAATATTTGCGCGTGATCGAGATATCCAAGAAGTTATCAATTACCGAAGAGTTATTGATCTATTGGATGAGTTGAAAGATAAACGTGGAGGTTACGATTTGGGAATGCTGACAGAAATTCATAAAGAAACTGTTGGGAAAGTCGTCCCTCCGGAAAAATGTGGAGTTGTTCGAAAAAGTGAAGTAGTAATCAAGGAGGAGGGAACAGGCAAAATCGTTTTTCAACCTCCGCCATATCACCAGGTAATGAGTCTTTTGGAAGAGTTTTTTTCCTGGTTAAATGACCCATCTTCTTTGGAGTATCACTCAATATTGAAGGCGGGAATTGTCCATTATATTTTAGTGTCAATCCATCCTTTTGTTGAAGGAAACGGTAGAACCGTCCGCGCCTTTTCGATTTTGGTATTAATGCGGGAGAATTATGACATTAAAAGGTTCTTTTCACTCGAAGAGCACTTCGACTCTGACCCGTCAAGTTATTATGACGCCTTTTCCAAAACGGACGCACTTGTCGGTGGAGTTTTCGAAAAAAATCTCACTGGTTGGCTGGAATATTTTACGCAGGTTGTTGCGATTGAATTAACAAAGATCAAAGAAAGAATCAGGAAACTTTCTGTTGACTCAAGACTTAAGGGGATAATCGGTTCTCAAGTGGCGTTGACCGAAAGACAAATGAAACTGATTGAACACATGGGGGAGATGGGGTATGTTGGAATGTCGGAGCTTAAAAAACTGTTTCCGATGGTTTCCGAAGATACAATTCTTCGCGACATGAATTATCTCATTGATAAAAAGATTATTAAAAAAGAGGGAAAGACGAAGGCGGCTAGGTATGTCATGGTGAGCAAATAAATCGTTTCTGAAATGGCAAGTTATAACAGCTTTCAAGAAGACCCCGATTTAATCGGGGATGAATAGTGTTTTAAGATTTACGTTCGATTTTCATAAATTATGAGTCCAAGTGATCCACAGTTTTTATATCTTGTTTTGGTTTTGCCGGCGTTGTTTGGAATAACGATGCTTGGCGATGGGATCAATAAACTGGCTCATAAAAATAGTGGCGGTTATATAACTCTGGTTTTTGGAATTTTGTTTTTTTTGCTCGTTGTTTTTGGATATATCTTCTTTTCAACCTACCTTTTGGGGTCAGGTTAAGGTTTATAACAGCTTTCAAGAAAACCCCACCCTTAAGGGCGGGGGTGACCCGCCTGCTTAGCTGCGCAAGCTGCGGGCTGGATTGAACTCTGAAAATGCGTATGAAGAGTCAAGCTTTGCTTTTGATAAAGTCTTAAGCTTTGCTTATATATCATCCCCCTTGGGGAAACCCCCGCTTTTTTAAGCGGGGAGAATGTCATAAAAACCAGCCACAATAGTTTATTGGAGATTAGACAAAAAGATTAGTAGAATGATTTTTAATTTTGTATAATGCGGATAATATGACCTTCTTTGAACTGACTAAATATTTGGAAAAGTTGGAAAAAACTTCTTCACGGCTTGAAATAACACAAATCCTTGCCGACCTTTTTAAGAAGTCAAAAGTCGACGAGATTGATCGAATTGTCTATCTCACTCTGGGAAGCCTCGCCCCGAATTATCGGGGAATGGTCTTTAATATCGCCGATAAAATAATGCTTCAGATTATTGCTAAGGCATGTGGTATTGATGCCGGAAGGGTTCGGGAAAGTTACAAAAAGGAAGGCGATTTGGGCGTTGTAACAGAAAAATTGTTGGAGAGCGGCAAACAGAAAAACTTCAGCAGTAAGATAACAGTTGGTGAAATTTATGAGGAACTCTTTCAGATTGCCCAGGATGAAGGCGGGGGGAGCGTAGATCGAAAAATTGATCAGATGGCACGGCTATTGGGAAAGGTCGATCCGCTTTCCGCAAGGTATTTGGTTAGAATTCCTGTTGGCAAACTGCGTTTGGGGTTTTCCGACAAAACGGTTATAGATGCGCTCTCGTGGATGGAAACGGGGAGTAAAGTCAAGAATAAAATTATTTCGGAAGCATACAACATCCTGCCGGACGTTGGTCTTTTGGCAAAAAAAGTCAGGCGGGAAGGTATCGATAAAGCCTGTGAGAATGTTTTACCTATTGTTGGAATCCCCGTTCTTCCGATGCTTGCACAGCGACTAAAAAGTCCTACAGAAATGATTGAGAAAATGGGGAAAGTATATGTCGAGCCGAAATTTGATGGCTTGAGAGTTCTTGTACATTTTCAGAAGTCTAAAGATAAATCTGGACACGATTTGGTCAAAGCTTTTACGCGAAATTCAAATGACGTGACGGAAATGTTTCCCGAGATTCTTCGTGTTGGGGAGTTTATCAACGCTGGTGCGGTGATTTTGGACAGCGAGGCCGTGGGAATGGACCCGCAAATGAAGTTACTTGCCGATTTTCAAACAACCATGAAAAGAAGAAGAGTCCACCAAATCGATTTAACGGCAAAAGAAATTCCGCTTCGTTTCCAGATTTTTGATGTTTTATATAAGGACGGGGAAAGTTTGATGGATCGCCCGTACAAAGAACGGAGAAATATTCTCGAAAAACTATTTAATGATAACAAACTTTTTGTCGTAGATGAAAAGGTAGAAACGTCGGATCCCGAGGTTATCAACGAGCAATATCGAAAAAGAATTAAAGAGGGTTTGGAAGGTGTGATTGTTAAAAAGATTGACGCAAAATATGTCGCCGGAAGAACTGGTTGGCGTTGGGTTAAAATGAAGCAGGAAGAACAGTCTCAAGGAAAGCTTTCAGATACCGTAGACGCTGTGGTTATGGGCTATACACTCGGAAAAGGGAAAAGAGCGGGCTTTGGGGTCGGTCAATTTTTGGTTGGAGTGGTTGAACCGTCGGGAAATATTAAAACCTTAACGAAGATTGGTACGGGTTTGACCGACGAACAATTTAAAGAGCTGGCAAAAAGACTTACGAAACTAAAAATTGGTCAAAAGCCTAAAGAATATGAAGCGCATAAAAATTACACACCGGATTTTTGGGTCGTGCCAAAGCTCGTTGTTGAACTTGCCGGTGATGACTTAACAAAAAGTCCGACGCACACGAGCGGCTACGCGCTTCGTTTTCCCAGACTGGTAAACTTCAGAGATGACAAGTCGGTTTCACAAGCAACAACGGTGGGGGAAGTGGTGAAGCTCTTTAAACTTCAGAGAAAATAGAGACATCACACGAACACAATTTACACTTCTAAACTAGAACGCAAAAAAGATGTGTCTAATATGGTGGGTATTGGGGGTTGGAATATGATAGGATGAAGGTAGTATGTCGTATCTTCTTCTAGCACTAATTGTTATTTTTTCCGTCGTTTTGATTAAGTCGGCGGACATGACGGTTGTTGGGTTGCGGAAAGTGACAGGGCGGGCGCATTTAATTGGTCTGACCGCGATCATTGTTGCAATTGGAACATCTTTTCCGGAATTCTTCGTAGCGATTACATCTGCGATCGAAAATAAACCACGTTTATCTTTGGGAGTTGCACTTGGCTCGAATATCGCCAATATTGCCCTCATTGGTGCCGGATCAGCAATTCTTTCCGGTAGGGTCTCAATTTCCGAAAAGGTGATGAATAAAATTGTCTGGATTAGTTTAATTTGTGGAATGCTTCCATACGCTCTTCTTTTAGACGGCAGTCTAAGCAGGGTAGATGGAATTATTATGCTTTTAGTTTATGCGGCATACATCCTTAGTTTTTTCCGACAATATAACGAACGGGCGCAGGAGGAATACCAAAAAGGCATCTCGTTTACAAAATTAATTCGTAAAATTGAGCATTTTGCGGAAGATAAATGGAGGAGCATCGCGGCAATTTTTATTGGAATTTCTTTAATGCTTTTTTCTGCAGACACGATCGTCAAGTTTTCGAACCTTTTAGCCGAAAGGGTCAACATTCCGATTTTTGTGATCGGACTTTTTATCTTGGCGATCGGAACGTCGCTTCCCGAGTTTGCATTTTCTTTAAGATCGCTAAAAGATCATGAGCCACAGATGTTTATTGGAAATCTTTTGGGGTCAGTGGTTGCCAATACGACTTTAGTCATCGGAACATCTGTCTTGATTAGTCCAATATATTCGCTTAATGTTTCAAGTTATCTAGTCCCAGGTTTAACTTTTGTTGCCGTTTATCTTCTTTTTTATTACTTCATCCGAACAAAAAGTAGATTGGAAAGATGGGAAGCCGGGATTTTACTTTTAATTTACATTGTGTTTTTTTTGATAGAATTAAGGTAGTCCCGGTTGGATAGCACAAAGTGCATCCAACGGGATCCCGTGAGATAGCTTGAAAAGCTTATCTCACTGGGAGGGGGTGAGTAAGTTATGGCTGATGATAAAAAAGGTGTAACAGGTCTTCCCAAAAATACGGCAGGGGCACTGTCTTATGTTTTAGGGCCCTTATCAGGAGTGGTTTTTCTGATTCTCGAGAAGGATCCGTTTGTTAAATTTCACGCAATGCAGTCGATTGTTGTTTTTGGAGTGATCTTTATATTGCAGTGGGCTTTTGCAATAACAATTTTCCTTGCTCCTTTAAGCGGTCTTTTAGCAATATTGGCTTTTGTGGCGTGGCTAATGCTAATTTATAAAGCGTGGAGAGGTGAAGAGTGGGAAGTTCCGCTTTTGGGGAAATACGCAAGAATATTTGTTAAGAAGGTCTAAACGGTTTGCTGATGGTGAGTAAGGTGGGACGGGTCATTCGCCGGATATTGTTTTGTCGGTTTTGAAGTAAGCACTAAGACTGACAGCTGATTATTTTTAAGAATACTGCATAAACCTCTGAAAGAATCTGACTGCTTAAAAAGTCGGGAAAAGATGATTAAAACCATCAGGGATGAGTATGGTTTAGTCTCCCCGCAAGTGCTTGGTGTAATGTTGAAAGTTCCACGGCACGAATTTGTCCCAAAAGGGTTTCAAAAAGTTGCTTACGAAGACAAGCCGATCGAAATTGGTTTTGGGCAGACGATGAGCCAACCTTACACTGTTGCAATGATGACACATCTTGCAACAGAAATTCCAAATACCAAATACCAGTTTTCAAACAGATTGCAAAATACAAATAGAACGAGTGGTAAGATAAAAAGACGTAAAGTTTTGGAAATTGGAACAGGGTCGGGTTACCAGGCGGCGCTTCTGTCTTATTTTTTTGACGAGGTTTATACAATAGAAATCATTCCCCAATTGTCGGAATTTGGTAGAAACAATCTTTTCCGGTTGGGGTATAAAAATGTTTTCGTCAGAGAGGGAAGCGGAGAATACGGATGGAAAGAAAAATCTCCTTTTGACGCAATAATAATTACCGCCGCACTTGAGAAAGACCTACCGCCAGTTCTGAAAACCCAACTTGTTAAAGGTGGAATTTTAGTGGCCCCGATTGGACCGCGGTATTCGCAGGTTATGACCAGATTTGCGAGGTTAAAAAACGGGAAATTTAAAAAGGAGGAATTCCAGAAGTTTGTTTTTGTACCTTTTGTAAGAAACGAATAAAAATCACCGATATCGTAGGGTGAAAATTATTTAAATCGGGGATTAACCTGACGTTTCAATTTTATTCAAACTGCGCCAAAACCGTGGACTCTTAGTACACGGATGAAAGGAGGGAGCGATCAAATGGTTCTGCCAGCTCACCATCTTAAGTAAAAACTGAAGAACTTGTTAAGCCCAAAGGGCGAGAATACAGAGGGCTTTTCCTCGGTAGTTTATTTTCCAGGTTCAAAGGGGGTTATGATTTCAGCTATTACTTTAATTCCCGCTTTTCCCAACTGTCCTTCTTGCACTTTCAAAAATCCATCAACCGCCTTTTTATTTTCCGCCGGAGTGCCTCCATAGCGGCTACCGATAAATACACGTTTTATTTTATTCGTTTCAGTGGAAACAGCTCTGGGTGTGTTAAAAAGGTTGTTGGGATCTTCTATTATTGCTTCAAGCGTGACACCTAAACCTTCTTGTTCTTTTCCTGTTGAGATTCGGATTGGTGGATAAGTAGTTTTCGCCATCTTTTATCACCCCTTTTTTAATTAAAACCGATTATAGTTTAAAATAGTTATTATGCAACTAATAGTAGGACTTGGTAATCCAGGGGAGAGGTACAAAAATGCAAGACACAATACAGGGTTTTTAGTTTTAGAAAAAATAAAAACCGAATTAGCCAAATCGCAATTTTCAATTTCCAAACAAATAACAAATAACAATTTTCGGGAGGAAAACAGGTTTAAGGCCGAAGTATTGAAACTGGGCAATGTAATGTTAGCAAAACCCACAACGTTTATGAATGACTCCGGCCTTGCAGTTTCAAAAATCGCTAATTTTTATAAGATTGCTCTGGGTGATATCTACGTTATTCACGACGATTTGGACCTTCGTTTGGGCGAATACAAAATTCAAAAAGGAGTTGGTCCAAAACTGCATTACGGAATTGCGTCAATAGAAGAGAAACTTGGAAGTAAGGATTTTTGGAGAGTGCGGGTTGGTATTGACAGCAGAACGGTCGAAAACAGATTGTCTGGCGAAGAGTATGTTTTGCAAAATTTTAATGAGCAGGAAGAGGAAGTTTTTGAGGCGACTCTGGAAAGATTAACAGATGAGTTATTTAAAATGATTTTTAAGTGAATTTAAATGACGGGTGCAAAAACATTTTCTACGGTCGGCGATGTTTTACAAAAATTCAATAAAAATGAAGACAAATACATCAGCCGCGAATTTCAGAAGTATGCTTACGGTCTTGCGAGAGAGTTGAATGATTTGGAACATAAATCGCTCTACATGAGATTGGCTAAAAATACCCCGAGGCCGCTTCTTGAAGTTGCTCGAAGTTTTGTCAAAGATGCTTATCAAGTAAAATCAAAAGCCAGATTGTTTATGTGGAAGCTTGCGAAGCTGAAAAGCGAGAAAGTTGACACACAAGAGGGGCGCAGGTAATAACCGAGAACTCTTATGTGGAAGCTGAGCGAGTTAAGACGAGCGAAGCGCTCACTCAAGAGGAGTTGAGCGAAGCGAAAATCTCTTATCTGGAGGTTAAAGAAATTGAAAGAAGAAAATAATTCTTAATTAGCTGTTTTTTTATGTCTTTACAAGGTAATTGGGTAGATTTAGTAATAATCCTAGTTCTGCTGTATTTCTTTCTTGATTCTTTTAGACATAATTTTTTTGTCATTTTGATTGAGTTCCTTTCGTTTTTGATATCTCTTCTTTTGGGAATCCGTTTTTATAATCAGGTTGCAAAACTATTTTCTGTAAACTTTTCAATATCGACAACAGTTTCAAAGCCAGTCGGCTTTTTCATTACCGTTGCCATCACCGAGTTATTTGTTGCGGCCCTGATGTTTTACATTTTGAAAAAACTTCCCGCATACATAAAAAATTTAAAGACACTCAAATATTATAAATTTATTGTTGGACTATTGGATGGTCTACTGATCATCTCCTTTCTTATTCCATTGGTACTTTCATTTCCGGTTCCGACCTTGATTAAAGACAGTATTGCAGGTTCAAAAATCGGAAATTTTATTTACACCAACACAATAGTTTTTGAGAGAAATTATAAAGATATTTTTGGGGGTGTAGTTGAAGAGGGGATGAATCTTTTAACCGTTAAGCCGGAAAGTAGCACCAGTGTTCCGTTAAATGTTAAGAGTGTAAGTTTAACGATTGATTATGAAAGTGAAAACAATATGGTTAATTTAGTTAATTTAGAAAGAAAAAAGGTTGACGTCGCGCCTTTGGCAGTAAGACCCGAGATAGTTGAAATTGCTAGAAACTACGCGAAAGAAATGTGGCAACGCAGTTATTTCTCCCACTACTCACCAGAAGGAGAAGATGTTGCCGACAGATTGGGGAAGGCAGGGGTTTCTTTCCGAGTGGTGGGGGAAAATTTAGCACTGGCTCCGACACTTCTTGTTGCACATACAGGGTTGATGAATTCCGAGGGTCACAAAAAAAATATTTTAGACGTAGCATATCGCCAAGTAGCAATTGGTGTAGTTGACAATGGGATTTACGGCAAGATTTTTGTGCAGATTTTCACCGATTAGAAACAGACGAAATCAACAAAAAAAATATTAATCAATATCACACGGCTGTTTTAAAACGCAGGTTAAGTGTCCGTTATGTCCACAGGTTGTGCATGGACAAGTATTTCTGATGGTTGTTGATTCGGAAGAACCATAAACGATGGGTGTTTGCATTTGGTTGACACTCTTGTCCTGATCCGTAATCTGTTCGATTATTACACTTTCTGTTGCCATATTTTTCACCCCCTTTTTCTTTTTGGCGGATTTGTCAGTTTTAAAATCTGTTATCGACATCAAGGACGTGAATTTTTTGACCAATCCCACCTTCTGGAATTTGATAATCTCGAATCTCAACTACAGAACCTTCACCAAAAATATTGTTTGCTCTTTCAACAGCCTCCTGAATTAGAAATTTGTCCTGATTCAGAGTTTTAAGGATTACTGCTGCGGTTTTAAAATTAATATTGTTAAAAGAAAAAGTTGTTTGGTTGAGTGATTTTACCGGATGTTTCGGCTCTCTCAACCCTTTTAGAACTGTATTGATGTCGAAGGAGTAAGAATTTTCGTATTTGAATAAATCTTCAAAATTTGGAGTGTTAATTTGTATGGATGGGATTAAACTGTCTGGGTTGTCCAGCTCACGAGCATGTAGAATTCCTGTTCCGATGTTTAGTTCTGCACCAGATTCTGATTTTCTGACTTTAATATGATAAGCTTGGGTTTGTAGTAATTCATTATCGTCGTGGATCATTAAAAAGGTATCGTCTGGTACTCTTTTGACAAAATCGCTGATTGAATTGAGTTTTATGCTCTGGCCGTTTTCCTTTAGAATTAATTTTCTTTTGTCTTCTTCAATATTGATGGCTAAAAGCATTGGTTCCGAAACACTAACACCATTGTGGTTAGCGCCATTTCTATTTTGATAGGGTCTGGCGGTTCTAACCACCAGGCTATTTGCTGGAGGAAGGCCAAGTCCTTGGTTTATCTGATTTGATAAATGAAGAATTTTTATAAAGTCCTTTTCGTTCATTGCACGAACTATTTGTGAGTCGATGACGGTCGTTGCCAAGCCGTTTAAACCAGCCTCGTTAATTTGTAAGCGTTTTTTAATTTTGTTTGGCAGGATGTTGATATACAACCTTAGGCTTTCTGGAATATTTTTCGCAATAATAATACTATTTTTATTCAGCTGATGGCAGGACTCTGGAGTTGTGTTTTCGACTTTTCCGTAACCAAATTCTTTCATAATATCGTGAATAATATTTGAATTTTGAACTTGATTCATTGACAGTCCTGTCAATGAAAGCTTATTTCCAGGCACAGAAGTGATATAATCGCTTAAGTTGCTAACAAGTCTTTCAAGGGCGCTTCAAAAATACTATTTCCGAAAAGGGAATCGGATTATTTTCTCCAACGGAATGTCATTAAATAAACTTGCTTTGGAAATGTGGGAAAGGCTGGGCTGTTCTGGTGTTGACCCAAGTGTATTATCTAAATCGCTTAGTGGGCAACGGTTGTTAACATCTACCCAACTGGACATATTATGTAAATCCTTGAGGTTATCTAAAACAGAGAAACACAAGTTAAATGAGAATCTCAAGAAGGACATCTTAGATAGGTATGATTTGAAATACGTCGATGAAGACAGTGGCTCGAGTCAGAACGTGGCTCTACTCGAATTGGGGCTGAAATCCGCCAAGGATTTTATGAAAAAAGGACAGCCAAAATATACGTTAGGGTATATTGATTCTTTAGTTGATATTATTGCCAATACAAAAAAAAGTTGTGGGCAAAGAAATATCGAAAGAATCGATACTATTTCAGCAGAATTATATGTCGAATATATGGACTGTATGTATAGTGTTGTCAGCGAAAAAGAAATATTTAATCGATCGAAGTACCCCCTGAGAGTAATACGGGGAGTAGGAGAAAAATACAAGAACGAGAAATTAATAAACAGTTATTATTCGCTTTTGGCGAGTACGTATTATATTGGGAAAAACCCCGGTAAAACAATTCCTTGTGTGTATAAACACATGGATGTGGATAAAATTGACGATTTTCAAAAAATGACGGCTTTAAGGGCAGCGTTGATTTCTAGTGGACAAATTGGTAGAGGAGATCTTGTAAAACATAATTATCAAACGCTAATTGACTTGTCAAAGGATTGGAGCGATTCATACAAAGTTAATGTTTATGATGGGGTAGCTAGAAGTCTGTTTGATACGGGGGATTATAAGAAAGCGAATTTTTATCTAGAGCAATTAATATTAGCCCTGTCAACGATGGACCCAGCCGATGCCTATTACATTACAAGAAAAATCCAAGTGTTTAGAACAGAAATGATGTTTGCCCTGAAAATGAGAGGATTGCGGACGAAAAACTATATGCTCAAAAGGTGTGAAGAATTAATTCAGCTATGCCAGATTGGTGGTTACGATCGGATCTACAAATATGCACGCAGGTATGCGAATGAAATTTAAGGATTTGACAGCTTTCTACGTATAATGTAACAAAAATATTGAAATCTCCGAAAAACTATGAAATAAAAGTGGAATGTCAAAGTTTAAAGACGGTGTTATAAAGGTTGTCAACCTGATCCCTTACGGCAAGATTGTTAGCTATGGCCAAGTTGCACTGTATTTGGGTTTACCAAGGGCGGCAAGACAGGTTGGTTGGGTCTTAAATGGACTTGAAGATCACACACCACTCCCCTGGTGGCGGGTTGTTAATAATCAAGGACGAATTAGCATTAAGGGATCGAAACATTCCGCCGAGCAGCAAAGACAGTTTTTGTTGCAAGAGGGGATTGAGGTGTCTGACGATTTAACTTTTGAGATAGAAAGATATAGGTTTATTGCAGATGGTGAATTTATTAATAAAACGAGACTGGATTCTTCCTATTTAGAAATGGTTAGTGCGTCTTTGCCATACAGCAGATATTTTAAAAAAGGATTATAGTTTGGCGTAGTAGTTTGAGTTTCCGATTTATCAATTAATTGGATATGGTCAGTCTAATATAATTTGTAGGAGATTTTCAGATGGTTGATTAGATTGTTTCGATTTTCGTATTTCTTCTTGTGCAAATTCTGTTGCTATTTTCAACCCTTTATTTTTTTGTCCAAGAATGATAGTCGTTGAGATATTAAATTAACAATTTTTCCCCTGGCGTGTTTTAGATCCTCTGGCTATTCAGACTAACCAGTAATTTGAGAGACGAAGTATCTGTCTTCAACAGCATTCTCGAAATCTAACATATCGTGCGGTTTGCTTCAAGCTTGTAAAGAGATGTTGTTGTAATTTTAAACTTCTGGATTTTATAGTCGAAATAGTTTAATCTTAAACTAGGATGGGCAGGGGTGGTTTCAATAAATTTATCGGGGTTATTGTTCTTCTGATTTTACTTACTCTTTTAAAACGTTGGTTTAACTATTCGTATGCGTTGGTCTGGTTTGGCACTTTGTTTGGTTATTATCTTCCGTTTATTGACCATCTTTTTTATGCTTTTGTTGTCAGACCTAACGAGGAATTTTCCAAAAGCGTCCGTTCAATGCTGACAGTAAAAACTATTTTTTCTCCACAGAAAATAAAAGCTTTAGTTGCCTATGTGCATCAAACCAAATTTCAGGAAGCCCGTCTAATTGTACATACAGTTTATTTTCAACTGCTTTTTCTTTTGCTTACACTTTTAATCTTGACTTCAAATAGTAACTTATTCGGAAGGGGACTTGTTTATGGATTTTCACTGAAACTTTTTGTCGAGCAGTTAGTTGAGTTTGTGCAAAGCGGAAAAATTGACAGATGGTTTTCGCAAATACCAATAAAACTTGATGAGCACAGGGAAAGAGTATATTTGTATGCAAACGGTCTGGTTTTATTTGTTTTTACCTTGATGCTATAAACTCTTCAATGTTTTTTGTTACAGAAAGATCTACTGTATACAAAATTTTAATAAGATAGTAAAATCTTTTCCATGGAAAATACCGCAGGTGAGAGTGACGAGTCGATGACTTTGCAGCAGGATCGTCTACTGACTAAAAGAGAAAAAAGGGAGCTGGTAAAAAAAGAAAAATTAAACGAACGGGTAAAAAGTGAGAATTCGGGGAAAATAAAAAAAACATTGCTTTGGCTAATTGCAATTGTTGTCGTTGCTTTTGGAGGATACCAACTCTGGCAGTGGATTAACACCCCACAACCTGACCCTGGCGCAAGTAGTATTTTGAGTGTTAAAAGTGACGATTGGGTCAGGGGCAATCCGAACGCAAGGGTGACAGTTATCGAGTATGCTGATTTTGAATGTCCTGCTTGTAAGATCTATTCAACCGAAGTCTTGCCTAAGATTGAAAGTGAATATAAAGACAATTTGCGGATAGTTTTCCGCCACTTTCCGCTTCCTCAACATAAGAATGCGTTGGCAGCATCAAAGGCAGCCGAAGCTGCGGGTATGCAGGGAAAATTTTGGGAAATGGCGGATCTACTTTACGAAAAACAATCGGAGTGGGACAGTGTAAGCAATGTTCAGGATAAAATGGTTGAGTACGCTAACTTTTTGGTTTTGAACACAGATCAATTTTTGTCCGATTACAACTCTGATATTGTCTCGCAGAGTATCAAAGATAACGAAGACGAAGCCTATATGCTTCGGGTTGATGCGACTCCGACGTTTTTTGTTAATGGAAAGAAAGTAAATGTTAACTACGGGTACGATGATTTGAAAAACGCAATCGATAACGCACTGGCAAATTAATGTAGCCTTTTACAAATATGGATGGTCAAAAACTTCTGGCAACTTTAGTATTACTTTCCAACGCAGTTTTTGTTCTCGTCGCAGCACTTTTTGTTTTGGGAAAAGTAAATAATAGTCTTGCAAAATCTTGGGGAAGAATTGAGAAATTGATTGAAAAACACTCACTTAAAATTCTGTTTCTTGTTTCTTTGATTGCAACTTCTGGGAGCTTGTATTTTTCAGAAGTTCGTGGTTTTACACCCTGCAAACTTTGTTGGTATCAGCGGATCTTTATGTATCCGCAAGTGTTTCTGATATTGGTGGCACTTTACAAAAAAACAAAAGATGTTTACAAATACGTCTTGATTTTAAGTCTTGTTGGCCTGGCAATTGCGATTTATCACTATAATCTTCAAATTAATCCAAATCCTTATGCGCCTTGCGGCGACGTAGGCTTTTCAGTTTCCTGCAGCGATAATTTTTTTATATACTTCGGCTACATCACAATTCCCTGGATGAGTTTGAGCGCATTTTTGATAAACGCTTCGGTATCGTTTTTAAATTTAAAAAAGAAGGTTTAGGTTACTTTTTCAGACTGAACCGTTTGGTCCTTTCTTGTTTATAACAGCGTTCAAGAAAACCCCACCCTTCAAGGTGGGGATGAATTGAACTCTGATATGTCATCCTCCTTGATTGAAGTCCAGCGTCTTTATAGTTTTATTTTCAACAGTGATTAGTTGCCCGCATTCAGGATATTTCGCCAAATCCATTTTAGTGATGTAGCCTTTGTTGAGAAGTCCCAAAAGCGCGGCGATCGGCCAGCCGTGCGAGCAAACCGCAACGGACTTGGCATTTTTACTTTCCACATCCTTTATAAAATCGGACAATCTCTTTTCCAGTTGTTCTAAAGATTCTTCCGCACGGCTTAAACCCTCTTCTTTAATACGTTCATTGTAAATAAATTTTTTTCCGGTAATTCTTTCGACAATTTCAACAGTTTGAACAGCCCTCTTAAAAGGTGATGTGTAATTGTCTTCTGAAATTTTGTTCTTTAAATACTCGGCCAACTTTTCAATTACCGGTACAGCTTCAGGTAGAATTTCAGCATCTTGGTAATGTTCACCGTAATGAAGGTTGTTTTTTGAGAAGTAGGTTTCTCCGTGGCGAAAAATGTAATAAATCATACAAACACTAATGTTATCATAAAAACAGATTTAGGCGATAGTTGACAGCAATCCTAACATCGGCAAATAATGAAATATGACTGTGGAGAAAAATAGGGATTGGGAAGAGTCGGAGCAAGCATTGCTACAAAAAGCTTCAGAAATCGCAGCGAACCCCGGATTGAAGAAGAAAGTATTATTAAAGATGTCAAGATGTTTGTGGAAAGTCCCCGAGGTAGGGGAAAGAGTGCTGCCGGTTGACGACCATCATAGGAAAACATGGTTTGATCCCAGAAACGGTAAAGTTTTTGTGCCAGCAGAAAAAAGAAGGGATAATAAAATTTGGGAAGCTGTCGAAGAAAATGTTGCTGCTGCAATGTTTGTAATAGATCAAGAGGATGCGTTAAAAGCAAGTGGTGATAGGTCAATTATGCCCGACAAATTTCCTGAAGAATCGACAAACCCCCTGTACGAAGACTGATTTAATTTAAATTAAATTAAATGGAAGCAGTTTCCTATAGCTTCTTATTTTTTCTTCAAGCGTCATCTTTGCAAACCGAGGTGAAGGAGAGGGAAGAGTGTAAAGATTAGTTACAGGAAATAAGTTTAGGTGGTTAGGAAAAACGTTTTTAAATAAATTTTCTACGAATTTACTGGTAAAGAATATTTTTTTAATTTTGTTGGTTCGTAAAATTTTTGTGATTGCCTTTTTGTTGTAGGTAATCTTTGTTAGATTTGCGTCGAGGTTGGTGTCCTTTTTACGTTCACAGCTAAGGATAACGTCGGCCATTGCAAAGCGAATGTTTTTGAGAAGTTTTTGTTTCTCCGCTATCGATGAAAGAGTTCTTCCATAAACAGCCTCCAAAATTTTCCAAAATTGGTTTCGTTTAGACCCATAAAACCAATTGTTTCCTTCATCGAGTTTCCCAGGAAATGAACCTAAGAAAAGATAGCGGCAATTTTTCGGAACGAAGTTCCCCCAGGGGTGTACTTCCAACATTCTATTTTTATTTCTTTCCAATGTAAAAAAGTTCCATCATAAACACTCTTTTAGAGAGTTCTATCTCTTGAAAATATGAATTACAATGGTTTCTCAATAATTTTATTGTATATCTTGATGGGTGAGTGTCTTCTGAAAAAGTTCTGCAATTTCCGGCAACAGTCCTGTGCCACGTGTTTTCCAAAATTGTCCACATCGGGTTTCCATAATTAATAGTCGATACGCAAATCTTGCGATACGGTTTTAATACCCGAGATAGATTTTTTAAGGCGATCTTGGGTTTTTTGAAATGCTCTATTGAATCGTGAAATAATATTAAGTCGAAAAAATTGTCTTTATAGGGCAGCTTGTCATATAAACTTGCAAGGCGGAAATTTCCTTTGTATTTTGTTTTACAATAGTTTATTGATTCTGGTTCGACATCTGTGCCATAAATTTGATAATCGTTTGAGTATTTTGCTGTGATGTGTCCAGTTCCACAAGCTGCGTCTAATATTTTACTCCCAATTGGCAGTTCGGTGACTAATTTTTGTGTCATTTGTAATTTTTCTTGGTGATACCAAGACTGCGGCCATTTTTGAGTATTTAAGAGGTAGTCGAAATAATAATCTTTATTATCTTTCCTCAACATATTTCAAGAGATTTTAAAATTTTTGAATTAATTCTCCCATCTGGCGGAGACGAGAGGATTCGAACCTCTGGTAACGGAAAACCGCTACATTGGTTTTCAAGACCAACGCCATCGTCCACTCGGCCACGTCTCCAAACTGTCATATTATATCAGCTTGTAGTAAAATAGTGCCATATGTCGGCAGAAGCGGAAAAATCCAAATTTGTAGAGGGAGCCAAGAATTTCGCTATTGGCGTGGGAGTTATTGTATTGGGTTTATACGTTGGCGTGGCGGGTTTGAATTTAGTAATCAATTCAGCCGAGACGGCCGTTATGTGAATTTCTTCATCTGTTTTGTCGCACTTGTAATTAATGTATAGTTGTAAGTGGATACAGCATGCATCAAACAAAATTAATCTATTTCTACGCATTAACCATTGCAGCCCTGATTCTTTTTGCGCTGATTGTTGGAGGGATTGTTGAGATTAAAGTCCCTGTTCCTGAATTTACAAAACCCAGTCCTGAACTGACATTGACCAAGCTGAAAACGCTTTGTAGTTTTGAAAAGTTTGAAGCAGTTGCGATAAGTTCCTTAAAATTTGTTGATGGTAAATATTCGGAGATTGCAAAAGCCGACTTGTCGGTTGGTGTCTCAAAGGACAGGGTGGATTATCTGGCCGAAGCAAAGACTCTGTGCAATTGGTTTGATATAAGTAGAAAGATAGACAGGAAACAAATTTCAGAAAGAGAACGGGAATATAGATTTTATGCAGGAATATTGTTTGATTCGAATAAAGCCTACCATATCCGCCTTGAAAATGGTCATTGGAAATTTGTTTTGGGAAACTGAGGCTAAATTACTCTCGGCAGCAGTCGACAGCTTTTTGCACCAAACTACCCAGTTTTGCAAACACGGAGACGCGACCCTGGTCGCTGCCTTTTTCATCAACAAAGCCAACGCCATCAGGTTTTTCTTTTTTACCTTTTTCCAAATTTACGATGTTAAGATTTAACCCCCAAAATAGTGAATACAACTGGTACGACTTTTGAAAAAGATTCTCGGCTTTTTTCTTGTCTCCCTTTTTGAGCTCTTTCGTTCCAACTTCCATGATTCTCATGGAGGCGGCGAGCAAATGTTTAGAAATACACCAAACTTCACCCTCATAGTCTTTAATAATTTCTTTAAGAAGATCCGTTCGCATTTTTCGGACTTCGTTGAGAAGCTCGATGTATTTACTGTCGTTAGTCTTGTTGAAGGTAAAAAACAAGTGCTCCTCAATGGAAATCAAGTTCATAATTCCAACCGATAAATCTTCACCGGAGGAAAGGTCAAGCTGTTTTTGCGCGGTTACTTTTTCAACTTTTTCTAATAAGGTTTTATAGCTTTTTATTTTCATAGACAAACGTGTCACAAAATTTACAAATGTGGAATTAATTTGCAATTTTACAATAATTTTGGCTTCTTTGCTGAAGTAAAAATTTTAGATTGTTTATCGCAGGCTTCGAATGATAACTTCCAAAATAACACTCGCTGTCAGAAGGGCTGAAGTGGGAAAGACAACCTTTTGATAGATAAACAGTTGTTTGCCCTTGACTTGGCGGACCTTTTTATCTGCCCAAACCGCCAACATAAAAACAGCCGACCCGACAGTAGATCCGAAGAGGATTTTATCAACACCAAACAGGGTGTTGTAGGGACGACCTATAAAATGGCTAAAATGTAACGGCAAAAGAGTGAGTGCGTACATCAAAACAGCGATCAAGAGTTGGTAGTTGGTATTTAGCGATTTTTTTCTTCTTTTACCCACCCAGTCTATTAGCCAAAAACTCATCGAAAGGATAAGTCCGCCAATCCATACGGAAGTAACAGCATCGTCGATACCTAGCGCTCTGGAAACGCCGAGCCCCGCTCCGACTGCAACCGTGCACACGGGACAGACTGCTAAAGCTGAAGCCGGAAGTAGGAAAAAAGAAATTAAAATAAGTAGTGCTGTGATTATTTTTTTACTCATATGTGTATGGTAGACTGGGAAAAAGAAGAAGACAAGAGGTTTTGTCAATGTCGGGTGGGGATTTTTTATAGTGTTGAACGAAGATGTGCCAATTTACTGGTTGACGAACCTGGGCTTGGTGGGTATATTTGAATACGTATCGTATGGCATTAGTAACAGTTACCGACAGCGATTTTGAGGAGAAAGTTTTGTCTTCAAAAGTGCCCGTGATGGTTGATTTTTGGGCTTCTTGGTGCGGTCCTTGCAAAATGGCGGAACCTGTTTTAGAAGAATTGTCCGAAGAACATAAAGATAAAATTGTTTTTGCGAGAATTAATGTTGATGAGAACCATAATTATCCGGCCAAATATGATGTGATGAGTATTCCCACTGTTGTTCTTATTAAAGATGGGAAAGAGATCGGTCGTCAGATTGGATTTGCCGGTAGGGGCGGTTACGATGAACTTATAAAGAAGCTAACATAGTTTTTATGTCTAGTTTAAAATTGGTTTTTACGAATAATGAAGAATACTTTAACAAAATAAGACTCACGTTATGATAATTTATATCATAATGTGATTCTGTTTGATAATCATAGAAAGCTATCAAGCTTGGGGGAGGTGATTTATTTTGGATCCTAAAAAAACAAGTACGAGTTCGATGGGTGGTAGCGCGATGCCGGGCTCTACAACTGTTACACAAGATGAGCCTGTGTCTAGTGTGGACCCCATGATTTCGCAAAGCCAAGCGACACCACCTACAGTTGGACCAGCTAGCGAACCATCAATGGCTACAAAACCATTTGAACCCGCAGTTTCTGGGTTGGGTTCGGAGGAGCCGACTGCTCCCGAACAAACAAGTCCTATAGGTGGAGTCTCAGAACCCGAGCCAATGTCAACAGTGATGGAACCTGTGAGGGGGGTGACGATGTCCGAGCCACCAGCAAGTCCAATGGGAACAAATCCAATTGGAGCGGCTCAACAGCCGGTAAATCCGATGGATGAATCAGTACCGACACAACCGGTGGAAATTGGCGGTTCATCAATGGACGCTGCAGAAGAACCCGAAGAAACGGGTGCGAGTACGACTCCTTTTGGAAGTGTACAAGGAACAAAGCCAACAGAATAAATTTAAGACTGTTGTTGTCAGAGATTTTTTCTTGTGCGAAGATTCGGGTGAGTTGGGTTGTGGGATTGTAAATCATCCCATTTGCCTATGAACTTCTTGAACTGCCTAGTAATAAACTTCCACGGCTTGAAAGCCGTGGTATTTTGTCGCTTGCGATTAACTATGTTAATCGCGAAAATTTGCTACATCCACGGCATAAATGCCGTGGTTTTAAGCAAAGTGGCAATAAATGTCAAGTTGGCGTTTTTAAATTTATAGACTTTAGTTTTTTTAGAGGTTGGAAATCGTTGAATTTATGGTGAGTTTATAATGAATACTGAAATATCATGAGTGAGAAAATATACGACGTGATTATTGTTGGAAGTGGCCCGTCGGCTTTAACCGCCGCAATTTACACGACGCGTGGAAACGCTTCAACATTGATTGTCGGTGGGGAAAGTTGGGGAGGTCAGCTGATGTTGACGACGGTTGTTGATAATTTCCCCGGATTTCCCGAAGGTGTGCATGGACCAGATCTGATGTTGGCAATGCGTCATCAGGCTGAGAGATTTGGTGCAACTTTTCTTGAGAAGAATGCTGAAACTGTGGATTTAGATGTGCGGCCTTTTGTTGTTAAGGCAGGTGGCGTTGAATATCGTTCGCGGTCAGTAATAATTGCTACGGGAGCTTTAACCCAATGGCTCAATGTTCCCGGTGAAAAAGAGCTTATAGGACGCGGTGTTGCAACCTGTGCACCCTGTGATGCGCCTTTTTATAAAAATAAAGTTGTGGCCGTTGTTGGCGGGGGAGACTCTGCAATGGAGGAAGCAAACGTTTTAACCAAATATGCCGACAAGGTTTATATCATTCACCGGCGTGGTGAGTTTCGGGCCTCAAAGGTAATGCAAGATAAGATATTTGCAAATCATAAAATTGAAGTTGTTTGGGATACCGAAGTTAATAAAATTATCGGAGCGGACAAAGTTGATAAGATTGAGATTGAAAATACAAAAACTCACGGGATAAAAGAGTTGTCTTTGGATGGTGTTTTTGTTGCGATTGGCCACAAACCCGATAGCGATATCTTTAAAGGACCCGTCGAAATGGATGATCGGGGTTATATTAAAGTTTTCGACAGCACAAAAACAAATATTGCCGGTGTATTCGTAGCCGGCGATGTTCACGATGATCGCTATAAACAGGCAATTACCGCTGCCGGATTTGGTTGTATGGCAGCAATGGACGTTTTGAAATATTTAGAGGACAATTCTTCAAGTTAATTTGTAACAGCATTTGAAAACTTCTATACTTGCCAGCTGTAAATTATTTTGTTGTCGAAGTTAATTTAGATACGTCTTTCACGTCTTGACAAAACGGGGCAGAGTAAGCATTATATATAGCATGGTTAAAGCGGAAGTTCCAAAGAAAGTTGAAAAGGGACTCTTCGAGAAATTAGGACCCGTTCTAATTGTTTTTTCAGTTGTGATGGCTTTTGCGATAGGAATCTTGTGGGAAAAAGTAAGTAACCTTGAAGGTGGATCAATTAAAACAACCTCAACGGCTGCTCCAACAGCAGCAGCTGCCGCGCAACAACCAGCACAGATTCAAGTTTCAATGGACCAAATTAAAAAGTTATTCGGACAGGATCTAATTAAATTTGGCGATGGAAACAGAAAACTTTTATTCGTTGAAGTTGAGGACCCAAGTTGTCCGTACTGTCATATTGCAGCTGGAGCAAATAAAGAATTGAACGCTCAAGCGGGTGACAGATTCAAATTAGTCTCAGATGGCGGAACATATGTCGCACCAGTCCCGGAGATGAAGAAACTGGTTGACAGCGGTCAAGCTTCTTTGGTGTACATTTACACTCCCGGACACGGCAGTGGCGAGATGGGAATGAAAGCGTTGTATTGTGCCTATGAACAGGGAAGGTTTTGGCAGGTGCACGATCTACTTTATTCAAACGAGGGCTATAATCTTTTAAACAACACCATTAAAAATGATAAGACAAAATCACAACAGATTGCCGATTTTCTGAAATCGGCCGCTGATACGAACAAGCTTAAAAGCTGTATTGATAGCGGAAAGTACGATTCGAGGTTAACAAGTGACACACAGTTGGCCTCAAGCATTGGCGTTAGTGGAACTCCAGGGTTTTTTGTAAACACGACAAACTTTGCCGGAGCTTACAGCTGGAACGATATGAAGGCTGCTGTTGATGCTGCGTTGAAATAAACTTCAGAAAAGTAAATTCCAAATTGATCTTGATTAAATTGATCCAATATAGACGCTGGCGAAGCGTATGAGAGGTTGATACACAAAACATTATAATCGGGTGGTCATTTATTCAGATGATCTTCAATAATCTTTCCTGCGTATTCGACTTCAGTTAAACCCGCCTGCATGGCATTCAATCTTAGAGACGCGAGCGTCTTATCGGTAAGGTCAAGGAAATTTCTTCTTTGGACGTTGTAAAGCCTGTTGTTTTTCCACTCGAAATTCCCCAGATTGATATTTGCCTGAACAAATTCCGAAACGTTCTCGTGGCAGATCGGCTGATTTTTAATTTCTTCATACTCGCTTTTGCTTAATCCACAATCGGCAATTTTTTTGAAAAAATATGCAAAGAGAATGAAAAAGTTGGGTTCTTGTTCCTTCAGTTTAATCACCCCCTTTTGCATATCAATCGGTATTTATTTATCTTTATGAGTCTTATTGAGAACCGATGCTAGAACAGGGTCTTGATAATAAAAATTATGTTGGCCAAAGAATCAATCGTAGAATTTCGAAAATAGTTTGATTAAGTTTGTGAAACATGACAATATATTGTCATGGATTGTCCTTTTTGTGGAAGTTCACAAATAATGGTCTCGAACTCACGGCCAAATAGTAAACGGAATAAAATATGGAGGAGAAGGAAGTGTTTGGAATGTAACAACACTTTTACGACTTATGAAAACATTAACTTGAACTACCTTACAGTTATAAAAAAATCCGGAAAGAAGGAGCGTTTCAGTAGGATTAAACTTTATGCCAGTATTTACCACTCATCGCTTGACAAAAAAGGAGTCGACAGAGGAGATGCGAGTTTGTTTACGGAGAAGATTGTTTCTGAAGTAGAGGGGGTCTTGTTAAATTTACGAAGGAAAAGCGTGTCTACGGGTGAAATAAAAGAAACAGTGCTGAAAATCTTAAGAAAAAGATCGCCCGATACTTTTTTGCGATACTTGGCTTATTGGGAGGGGGTTGATCAGAGAAAGTTATTATCCTCAGTAAGAAGATATTTTATTGAGAAGTAGGAAGTGGATAATCATTTGAGATGGTGTTTTGAATTTTTTAAGTTTACATGTTCAAAATCGCATAGTTTATTTTTTATGTCGTGTTTCCAAACTGATCAACGTCACAGAAATACTGGGAGAAGATTGTTATTTTGACGGTAGTCCCTCGATGATTTTATAGAGAATAACTGCTGCCGAGCCCCAAACGTTGAAAGATTTGTTAATGCCGTACATCGGAAGTTCAACAATAATATCAGATTGCTTTAAAATCTTCTGATCGACTCCGTACGATTCGTGTCCGACGACGACGGCACAGGGGAACGAAACTTTGGCGTTTAAGTCTTTATAACTGATTGAGTGCGAATCTTGTTCGACAGAAATAATTTGTATATTTTCTCTTTTTAATTCCCTGACCGCCTGAAGTGCGGAGCTCTTGGTGGTCCACGGCACCCAGTTCTCTGTTCCAACCGCCGCCTTATGTACGCGTGACGATGGCGGATATTCCATTCTCCCGCAAAGATAAACTTTGGCAACACCAGTTGCGTCGGCCAAGCGAAACAGTGAGCCGATGTTGTAAGTATCCAAAACGTTATCCAGAATAAGATAGATTGGATTTCTTTTTAAGTTTTTAATGTCTTCATTGCTCGGGCTTGAGACCCGGAGTTGTTTGGAATTAAGTTTCATATTAATAAATTATTGAACTATTAAATTACTACAATAATGAGTGTATTTTAACATTATTTTTTATAGATAAAGCCTTCCAATTTCTTGCTTCTCCAAGAAATTGGAGAAAGAAAGAGCCTCGTATGAATTCTTCAAACTTTCAATGTTTCGCTCGTATTGTGTTCGCAAAACTTCTCCCGCCGCACACGGGCGGGATGTCAGACAGTTGCGAACACGACTAAAGGAATGCGCTCAACATCTCAAGTGTTCAGAATTCGACGAGAAATATAAATTTAAGATTTTATCAAGCTAAGACACTCACGGAGTGTCCAGACACACTTCGGCTCCCTCTTATCGAGTGACCCATAGTTTCAGTTTTACTGCGTAAGTGATAGAATACACACCATGATAGAAAGACAAGAAAGAGGCGCGATTTGCTGGGATTTGGATGACACCCTGGGTGTGTTTGAACAGCTGGAATATCAATTACAAGGAAAGGAAGTACCCAATGGACAGGAGGGAATCTTTTTAAGAGCTGACATTCGGGAGCTTCTGAAATATCTTTCCAGCAAGGGGTATCGGCACTTTCTTACTACTTCTGCGGGTGAGCGCTATGCAGAGGAAGCTCTTAGAATTAGTGGATTAAATAAGCTGATTGCCGAAGATGACATCTGGCCAAACGATATAATCTATTTCAGACACCGGTTTGGTTATAAAACATACGCTGAAGTTGAAGAGTCGGCGTTTTTTTATGATAAAACCAAAAAAAAGCACTCCGATTTAATGTTGGTAGTAGGTGATAGAGTTAACGATCAGCCTGAAGATTTAAAAAGGTTGGTTTTTATCGAAGACATAAACTGCAGAACGCATAGTGCTGAAGTTTTAAGAGTAATAATCGACGGATTATTAAAGCAGGGTAAAGGCAGTTTTATCCGGGGTTTTGACCGCATATATGGTCTTGCCGATAATGAAACATCCAGGATGCCAAATCGATCCCCCTATCCCCGGAAGATAGATGTAAAAAAATACAGGAACAAAGGCGTTGAGTTTTTGATGGAATATAGCAGCATAGAATTTTATATTAACGAACCCAAGTCTTTTCCGAGAATTTATGGCATAAAAGCGGAAAGTTATAGGAAAGAAATGGAAAGGGTTAAATGAGCGATGGGCGAAGGACCGGGTTTTCGCTAAAACCGAGAGCGGGGTTTAATTTAGCAATCTTCTTAAAATTGTGGTATAATGTCTCTTATAGAAGCTAATTTTTAGCTTTTTTGAACTTGTTTTTCTTTTACAGCCATAAAGCTGAATAAGTATTCGGTCGTTCCGAACACTTGTAAGTCGATAATTGGACTTCATAGTTTATAAGTCATTTATTATCCACTAGTAGAAGCAGGTTAAAATTTCCAGCCCAAAAGGTAGAAATCTATCTGATGGGGCAGGATAAGAAAAAGGAGGTGAGATAAATGACTAAAAGATTATTTGTAGGAGGGCTTCCATACAGCGTGACTTCACAACAGCTGAATGATATGTTTGCGGCTGTTGGTAAAGTTAGTTCTGCTAATGTTATAACCGATAAATTTACCGGAAATAGCAAAGGCTTTGGATTTGTTGAGTTTGAAGATGATAAAGATGCCGATGAGGCTATCAAAAAGCTAAACGAGTCTGAAGTTGAAGGCAGAAAAATTACTGTTAATGTTGCCCGTCCGTTAGAAGAAAGAGGTCCAAGAAATTTTTCAGACAGACCGAGATTTAATGACAGAAGAGGTGGTTCAAACGGTGGTAGAGGAGGATTTAGAGGAGGAAGGAATTAAAATCTAACATGACGGATCGTTATACAAACTTATGCATTCGTTGCGGAAAGCAGAGGATGGTTGTGAAGACTAAGAAAGAATATATTAATTCATCTTTAGTGCAGACAACTATTATGGCCTGCCCGGATTCTGCATGCCAAAAAATCGTTGACCAAATGTTGAGGAAGGAAAAAATGTTGCGGGAAAAGATTATTGTAAATCAGGAAAGAGAAAAAAAGTTAAGGGACAGAAGAAGAAGTAGGGGAAGGAAAAAAAGTACGGAAGATAAAAAATAGGTTTGTTATTATTTGTGTCTTCAAGTAAAATCATCGTCTATGTCACCAGAGTATTATTTTGATGATCAATTAATTGGTGAAAGCGATTTACCTCAGATAGTTGATTGCGCAATTGGGGTTGTGGCAGAAAGTAATAACCTAAAAGACAGAAAAAAGGTTATCTTGGCTATGGTTGAAGCAAAAGCTTTAGGAAATGGGACAAGCGAGGATGAAATTCAAAATGCAAAGGACCTTGGTCAGAAGTTGGGTAAGATGATGTGTCAGTCCAGAACACAAACAGATAGGGTGGTTCGTGAAGAAAAAGAAAATAGAGTGGACCTTTTTGTCAAAAAGATATTTTAAGGTTCATAAGAATAAAGTCGAGTAACAAATTTGATTTCCCAATTTTTAATATTTAACTCCTAAATCTTAAAAAATCTTCAAAATCTACGTTTTATATATTCTGATGCAGTAATATTTTAGGTGTAATTCTTGACTTCTATTTGCATGGACCTTACAAATCGGAAAGTTGTTATGGCTTTAGAAGTTGGTAATCATCAACCCGTTGCTTGGCCGGTTGGCTTTGAAGGAGATCTTCGCAGAGAAACCGCAGTAGTAATACCGTTTGGAAGTGAAGACGAACGCCTTAAAGCAGTAAGGGCTTCAGATGAGAGTGAACTGGGTTTTTTGGTTGCGCAAAGGAACTTATACATAAAAGACATACCAGCGATCTTATTGGTGATATCGATTTTTATAAAACACGTCTAGCATTAACAGACGATAATGGTAAAAAAATTGAAGATGTCGAACAATTAAGATTGCGTTTACAGGCAGTAGTAGATGAAAGTGAAAAAGCAGGAAGAATATCACTAGCCTCAAGTTTTTTAAAAACCCTTTCATGAAAACTGTGAATCTGACCACTTTATTAGGAGATTGTAAAGCTATTTTGTAAGACTTCATCAACTAGAAGTGTTTTCACTTAAAAAAGATTAGATGTTAAGTGTTTTGCTGTTGAGTTTGTGGTGCTACTTTCCCTGATGAATCAAAGGCTTCCTGTTTGCTGGTTGCTTTCCCAAGATCCACCTTATAATTAGATTTTAGTGTAAATGGGTGACGACTAACTTCTAATTCTGCGAGAACACCTTGCACCATCGCCCCGATTTTTTCGGGATCGTAGTTTCTGTCGCCAATGTGTTTCATTTGACCTTCAATTGCTTGAAATACATTAGTAAGATCAGATTGTGGTCCACGTTTGTTTAATTCTTGTACATCAAGCGTGAGATTGTGGATAGTTGAATTAGCTGATTCCAAAGTTTTTTTCCTTGCCTGTTCCCATTCTTTTGGGTTTGGGGTGGTTCGAACTTCACTATTGGGATTCCTTATCCGATCAAGCTTCAACCGTACATCTATGCGACTGTTTGCAAGCCTGTCCGTAGCACCCTGCAGCTGAATTAATGCTTTGTATAAGGTAGGATCTTGATCTTTATAATGTTCAAGATGTTGCGACGCTAATTCCAAATAAGCGGTGTCTTTAAAATCTTTGACGGACTCTTTTAATCCAGGCTGTTTTTCTGCTTCTTCTTTTACGTTTGCTTCTACGTGAGCCACATCATGTTTTAACAGATTTGCCTCGGTGTGAGCCTCCTCGTTTGATAATGGAGTCGTTTCTAAGTCTTCTGCCATATTTGTATTGTATACTATCGACAATCTTTGCTCAAGAGATTCTGAGGCTGTTTCTTAACACTTCATCAACAGTCGTCAGGCCCATTTCTGCTTTCAAAAGACCGTCTTTCAAAAGAGTGTCATAACCGTTTCTTGTCAAATTATTTCTAAGATCCGTTTCGGTTACCTTATTTCTGATAAATTCCCTGATATTTGAATTCATAACCAAAACTTCGTAGATTCCCATTCTACCTTTAAAGCCGATACTTCCGCAGTATTCACAACCTGGGGAGGTGAAAAGCTGCCTTGGTGTTCTACCGACAGCCTTTTGAAAGAGGTCTGATTCGTCTTTTGAAATTGTTTTTGCTTCTTTGCAGGAGTTACAGATTTTTCTAATTAACCTTTGGGCAACAATTCCCATTAAGGATGAGTTTAAAAGATATGTTTCAATTCCCAAATCGAGAAGTCTGAAGAGGGCGCCAATGGAATCTTCGGCGTGCATAGTTGATAAAACTAGTTGTCCGGTAAGACCGGATTCAACCGCTATGTCGGCTGTTTCTTTATCACGAATTTCGCCGACCAAAACGACATCAGGACTTAAACGCAGTATTGTCTTTAACCCCTGTGCGAAAGTAAAACCAGTTTCTTTTTGGACTTGCATCTGGTTTACTCCATCAAGGGAAAACTCAACCGGGTCTTCAATTGTCATAATGTTGAAGATTCCGCCCTCATTAATTTTTGAAATTGTTGAGTAAAGCGTCGTTGTCTTTCCGCACCCAGTTGGTCCAACGACACAAATCAATCCGCTTCGTTGCGAAAGCATATCCAAATAGTTGTTATAAGAAACATGAGAAAACCCAAGTTCCTCCAGAGGCATGACAATTGTTTTCTTTTCGTGAACACGGATGACGACCAGCTCGCCGTTGACTGTACTTGCAACTTCAACTCTCAGATTGACAATGATTCCGTCGCGGTCGATATTGATTTTTCCTTCCTGAACTCTTCGCTTTTCCGTAGGATCAAGGCTGGCCATAACTTTAATTCTCGAAGCTACCTGTTGGTAAGACTCTGCTGAAAGATTACCAATCTCGTATAAAACGCCGTCAACCTTGGCACGGATAAGAAGGCTTGTTTTTGTCGGTTCAAAAAAGATATCCGAAGCCCGGATTTTTACAACCTCGTCAAAAAGCGTGTTGAGAAATTTTATCGGGTCGATTACACCTGCAGAAAAGAAGGGAGTTAGTTCATGTATATTGAGTGTTTGGATGTGGGCAGATGTTGGCATATTTTAATAGTAGCACGTTATTTATGCTACTTATCAGCGAAACGCTCATGCAAATTTGTATGAGAAAGTGGAGGGACTGATCCTTGGTTAATTATGCAATAGGTTGATGTGAGAAAAGAAACAAAATCAACGGAGGTTTCTTTTTTGGATTTGTATAAGAAAATAGCCTGCGAGTCTTATTTTTTTGATGAAATGTTGTATAATGTAGGATGGTAGAGAGAATTAGTGTAGCTACAACTGAAGTTAAAAGCAAAAGCCTCAACGACGAGACCAAAGTCATTACACGCAAAATTGAACCTCACAGAATAAAACCAGGTGGTACGGCATTACACGAAGCTGCACATGTGGTGCTTGCTGACATAAACGGGGGAATCAGGGAGGCAACAATAATCCGAAAAGGATACGCTTTGGGAACAACTCGTCCTGTTAAAATGTCCGCAACAACTGCGGCTGCCGCTGGCGCGATGGGATTTGGAGGAACAAGTTGGGACCAGATGGTGGTTGAAAGGGGATTTGGGGCTTCGTGGTCGGCGGCAAAAAATACTGCGCGAGCCGCCTTGGCAGATAATACGGATCTTATGCAGGAGGTTGCAATGTCTTTGGAGCAAAATGGAAGAATTAATCAAAACCATGTTGACAGTGCAAGAGGTAGGGTAGAAAAGAAAAAACAAGGAATATACCCGGTGAAAGTTGAAATTTATAAATATGGTAAATTGAGCGATTCGTATACAACGGAGTCATTTCATGGGGAGATTGAAATTCACGCTACTTCGAATCAAAGGAGTAAATAGATTTATAACCAGAAAAATATAGACTTATGTCTGGCGGTGTTACAATATTTGTATATTGTTAAAAAGGAAGGGTCCGCTAGGATAATCTTAAAAAAGTTTATCCGGGGAAGTCCCATGGAGCGTATTTGTCTTCTCCGCGAGTCTGATCACGCGTTTTCCATAACTGAGAGCTTAGATCCCCTTCAAATCTTACGGGAAGTCCGGTTAATAAACGACCGATGTTTTTATCTTGCCATAGTTTGATTTCTTCTGGTGTGTTGAATCGGTATCTTCTTTTTTGGTCGGATGGAGGAACTTCCTTGCAAACATCAACTTCGTTCCAGGATACCGGAAGTGCGGGGAGTGGCACAGCAACGTTTTCAATTTGCACGATTGAAAATGTTTTTTCACCACTATCTCTAGCTTTAGAAACCCGGTGTAAACCATCTGTAATTATTTTTAAATAATTGTCGTCTTCGGAAACTTCGACAATTGGTGGTGCGAGACTACAACCCAACCTGCCTTGAAAGTCATAATTTATAATAGACTTTTCAGTTGTGAGATGAAAAATATCAATTCCTCTTTTTAAAAATTCTTCACGGAGAAGCGATACACGCGCAAGGTTTTCTTCCAAGACGTACAGCGCGCAGGGATGAAGTTCTGCAATTGCAACTTCTTTAAGGCTAATTTTGCTTCGCAGATATGGATGGATGTTTGGATTGTCTTTTAGTGTTACGCCCCTTAAACGCCTTTCCAGTTCTGAAAAGCCATGTGTCGCAACAATTGATAAGTCAGACGATATGGGATGTTCTTTTGATAATGAATTATACATATCAGTTTTGTACTATCGGGATTATATAATTATGCTGAATAATATATCAAATGCCGATTTATTATGGGAGTCTGGATTTGAAAAGTAATCATTTGACTTTCTGATTGGTCAGGGGAGATCATGACCGTTCAATTCCTTTTGTATGGTCTCCAATTTGGGGAACAACGCCTGTCTCAACTGCGTAATAATACGACTCGGGAAATCTAACTTTTAAAGCCTCATTTATCTGCTTTCTTCTCAATTTGGGAAATTTTACTTGTCCTCCGAGGGCTTTAATATCCTTCTCGTTTGCAACTTTTTCAGTGGGTCCGATGCTTGCACGCAAGGCATATGCGTATTGAAGAATTTCTCTCAGGGAGTGTGTTGCCGGGTTATTCATGTATTCTTGTTGAGTGGCCGGTCTGATACCAGAATGTCATATAAAATCACTACTTCGCCTCAAACCATAAAGGACTTTTTTCAGGAGTGCCGTTGTAGTAACTGACGGTTATCTCACCACCCTTTTTAATATTTTTTAAGGCGAAAAAATCAATGAGCCTCTCTTTTTGTATTATTTTGAATTTTGCATTTGGTGAATATGAATGGTTATATATTGATCCAAATCCTAAGGCTATTGCCAAGCGTTCCTTTTCTTTACCAAAATAAAAGAAATAAGTAACAAGAATGCTATCGTTCAAACTAAACAATTCGTATCTTGGAATTTCAACAATTGGGCATCTTTCGATAATTTCACCCTTTTTAACATCACGACTAGTGAAAACTCCCCGGCCGGCTTTAATAATTTTTGATGTACCGACGTAAACGCAATCTGAAGCGGGAATATTTTTCATGATGTGATTATAGCAGTTTCGAGAAAACCACTTGCATAAGCAAGCGGATCAATCGAACATGATATGTCATCCTCTAGGAAAAAGGGGAAACCCAGACGTATAATGTCGAAGGAGGATGTCATAGCAAAGATGTCGTCAGGTTTGAGTTAATGATTTGACCGCTGGGTGGTTACTTATTTTGCAGAAATTCTTGTCTCAATTTCATTCATCGTCTCTAGAAATGATTTTTCAATGTTAACTCCGAATTTGTTGGCAATTACCAGTATTGACCACAAACAATTTGACAGTTCGTGAGCAAGCTTTTTATCGACATCTTCTGTCTCACGGACACCCTCTTTGGACATCACAAACTTGACCAAGTCTCCCACATCGCTTACAAAACCTTGAACAATTTGTTCGCAAGTCCACTCTTTTCCATACTTTTTCATTTCAACTTCAGAATACATTTGCCTAATCCGAAGTGCACGGTCTTGAAGTTGTTTGAAGTCCATAGCTATTATTCTAACAAAATTAATCCATTGAGGAAGGTTCTTCTAATTTACGGTACTGGGGATATTTTCGTTTCCTTTTTGACACAGAAAAATGAGTATAAAATTGATGTACAATAGTTCTGTATGGATGAAGCTGTGGAGTTATCGGGACAACACGATGTTGGCAGTTACGTTGAGAATAAAAAAATATTTGATTTGCAAACCATTGAGTTACAGTGGCGATTTGTAACAGAGTCAGTCAAACGGGAATTTCTTGCTCAACCCGCTGTAAGAAACACCTTAACTGCTTTTACAAATACTCCCGTATCAGAATCACTTCCAGGAAATTTTTTCTCATCACTATCTTCAGTCGACGGCCGTTTGGATAGATTAAATGACAAGTTCAAAGAAGATCTGGTTACATATCTGAATACCCCTCCGGTGCCGGATGAAAAAATCGGTGGTCGAGTTGCGCATAACTTCAATCTTACACATGAGGAATCAGATATGGTTGCCAGAAGATACAGATACGCGCGCGATGTAAAGATTTTGGCCTTAGGAGCGGAAATAGTTAATCAGGAAAATGGTGTGAATTTGGATGAGAACGGGGAGGCAGTTTTACCTAGTGGAATCAAGATAGTTGTAAACTCCGAAGATGAAGTGGAGCGGGAAGATTTTATAAATCCATCGAATTGGCAAAAAAGACGACAAATTAAAGACAGAGTTTATGAGATTGAAGTAGACAATAGGAAATATATCTTAAAGGAAAAAAAGACTGATAGACATACGGATATAAAGAAAAATGGACACCGTGACGGCAGATTATCTTCTGAGGAATATCAAGTTGCAAAACGGTTTAATGATGTGGGAACAGTAGATGAAGGTAACATCAAATTATCTTGGGAAAAACCCATAGGGTACGTTTTATATCCGGATGGTTTTTCGTTTGTTGTTTTTAATTATGAAGAAAATTTGCAAGATTACAGTGCAGTGGGGGTGGAGTTGGAAAATGCAATTTTTAGCCACAGAGATCAATTTGAAAAAGAATACCAAACAATTTGCGATAATTTTAATAACCTCTATGTTTCTCCGGAAATTATTTCTGATAGATGGACCAGGGTTGGATCTGCTGGATTTGACAAATTTTTACATTCTAAGCTAAAAAGACCACCCAAACCAACTTATGATGATTTCGCTAAGGTTAAAGCATACAGAATGAGAAGGCACGCCAAAAATATTCTTTCAGAAATGGTTGCACGTATGGGTTATGATAATTCTGATCTTGATGGTTATGCCTACAGAGTTCGTTCCCAGGATCAGGTCAAGTTGGAGATTGTGGGATTTGATTTTGAATATTATTCGAAAATGTCAAAAGAAAAAGCATCCGAACTCCATTCCAATTTAAGAAAGTATTATCATGTCCAAGATAGAAAGGAAATAAATGAATTTTACTGGAACGATCATAGTGAAGTTACCCGTCCCCAGAAGGCGATATATTATGGAATTTTGGAAAATGAAGAGTCTTAACTATGTTTTAGAATAATTCTCATATTTAGTCTTTCATTATCGAACCTTTGTATATCCCGAAATCAGTTCCCCCTTTTTTGCTCTGGATAATTTTTTTAATTCCCATTCTCTCTGCATTGCTTCGCTTCTGGTTTTGTATTTTTCCGAATATACAAGCTCGAACGACTCAAAATATCGCATATATTTTGCAGATCTTTTTGATTTACTTCGGTGTTCTTTCAGCCGTTTTTCTAAATTATTAGTCTGCCCGATATAAAGTGTGTCGGATGAGGTTCGGAGGATGTAAACAAAATACTTCATCCTTCATTATAAATGATATTTTGTGATACGAAGCGAAGTCGAAAGTATAAACGTAAAACATATGCTTTGACCGCGCTTGGTGCCTCGGCAATATTATAAATGTAGATCCGCGTAGAACAAAGCGAATCGAAAGATTATAGAAGAGCTTGAACCTACCTTGTAGAAATTCGTTCTTCCAGCTCATTCATTGTTTTCAAAAACTCCTCTTCAATATCAACTCCATACTTGTTGGCGATTACCAATATCGAATATAAACAATCTGCCAGTTCGTGCGCAAGTTTTTCATCAACATCTTCCACCTCGCGGACACCATCTTTAGCCATAATAAGTTTAACCAAATCTCCAACATCACCTACAAAACCCTGAACAATTTGTTCGCGAGTCCACTCTTTTCCATACTTCATCTTTTCAAGATCGGAATACTTTCGTCTTATTTCCAGAGCTCTGTTTTGAAGTTGTTTGAAGTCCATATTTTATATTTTAACAAAAATTAATCAGGATATCCGAGTCGTTCTGATTCGGTACTAATGTTCAGACGTGAATATTTTGCTGAGCAGTAGGGTCTCGGACCATTCGGGCCCATAGCTGATTAACTCAAGTGTATCACAATTGAGGCTAAACGAGACAAATGAGACAGTATTAAAAAAGGTGTTTCAAAAAGTGATGATATAGTCAAGAAATAAGCCACAATAAGAAATGAAGCATCATCATTGCAGACAATTTGTTTTATCAACAACTTTGCAACAGATGTAACAAACCGATTCGGATTTTAGTTCCCGAAGCGTTTGAAATCTGGTGTCGCTTCTGACATCGATCAAAAAACTTCGACTGCTCTTTCAATTGCAGGATAAAGAAGTTGCCTTTGATAATCATCAATGGAAGCGGATTCTTTATCTGGCTTTTCCTCCGATGACTTTATCGACTCCATTTTAATCTTTATGTATCCTGAGTACGAATTTGCAAACAAGTAAAATCTCGCTTTTTCAAAATTAACCATCTAGGAATTTTGTAATAAAATAGACGACAAAGATAGAAGAACAGATTTGTAGGTTTCACTTAGTATTACTGAAATGTAACTAAAACTTAAGCTATAATTAATTAATGCCCGAGATATTAATTACCTTAGCAAGTGGTATAGTTTTACTTCTTTTGTCAATAAAAACCTTAATTAAGTTGTCGGAGGTTTTGTCTAAATCATTTAAACTCTCGCCCCTGATAATAGGCATGACGGTTGTTGCTATTGGAACTTCTCTTCCTGAACTTTCCGTTTCCGCTATTGCTTCGGCAAGACGGGATTATAACTTGGCTGTAGGAAACATAATCGGATCGAATATTATCAATATTCTTCTGGTTTTTTCTGTTGGCATATTAATAGGAAAATTGCGGGTTGGAACAACCAAAACACCCAGAAATGCCTTGATTTTATTAATTATTACCGCTATTTATACGTATTTACAAAAGTTTGATGTTTTGCCAAATCAAACTCTCGGAATACTTTATATTAGTGGAGCGTTTCTGCTTACTTTTCTTGAGTATCAATGGGCCCTATTTGGAAGAACTCACGAGGACAACAAAAAATTCAAAAACGAAAAGTCAGTTAAATTCACTTTTAGAAAAATAATAATACTTCTGTTGTCTATCGTCGGAGTAATTACCGGAGGATATTTTATAGTGACTTCAACAGAGAAATTATCCTTGCTAACTGGTCTGTCAACAGGGGTACTAGGGTTAACTTTAACCGCAATTGCAACCTCATTACCTGAGCTTTTAACAACTATATTTAGTCAGAAAGAGCATGATGAAAAGATGACTATTGGAAATATAATCGGAAGCAATATTTATAATCTACTTCTGATTGGTGGCATAATAAATCTTTTTGGCAATACCAATCTTGTACTTCAGAATAACTGGTTAACTCTAAATATTGTTACTGTGTTTTTTGTTCTGACATTATTAGTATTCAAAGGTAAATCAGTTCCAAAATACATTGGCGTGATTTTTTTACTCTTCTTTTTCTTGTATTTATTTCTTGAAACTGGAAAACTAGATTAAAATTGACTTATGTTTCCTAATAAGGATGGTTTATCGGGAGAAGAAGCAGAAAAAAGACTTAAAAAATACGGATTAAATTTGCTTCCGGAAAAATCTCCGCCAAGTCAACTTTCTCTTTTTATAACCCAACTGAAAAGCCCGCTTGTTTATGTTTTGCTTTTCGCATCTCTTGTAACTTTAGCCATAGGCCATCTTTCGGATAGCTTTATCATATTTTTGGCAGTTTTCATTAATACCATTCTTGGGTTTATTCAGGAAAAGCGGGCGAGTGACGCTCTTTATGCTCTCAAAAGCTATATTGCTGATAAAACAACAGTAATTCGTGATGGAAAAAGAGTGGTTATTGATACGCCAACTATTGTTGTGGGAGATTTAGTTGTTTTGAACCAAGGAGTAAAAGTCCCTGCCGACGGCGAACTCATTTTTGCAAATCGACTGTACTTTGATGAGTCGATAATTACAGGAGAAGGTACTCCTGTTCTGAAAGAAAAAAATGGTGAGGCTTTTATGGGAGCAACAGTTTCTGTGGGGCAGGGGATAATGAAGGTTGAAAAAACAGGGATTGCTACAAAAATTGGAAGGATTGCTGAACAGGTGCAAAAAACCGATGAAGATACTCCATTGCAAAAGCAACTTAAGTCATTTAGTAAGAAACTTGTTGTAGTTATAGTTGTGCTAACCACACTCGTCTTTATTATCGGCCTTGTACGTGGCGAAAACTTGGTAGAAATTTTTACAACGTCAGTGGCACTTGCAGTATCAAGTATTCCAGAAGGACTACTAGTTTCTCTAACGGTAATTCTTGCAATTGGAATGCAGAAAATACTTAGACGTCGAGGATTGGTTCGTGAACTTTCGTCTGCAGAGACCTTGGGAGGGGTGACAACAATTTGTGTTGATAAAACCGGCACGCTGACTCAAGGAAAGATGGAAATGACGGATTATGTTGGTGACAAAGAGGCCCTGGCAAAACAGGCACTATTAGCTAATGATTTGGATGACCCTTTGGTAATTGCGGCATTTGAGTGGGGTAGGACAATTATTAAGGATTATATTCAAGAACATCCCCGTCTTGACAGCATTCCATTTTCGTCTAAAGAACGCTATTTTATGAGTCTTCACAAATGGTCGGGCAATGACAACATTATATTTATCAACGGTGCCCCAGACTTGTTACTAGAGCGATGCATTTTGTCAGAAAACAAGAAAGTGGAAATCGAGAATACTATTGATGACTTAGCTGGTCAGGGAAAAAGATTAATCGGACTGGCAAAAAAGATGGTGTCACATAGAAAGAAGATACTTGTAGAAGCTGATGCAAAAAGTGACTTGGAATGGGTAGGCCTCCTGGCTTTTTCTGATCCCGTAAGGCTTGGCGTAAGCGAAGCTTTAGGACAAGCCAAAGAAGCTGGAATTAAAGTGATGGTTATTACTGGTGATTATACAAACACTTCTGAGTTCGTATTGTCTGAAATTGGAATGCCGGTTACAAAAGAGGAAATTATTACAGGTGGTCAATTAGAGAAAATGGCAAAGGAAGAACTAGCACGAAAAGTTAAAGTCATTCGGTTGTTTGCAAGAACCACTCCCGACCAGAAGTTAAAAATAGTTGAAGCATTAAAAGCAAATGGAGAAGTTGTTGCCATGATGGGTGACGGTGTAAATGATGCCCCAGCCTTGCACAAAGCTGATATTGGTATTGTTGTTGAAGAAGCAACTGACGTTGCTAAAGAGTCGGCGGATCTAGTTCTCTTGGATTCGAACTTCGCCACTATTATAGCAGCGATCGAAGAAGGAAGAGGTATTTTTGATAATATACGAAAAATTATACTTTATTTAATGAGCGACGCTTTCGGAGAAATAATAGTAGTTATTGGAGGTATTTTGTTAGGCTTACCATTGCCCATTACCGCTGTCCAAATACTTTGGATAAACCTAATATCTGACGGATTTCCAAATTTGGCTTTAACAATTGATCCAAAGCGGAGCGGAATTATGAAGGAGAAACCGCGATTGTCTAAGGAACCTTTGGTATCACTCTGGATGATTTTATTAATTGGTATTATCAGTTTGACATCGGGATTGGTGGCACTTTTATTTTTCCACTATATTTACAGTAGTTCTTCAGATATTACTCTTGCCCGATCTGCAGCTTTTGCCACACTTGGTCTTAACTCTCTGGTATACGTTTTTGCAGTAAGAACGCTAACAGTTCCTTTTTGGAAGAACAATTTATTTGAAAATCAATGGCTTATCCTGGCTGTAATCCTTGGATTCTCACTTCAAATTCTTCCCTTTGCTACACCTACATTTAGAGAGTTTTTCGGAATAGAATATCTCAGTATGAACTATTGGTTTATGGCAATATGCTTCTCACTACTAATGTTTGTCTTTGTGGAATTATTTAAATTAGTCTATGGATTAAATGCAGCACAGATTTTGTTAAGACAGACCAAGAGTAAATAAATCCAAAATTGATTCGAACCTTTGGAAAAAAAGGGGGTTTTGCAAGCCATTTCGGGCTATTTAGGTATCCCGGTTATGTTAGGATACCTGTCTTGGCTGGCCGTTTATCGAAAATGTCGAACTTCATTTGATTAGCTCGGCCTTCGGCCTCGCTTGCTCCGGCGCCGCGCCCCCACCCGCCGCGCCTCCACTATTTTTTGCGCGCGCGATTTTGCGATTGCTGCCGCAATCGCTTAATGAATCAGATACGAGAGGTTAAAATCCCCAGTTTTGATTAACTTTCTTTTTCCACTCTTCGAGAGAAATCTGTCCTCCATTAACAACATCTTCGACGGTAATTATTCCGTTAGTAATATTAACATTAAAAGTATCAATCCTAGTTGTATGGGGGTCATCAGGAAAACTTTCTCGAAGCGATACTATTACAATATCTCCGTCTCTCCCCTCAGGAGTATAGAATGGTTTTCTTCCTTCCTTTTTGACTTGCTTTTCAATATTTTGGATTTCAGGAATTGTTTTTAAAATATCAATAGCTTTCGTAGCACCACTAGCTATATCTTTATAACTTTTGATCATGCTCTCTGCTTCCGAATATGTGGAGCTAAGATAATTTTCAGGTAACCATGTATCGACTATTGTTTCTCCTTTGTTGTATTGATCGATAGTAGACTTGTAAAAGTTGTTGCAATCAGCTTCTTTGGATTTATCATTTACGAAATTGTCGCAACGTAGACGGTAAGACTGCGGTACTGAGAAAATTGCCACCTCGTCATTCACATATTCTGGAATAATATAATAGAAAGATGAGCCATGACTTCCGCCGTTTGAAGATTTGATAATCTCTTGACCTAACTTTGTATGATCCCAAATGGACAAAACTTCTGCGGGAGGAATTGCTTGTTCAAGAACCCAAGTCTTTTTTTGCGAATTAAATCTGATACTACTTACTTGTCCTGGTATATTTACGGAATTAATCTCCTTCAAAAGCCAAAAGTAGGCTTTAGGAGTGTAGTTATTGTTAGTAGGATTTATAGTCAAAGACAATAAACAACTAGCCTGGTTGTTTATTAAACTACTACAATCTGGATTAGTGGAGACAGTATATCTTTGAGGATAGTCAAACTCAAGCCCATATTGGACGTTTTTATATGTCTTTAAGTTTAGAGTTTCGTTGTTCTTATTTACAATCGGAGAAGGCGTGGTTTGATTCAGTTTTGCTTCGTTGACGTTTTTTGATGACTGTTTGCCAACGTAATACCCGCCAAGACCAAAAAATACAAATCCAACCAAAACTGTCAACCAAATAGCCAAATATTTTATTTTCTGTTCTTTTATAGCTTGCATTGGCTGTTTAACGGGATTTTGTCCGATTTGCTGGGGATTTTGATTACCAACGTTAATTTGATTTTCCATATTTACCTCTATGAAAAAGTATAGGATAAATTTAATTTCAATTATACACAGGTGTTGTTTTTGTTTTTTAAAATTTGTATAGTGTAAATGGACTCAACTTTTACCGATTGCTATTTTTAATGGCGGATTCGGACAATTCGAGCAATCGGGTTGAGTCCACCGGATACGCCATTTGAGATTTATAAAAAGTTCTTTAAATTTTTTGCGTTTTTTCTTTTAGTCGCTTTCAGCGACTTTTACGAGCCGACAGTTTTTGCCATGATAGAAACAATTTTGAAATTTTCTTTTGCGGCGAATTCCTCAAGTTCCGCAATTTGAGCCTCTATGGACAAAATTTGCCTATCCGGTTCGTCGGTGGATTTTCTGCAATATGCTATGTATTTAATCATATTTCTATCTTATCTCTTAAAAGTTCTTTAAGCGAACGATAGTGAGCATGGCTTCTTTTCCAAGAAGCCCAATTTTTGCGTTTTTTTTTCTTCTTTTTCCGGCGGCTGTCCGCAAGTTTCAAAAAAGGCGGATTTGACGCGCTTTCCGCGGAGGAGGGCGCGGAAAGCGCTACCTCCCGACCTCTTTCTAATTCTTACTGGCTGGGAGGCCAGGATTCGAACCTGAGTAAACAGATCCAAAGTCTGTTGTCCTACCGTTAGACGACCTCCCAATATATAAAAAATATATTACGTTCAGTTTTTAAACCTCTTTATCCTGCCTTACAGAATTGTTGTCCTACAATGTTGAAATCGTTGTTTCTTTTGCTTCGCACAGACAATTTCCGAATATTGTTCTTTTTGTTTTCAATACAAATAAGCTTACAATTTTTAATTTTATGCCAAATTTTAACACAAACACAGCAATAGCACGAGTTTGCTAGTCTTGGGTACGTTTTAAAATTGAACATTTCTATCTTTGGAATTGGTAATATTGTAAGTTACATTTATACTGCGTTCCCATGCCAACACCGCTTTCTGAAAGGGGAATACGTGCCTACGAGCTTGATCAAAAAGTTGATATTCTTTATCGTCAGGAATTTCTTGAATTCAATCGATAAACACAACAGAGATGGTCGACCCCCTTGATAAATGGAAAACTTTGTTGAAGAGGGTAGTGTGAATGGAATCATACACTCATATGCATATCCGTCTTTTTTCCTTCAACTGTTGCGGTAACATCTCCGCGGCTTTTACCGGAATCGATATAAATTATTCCGGAAGAGGCGCCCGTATCTCCACTGGAGCTAAAAGTACACCGCTGTGAGACACCCGTCCCCAAAAGATCACGCAGGGATTTAGGCTGGGATGGAGAAATTTAGGGGGAGGGAATAGTATTTTCCTCCGTGGTCAGTGGTGGAGAAGTTTGTTTGGAGCGTCCCGAAAGAAAAAACACTTCTCCTCCTGCCAGAATTATCAGTAGCAGAACAACAATTCCTATCATTATACCCTTCGGATTCCTCTTTAATGGCTGGACTTCTACCGCTTCTTCCATGGACTAATTATACACCGTAATTTCTTCATGTAACCCTGTGGCATGTTATTTCTTATTAAACTGAAGGTAATTGAAGTTGGCGTTATATCCTTCAACTTTGAATTGGAGAGTATGCAGGCCGGACAATATGTTTACATTGGCTATGGTAACATTTTGAAAGTTCTGCCAACCACCCGTATTGGGAACGGATCTGCTCCCGGAAACATCAACTCCATCAATTAATATCCTGAATTTACCTGTAGTGTATGGCGAAGAAATCCTGGTAACAATATCATACAAGCCAGATTTGCTTGAATCTACATTAATCTTATATTTTAGCCATTCTCCGGAACTGGCCCAACCTACATAATATCCGCCGCCTATATCACTGGTTGCGGTAATATCCACACCTTCTGTGGTCCGGTAGCTTTTACCGAGGTTAGATGTTTCCGAATCATAATATCCGGTGTTCTGCCCTCCGCAGTCAAAATTTTCAGACTCAACCTTACCGGGAATAGTATACGGGCCATAACCACACACTTTGGACAGGCTGACAGCGTCTATAGAGTAGATGTCTCCGGCTGCGTCATAGTCTGCCAGGGAAAAACGCATTCGGGCATCAGAAACTGGTGTAGAAAATCCCGAAGTTGTAAATTCAACTGAGAATACTTTCCAGTCCGTAGTCAGGTCGACACCAAAGCCGGTAAGACCATAATTGGTGTAGTCGTCATTCTGTTCATCAACAACGACTTTAACATCATGCCCGGTATTAGACCTGGCAGCGAAATTAAGCCGGTATTTAGTATTCGGATACAGGGACAAATTTCCCTGATACAGATTAACCGTGGTTCCCGGAGTACTGATGCTAACCAGTCCCGACAGGCTTCCCGAGTATGCCGATAACCCGGTAGCGGTAAATGAACCGGAGCTGTTGGAATAAAAACTCCAATTCGCCGTACCGGATTCAAAATTTGGATTAAGCACTATATTGCCCGGAATCACAGGCTGTGTCTGGATGGGTGCGGTTGTAGGTGTGGGTGTGGGAGAAGGTGTGGGTGTGGGAGAAGGTGTGGGTGTGGGAGAAGGTGTGGGTGTGGGAGAAGGTGTGGGTGTGGGAGCAGTGGGGGTGCAATTTTCAACCACATTAACCGACCCGGTATACTTTGTCATATTGAAACTGACCTCACCGCACTTGAATTCGCGTGCCCACACTCTGTCCGGGCTCGAGCTGGCAAGATATTTGTCACCGACAGGCGGACCCAGGGGAAAATCATAATTGGGATATGTGGTTTCAGACAGGGAAAAATAGTGTGCATATCTTCCGCTCGGAGTATCTGCGTAACGGTATGAACCGTTTACCCCGTCGGTAGTCAACAGATAAGCGGAAAATGCGTACATGTTATACCGACTGTCGCCGTCAGCTTGGATAATGGACATAAAATGGTTACCTCTTTTTACCCAGTCGCTACCTATTGCCAATTCGCTTTCGATATGGGACTGGCTATACGGACCGTTTCCCCAATTCAAAACAAAGCTTTCGTCCATGCCTCCCTCCAGATATTCATCAAAAGGTATCCATGAATTAGCCGCCGTGCTGCACGGGTCTGAAAGAGTGTCCGATATCATATTTGCCCATACCGGGTATGTCCGGCCATTACTATGCAACTGGGAATGTACATAAGCTGCAAAACTGCGTACACTCTGCACGTATTTGCAGCTTGTAGAATATTCTTTAGGAACACCAATCAGGGTATACAACTTTGTCCAACTCAACTCCAAATTATCAATAAAAAGGCCATCGATACCAGGCACGTAATCATACCCTGGCTGATAATTGGCAACCAATTCACGTAAAACGCGTTGGGTAAAGTATTTCTGCCAATTGGAATCCCCGGGATTTGGCTGGTAATACGAGGTGGTCGTCCGTTTCTTTTCTACCCGGATGTTGTCGGACTTGTGTACAAAAAAGCTCTCTGTCGGGCAAATGTTGGTGAAACCACTCTCAGTCAGACAGATCTTTCCAGGATCGGTGATTCCTCTGTTGCGGTACACGATGGCATCATGGATCTCGCAAAAATCCCCTGTGTCCATCGTAGCCGAACTGCTTAATACGTCAGTATTGGGGTTAACCCCGTTTTCGCTGCAGGTTTTCCCCTGGGCGGTGACAGTAGAAAGGTTCATCGGCCCTTCCACATCATCTGCCACCAGATAAAGCAAGGCGTCGCCGTTATAACCGGCATCTTTGTACTCTGCCAGGTAACTTTTCATTTGATTGTGGCCGTAAAGTACAACCGAAAAACGCTGTGCCACTTCGGAAGCAGTCATTAATGTACTTGAAGTACCGAATACCGGAGGCTCGTACACGATTACGTTCCTTGCGGGAATCAACAAGTCGCTGATAAAAGCCGCTTTTGAAGGCTCATCGAACCGTTTTTGAACATTAAGCACCTCCCTCGACAACAAAACCGTGGTTAGTACGAAAAACAACACGGCCAGTAACGATAACACTGTCTTGGGCGATCTCTGTGGTTTTGAGTTTTTATGCTTCATTAAATATTCTGAAACAATTACTCTGACATTTATTATTAACTATTTTTTTCTCCGTGTCAATCAAGTGCTCCATTTCAATCAGTGACCTCACCGGGAATCGAACCCGGGTTTACGGGATGAAAGCCCGCTGTCCTAGCCGCTAGACGATGAGGCCGCTTTGTGTCCATATCACTCAAGTGATATGGTTGTTCCAATCTCGTATTTTACCATAAAACGATTTTGCGATATAATATGCAGTGTTATAAAGTGAATTTTTAAATTCAGATAGAAGTTTTTCGGGTCCGTAGCTCATGGTAAGCTGAATGAGTGTTTTATTCATTCACATTGAAAGCAATGAAGCTTGGCCATTGATGCACGTTCCCTCATTTCATTCGGGTCCGTAGCTCAATGGTAGAGCAACACCCTTTTAAGGTGATGGTTGGAGGTTCGATCCCTCCCGGACTCACAAATTAAGTTTGGATTATTTCCTCACGTTTGTAATTCAATCACGCTCTTAACGAGGTGATGGTTGTTTGGAATATCCCAATTTTACAAATTGTCGATCCCTCCCGGACTCACATACATAATCTTTGCTAGTCTCCGTTAATCAATCACTCGTTGTTCTCATCACATTCCTTTTTTGAGTGATGCTTGTCGGAATGACACAATTTTACAAATTGACGTGCCTTTCGGACTCACAAGCATAATCTTCAGTTTAATATGGCGGGCTGGCTATTTGGGGTGTTTTTAGGATAGTTTTATTTTTGCCACGACACTTTTTGTCCTCGAAAGTATTTGCAAAGCAGAGGCTCTGTCTATTTCAAGTCCTGGGAGTAAAGACACTCGGTATCCGGATCCGCCTTTTTCTTTTCCGTAGATGATCGATCCCCAAATTGTCCAAAAAGCCAGGTTAAAGATTAATTCAGATGCTAATTCCTCAGAACTTGGTACGTGTGGATGAAAATCATTAAACAGAGGGCTTAGTATGTCCATATCTCCCGCATCCATCAAAGCCTCGTTTAGATTCACCCACAATGCGGAGAGTGTTTGGAATTTGGTATGGTTTAATAAAAGATGTTTGGTTCCTGCCTTTCTGATATTTTGCCTTAAAGCTTTGTCGATGTGTGGTATCCAACTTTCCGGGTTGCGAAGGTCACCCTTAGCTTCGTTGATCTTATTTTGGACAGCGTCACGATCAAGGGTAATTTTTAAATTTGTCCATTGGGAGTTACGGAACACATGTGATTGGTCCAGTTCAACGTTAGACGTATGGTAAGACGACTCTTCCACTTTTGTTGACGCCCTGCCCGCATATGCAACGCCGTGATTGTTAAACCCAACTACCATGGGAATGTTGGTTTTAGATTGATGTTCACTTTCCATCTTGAATTCCGTGTTTTTAATTCCGCCAAGTTGCATCAAAAGAATGGCTCTGGAAACATCAACACCAATCTTTTCGGTGTCTATCCATTGTGGCAATGTAATATGGGCATGCAATCTGTCGGTTTTTTTCCAGCATTCATTGATAGATATTAATTCTCTTTGTCGTTCTGACATGTTATGGGATATTATATGTTCAGACGAATGAGAATTCAATTATGGGTGGTTGTACAACCCTCTGGGAATTATAATTGGCGGAATAATATTGGATAACCTAAACACTCTTAAGAGTGTTTTTTAGGGGTTGGTAGTATTTGTACATTGGGTACTCACACCAAAAAACAAACTCTACTCAAATCGAAGCGGTTGTTTTTTTTACAAATCAGCCGCGTTGTTCAGGAGTCTCCACATGTGGTACCACTCCCTTATCATTTTTATTATATGGCTCATATGTTTAACATCTAAACATATTTAACCTTCTAAATCAGTAATTGTGATTACAATTGACAACAATTTTATATAGATTATAATTATAGGATATGAGTTTGGAGAGAGGTTTCAACAATCTTCGTCGTAAAATTGAATATAAATACAGGCAAGCTGTGTTTAGAAAAAAAGTGGGTGATGTGATGGAAAGAGAAGTTGTTGGTGAAAGCATTGAAAGACTTCAAGAGCTATCGGCATTTCTTCTGGAGAATCATCATTCACTCAGAACTTTGGGAGCTATCGATGCGGATTTTCAACTGTTAAAACCAATATTAATACCCGAGGAGAAATCAATTCGTATTTCAGTTGGCTACCATAATACAACGGAAGTAAATAGTGTTATGGTCAATACATTTTTTCCGATGAAGAAAGAAGATTATAAATGTGAAGTTAATATATATTATATGTTCTCCAAAGGAAAAATTGATTGTAGTTTCGTAAATATTGCAGGTATTGACAATTTAAGCAACAATTCACCTAGAAGTGGATTTATATGTTATATAGATGAGAATGGAGGCTTGAAAGAAATGAATGCTGATGAGCAGGGGTATAATAATTCGACACTTCGGTGGAACGATGGTGCCTCACGAATAAATTTTTACAGGCATACTGGAAGAACGAGTGGGGAATATGATTTTACAAAAATTGGTGAGATGGATGGGAAAGGAGTTCTTGTCAATGTGCTAAGAAAAGTTAAGAAGAACCAGGGTGGTGGGGGAAGAGACAAAAAAGAAGTCTATAAGCCAAATGCAGTTCCGGAAATAGGCGGAGTTATATAAGTAAAAACTTTCTTCAAACTTCATCAGAGTGAAGGGGAAAAATGTTTAGAAAAATCTGGAGAGGGTTAAGAGGGTGAGGGAAAAGAGGGTAATCAGAAGTACCGGTCTTTCGAAATTGTAAGTTTTCTCAAGCCCTTCGGCGGCTTTAAACTTGGTTAGCGGTTTTTTGAGAAAAATTACTCCAAGAACAAACATTACTGAAACACACCAAAGGGGAATAATTTTATTGATTACAGAATGGATAAACATTGCTCCCGCAACAAGCAATAGTGCGGTCATTAAGTAGTTTGCTGTTTTAATTCCAAGCCGTGAAGTTGTGTGTCTGATTCCCGCTTTTGAATCGCACTCAAAGTCCCGGATTTGGTTGAAAAGCTGCCCTCGAACACTTACGGCAACGACTATGATGAAGGGCGCGATCCAATTGTAGTTTAATCCGGTATATGGATTGAGTGCGAAATATGCACAAAGAAGCTGCAGCCCTGCGAGGATCAATCCATGCGAAACAAGATCAATAACAGGGATAGCTTTTAAGCGTGTTATCCGCCATGAATATAATCCCGACAGAATTAAGCTTGTAACTCCTAGCCAGAAGGGAACTGGTCCAAGATAAAAATAAATTGAAATTGAAAGCGCTGCGACGGCGAAAGTTGCAAGGTAGCCGATAGTCGGAGAAATAAGGCCAGCAGAAACCGGATTGCGTTTAGCTTTCATTTCATCGCGTGCATCGTCTTTAGCATCTTCGATATCGTTGATCATGAATGCAAAAGCTACACACAAAAGGTTTGCCAAAAGCACCAATGACAGGCGGGGAAGCATGTGTAAGTTCAAACTGACTCCTGAAACGAGAAAACCCAAAAGGGTGGTGATGATGACTGTGATGTGGTAGTCCTGATAACGGGTGAGGTTGATAATTGCGTAGACAGATTTCGGCATATAGGTTTTATTGTAATTGGTTTTGTGAAAATAATAAATTGCATATTTGCAGAATAAAAGTCGTCGGCGTTTTATTGAAATGCCGCTCGTATTGTAGTAACATGTCAGGCTTGTTCAAGAATCAAGCATCATAAATATTATGAGTAAATGTCCATTAAAATTTGTAGAATATTATGCAAAAGAATGGTCCGGTAAGGAAGGCGAGCCTTTTTTGGGTCAAGTGGATGGAAAAAGAGCTGTTTACGCCGGGTTTTGTGAAAGCAGAAGGTGTAAAGTAACTGCACAAGTAAGTGTCCCTATCGAAAGTGAGAGAATCGTTGGTGAACCTATTGTTGAAGTTAAAAATGAAAACAGCTGCAAAAACCAAAGACTGAGAAGAAAACTGGTAAAAGAAGGAATTCTTCCGCAGTCTGAAGGGTAATAACGAACAAAGCTTCTAGATAGTTTAGAAAAAAATTTTAAAGTGAAGATATAAACTCCGATGTTTTGTCGAGTGCTTCTTGAGTATTTACAAACTGCGTATGTTCTTTTTTACCATTCCAATCGAACACTTTATGAGAAACGACTGCGTGGTCGAGATTGCCCCTACTACCGCTAAAAAGCCTGCAACTTTCATCGTGCTTTTCATCATAAATCAACCACAGAGTGATGCCTTCTGAAACCCCGTCTTTTGTTTTATCAACATCAAGTCTTTCATCGGTAACTTGTCTTGAGAGGATTACCACATATTTGTAACCGTTTCTGTCAAATTGAACCCTATTGTTATCAGGTTTTAATCCACTCTCCAAAAAGTCTCTTGTTAAAACATCTTTAAGCTCAGAAATGTTACTAAGTTTTAATAAAGCGTTATTGAAGAGTGAAGGGGCTTTTTTTTGAATTTCTTCTAAGCGTTTATTTTCTCCCTCTTTCTTTTCTGTTGTCTTTCTTTCTGCCATTTTGCCGATAGTATAGAAATATAAGGTTTTTAAGTCAAGAAGGTCCGGAAATGGTAAAATAAATTTATGAGAAAGATCTTTGCATCGTTATTATTGGCTGCTTCGCTATTCATATTTCCAAAATCAGCGCTTGCTAAGGATTATTCAATCACAAATGCGGATTTTGTCGTGCAGCTTAATTCCGATGGATCGGCGGATGTAACGGAAGCACGAACTTACAAATTTGACGGAAGCTTCACTTGGGCGGATGAATGGATACTTTTGACGGCGAAATGTGATGGCTGTAGGAATTACACTGTGGGCAATTTTGGAATGTGGGAAGGAAATGAGCAATATCAGACTGTTGGTCATGTGGGAAACGAACTTTCAGGAACGTATGGCACAACTGTTACATCAGATAAGTTTTATATTAAATGGAATTACAATGCTTACAACGAAAAGAAAACTTTTACTCTTAAGTACACGATTGGAAATGCAATCACAAACCACCCAGATATATCCGAATTTTATTGGCAGCTGATAGGAGACCAATGGGATAAAGGGACGGGGAATGTTACGGCAAAAGTTTACTTGCCCGGTCAAATGCCAAGCGATCGTTTGTGGGGGTTTGGACATGGACCTTTAAATGGAAAAGTCAGCATTCCAAATAATATCCAGGTTGATTTTTCAGCAAGTAATCTACCCGCAAAGCAATTTTTTGAGGTTAGAGTGTTGTTTAAGAAATTAGACGGTGCCTTATTTGCCCAAACTGGAAGTTCGAATTTGAACAAAATTCTTGCTGAAGAAAAGACATTCGGTTTAAAAACCAGACTTTCCGGGTTTGCCAAAATAGGGATTATTTTACTGCTGATTGCTATTCCTGTTTGGCGGCTGGTTTATTGGTTTTTTGTTTGGAAGCGCGTGGGGGATGATAAGCCGACCCCCGAGGTTAACTTATCGGGAAAACTCCACGAACCGCCGGATGAATTGGAACCCGCACTGGTTGAAGCGTTAAGTAGCTGGAATATGATGCCAACAAGTAAAAGTATTGTCGGGACAATCTTGAATCTGGTCCGTAAGAAAGTTTTGGAAATCAAGGTCGAAAGAGGAAAAACTTTGTTTGGGAATACAAAGTACGATTATTCATTAAAGATTGTGAATATGAAATATATCGTTGATGAAAAGCTTTCTGAGCGGGAAAAAAATCTTGTGAATTTTTTGTTTATAAGAAAAGGTAAAGATGAAATTAAATTTTCGGAAATTAAGAATATGGGAGCCACTGATAGAACTTCTGCATTTAACTTTTGGAAAAAGTGGCAGAAAGATGCGGTTGGTGAGCTGATTGATATTGGTTTAATTGACCCCGATAGCAAAAAAACAAAAGACAAGTTGGTCAAAGAGATGGGATTAACGCTACTGGTGCTTTTTATGTTATTTGCTTTCGGGAACAAACTACTAACTTTATTTAATTCGGTTGAAGTGGTTGTGGTTGTTATTGTGCTAATTTTCCTATTTATGGTTGCGGGAATTTTGTCTTCCTTTATGTATAGAAAGACAGACAATGGGTTGCAGGAATATGCCAATTGGAAAGCTTTCAAAAGTTACATAAAAGATTACTCAGTAACAAAAAATTATCCCATCGATTCGGTCATTCTTTGGGAGAAGTATTTGGTCTACGGAGCCACCTTGGGAATCTCTTTGAAGGCGCTGTCACAACTTCCAATAAGTTTCCCCGAAAGCGCTTATGCCGGGTCCGGGTTGTATGTTGCAGGCATGGCAAGTGGTGGTACTGGGGGAATTGGAAACGTTGGCGAATCATTTTCAGGAATGTCAGCTGCTTTTACGTCCCTGGGTTCTTCTTTCCAGTCATTTGGCGCATCCGGTTCCGGAAGTTCAGGTGGTTTCTCCGGCGGGGGCGGTGGGGGCGGCGGGGGGGGCGGCGGCGGAGCGGGATAGTAGTTTGTTTTAAGCTATAAGGAGTTATTATTGCAACAACTCTTCTCCCAAAACGTTGAGTAAACTAAGTGATTGTTGATGATTACAGCTGCCGTGGGGCTACTTCTTTGCGGGGAATATGTTAAGCACTTTTCGGGCAGCCAACATTTCCATGTTTTTCTGAACAATTGGTGGCGCTTCGACAAGCTGAGTATTAAAATCAACAATTTCTTCTTTTGATAACTGTGGTATTTCATTTTTAGGTACGGGTTGTAAAAAAACGGGTTCCAATCCTAAGCTGTCGCGAAAAGTTGGTTCATATGATTTTGCTTCTTCCCGAACCTTGTAGAAATACTCGGCACCGTTGTAGTTGAAGTGCAACACTTCTCCGGGTCGAGGTGGTTTTTCCATATTAACTTGCAAATTTGAATTAATAGTTTCTTCTGGATCGATCATCCTTCTGACTTCCTGATTAAATCTGTTGGAACTTTCTCGGTGTTTCATGTATGGAGAATTTTCTCGGTCTTGCCTGCCTGTATTAATGCTTATGTTAACTGGTGAACCGTCAGTTAGTCTCGCATCAAAATTTAAAAGCGGCTTTTCACCAACTTCAAGGTTTTCGATTTTAATACCTTCATTCATTTGGCCGGAAACCGGCGTTGTTACCTCGATTCTGTCTGAACTGTCTGACATAAAAGAATTTTCTTACATATTTTCAGTAACGTCAATACGTTGAAATTCATTTGGGTATGACTAAGGTGTGTGGGGATTGAATTACTTTTATTTCGAGAACGAACAAATTTCAAGTGCGAGCTTGTTGTGCGGCATCAACTTTATTTTGTTCTTCAATTGCGATGGAGCAGTCCAAGTGTGTTGAGTCCGGGAAAAAGCAAATAGGTTGTTCTTGTTGGTACCTCTCAAGAATTCTGCAGTTTTGCGCGTGGCATTGTACCCACATGCCTTTCGAAAATATGACAACCATTTCGTCTGTTACTCTTCTTTATTTGCAGTATGCCATTTTATCTTAAGGGTGATCTTTGTTTAGAAAATGAATTACTGACCATATTAATGTGGCCATCAAGTTGTTCCTGATTAAGGACGTCTTTTATAAGTGAAACTAAAGTTCTGTCAATTCCAACCGGCTTACCATCACCTTCATGCGACATGATTTGGACAAACTCGTTTTCTTTTCCTAACTTTTGCAGTTTTTTTTGTTGCGAACTTTCAACTTGCTCTAAATGTTTGGGATTGGTAAAACGAAGTTCACCCATGATTGCGTGAGTTTCCATGAGAAACCTTTCTTTGTCGATGTCGCCATTTTCGAAAGACTTAAAAAGCGCTTTGTGGTAACCATTGAGAAAGACGTGTGTTTCGGCCGATTGTTTAGCAACAGCTTCCGCATGCCTTCTTGCGTGTTCTCGGTCTTCGTGTGTTGCATAAACGTCCTTAAAATCTTTTGGGTGGACGTGACTGAAAGGGTCGCACATGTGCAATAGCTCGTGGATCATCGTTCCTTCCTGAGCGCGTTCTGGCAGTTTCGGGTTGGTGAGTGATTTATAGAGACGGTATTCTCCGATTAGAAGATTAGCAGAACCGAGTGTTGTTGTTTCTCTCGGAGAATTTTCCGCATAAGTGACTGTTTTAATATTATCTGTGGGAAGTCCGATGCCTTCGACCTGCTTTTTTATCCAGCTTTCCTGTTTATTACTAAATCCTTCAAAGATGACTCCGTTGAGGTCTCTTTTGTTTTCTATGGTGCTTGGTTTTTCAGTTAACCCTAGTAAATCACCCCAGGTTACTCCTTCTTTTGTCTGGATCTCGGAATTTTGTGAACCGTTTAATCTTTCTCTAGTCATGATATAACAAGTTGGAAACACACTATTATAAACATTAGTGTCAAAATTTGGAAGCGGTGGAGATTATAAATAAAGCTGCGGTCGAAAGACAATTTCTAATTTTTAGCCCCAACTATCCATTATCCGCTTATATTAGCAAAAATTAAAGTCTTGAAAACGCACACGATAATTGAGGAAAATCCATGTGTTGCTTTCAATAATTCCCAAAAGTTTCTTAGTTTAAGAAACAGAGGGGAAGTAATCGCGAAAGTGAGTTTGCGTTTGTTTTTAAAAAGGCAATTTGATAATCACAATGCCTTACGGGAGGTGAGAATTATGACTGCCGAGGAAGGGAAAGATTGTGGACTTTTAGAACGTGTTACCAAAATAGCTGCAAGTCGGAGACGAGAATTTGTCCCCTCTGAATTAGAAAAATTGAGGGCTAAGTTTTGTCCCGGTTGCGACGGGAATGAAAATAATTGTCCGATTATTCTTGATGCTGAAGGTAAGGTAAATGGTTGGGCGAAAGATTGGAAGCCAGGCCGTGTTGAGGTCGGTGAGGTCGGTAAAGATTCGCAAACAACATCTTGACGACCTGGAATGTCAGAATTCTTTTGTCATAGGAGAACCTTGAAACATACTATTGTAGCAAGAATATTGTATGCTATAATACTTGCACACCGAGTTTTACTCGGCTATTTCAAATGATTACTTGAAAACCACAGATGGGCTTTGAAAGCCGAAGTTTCAAACCGCCATCCGGCGGTTTTCGCTTTTAAAGGGATGCCTTTTTAAAAGCGTCCTCAAGTGAACGCAATTTGAGCCGCAGTTCAAATGAACTAAGGCGAAAAGTAAGTCACGGAGGATGGTTCTCATCTTAACAAATTTACTTTGCACTTTAACAATTCAATCAAGGTTATTTTTAAATATCATCTTCTTTAAAAAGACATTTTTCTTTTTTGTGCGGGAAGGATGATATAGGATTGCCGATTTTAGATCGGCACTCAAGATCTGGCCGGGAATAAACCGATCTATTAAAACATTAGTTTTAATTCTGATCACTTTTTTGAGGGTTTGATCCTGGCCCAGGATGAACGCTAGCGGCGTGCTTTAAGCATGCAAGTGGGACGGTCCGTAGGACCGAACATGTCAGCTTGTAACTAGTAACCAGTAACGGTTAAACTTTAAACATATGAAGAAAACTTTTCGGTTTTTAGAGTTTAAGGTTTATAAAGACGCAAAATTGTTTTATCAAAAGGTTGTAATTATTACTAAAGATTTTACAAAACAATACTGGGAGCTTGGAGATCAACTAAGAAGAAGTGCTTTGTCTGTCGTATTAAATATTGCAGAAGGAGCAGGAAAAGATTCCGACAAGGAATTCAACCGTTATCTCAATAATTCACTTGGCTCAATAAATGAATCAGCAGCAGCTGTTGATGTGGCTTATGATGAAAAACTCATTAGTCCGAGCGAAAAAGTGAAATTGTTGGATTCAGCAAAACAAATTGCTGATCAACTAGGTGGATTTTCTAAGAAACTTAGAATGCGTTAATTGTTACTTGTTTTTTGTTAATTGTTGGTTTGTTCTGTCCTGCGGACAGTCGCGAACGGCTGAGTAATACGTAAGTACTTACACCATGGTGTGGAATACCTCCGCGAAAGCGGGGCTAATACCGCATGACCTCATGCGTAGCATGAAGAATTTCTAATTGACCTAATTAACCTAATAACTAATCAACAACCAAACACCAATGAAAGCAGTATTTTAATTTTTGTTCATTGGGAATTTAAGAATTGGGGTTTGATTAGAAATTAGAAATTAGAAATTAGGTATTTTTCCTGCTATGCAGGAGAAAAGGACTTAACTGTCCGCCGAGGGAAAGGCTTGCGGCCCATCAGCTAGTTGGTAGGGTAATGGCTTACCAAGGCTACGACGGGTAGGGGATGTGAGAGCATGTTCCCCCAGAATGGGACTGAGACACGGCCCATACACCTACGGGTGGCAGCAACTGGGAATCGTACGCAATGGACGAAAGTCTGACGTCGCGACGCCGCGTGAGGGATGAAGGCGGCTAACTCCGTGCCAGCAGCAGCGGTAATACGGAGGGTGCAAGCGTTATCCGGATTTATTGGGCGTAAAGCGTTTCGTAGGCGATGAAATAAGTCACTTTTCAAAGACCACGGCTTAACCGGGGGAAGGGGAGTGATACTATTTTATTTGAATCATTTAGGGGCTACCGGAACTATCGGTGTAGGGGTGAAATCCGTTGATATCGATAGGAACACCAAGGGCGAAGGCAGGTAGCTGGGAGTTGATTGACGCTGAGGAACGAAAGCTAGGGGAGCGAAAGGGATTAGAGACCCCTGTAGTCCTAGCCGTAAACTATGCTCGCTAGCCCTCTGTCCGAGTTTACTCGGTGGGGAGCGTAAGCTAACGCGTTAAGCGAGCCGCCTGGGGAGTACGAACGCAAGTTTAAAACTCAAAGGAATTGACGGGGACCCGCACAACCAGTGGAGCATGTG
>LBWP01000003.1 GCA_000993685.1 Candidatus Woesebacteria bacterium GW2011_GWA1_39_21
TCTATTGTTTATAAATCTTACTTTCCATGAAGGGACCAAACTGCTTTTGCTGGTGCGTTCGTTTTTATTTTCGTAGTTTATTTTTGGCTTTTTTAAGATACTAAGATAAGTTCCTCTCATTAGCCAGAAGAAGGGGAATGTGGTATCCCAGAGACTAACGATCTTGAATCCGTTTGAATTTAATTTTTCTTTTAAATCAGTTTTTCCATACCTACGGTAGTGGCCATAAAATTCGTCGTCCCAATTCCATTCATTCATATTGCTTGGAACATGCAGAAGTAGATATCCATTCTTGTTTAATAGGTGGCGTATAATCTTTAAAGATTTGATGTCGTTTTCAATGTGTTCCATGACATCCCACAAAAATATGCAATTATATTTTCCTCCAACTTTCTCTAGGTCAGTCCGCTCGACTTTGATCTTCGGAAATTTTTGTAATTTATTTTTTGCAATTGTGTAGGCCTTTTTTGAAAGGTCAATTGCCTTTCCATCAAATTTTTTTGACCCAAGATGATAACTTAAATCGCCTATGCCACAGCCAGCGTCTAAAAAAGGCGGATTGATATTGTGTTTATCTAAAAGTTTGTCAACTAGAAAAAACGTGTAGTTATTGAAGGGTTTGAAATTTGCCATGAATATTAATCAGTAGGAAGGAGTCCAATATTTTTTTGTAGCTGCTTTTTGACTTGATCCGTCATATCAACAACCTTGCCGGATTTGACTGTAAATGCAAATAAATTATCGATAGGCATTGTCATTACTTGATCGCGAAACGTTAATTGTGACTGGGAATTTTGGGGAGCCGGACAGCGGCTGTTGTAGCGAAAGCGAATTCGATTATCTTTTTTGTAGATTGCCTCTTCCTGGTGCCAAGACCTAGTAAGTGCCATTGTGCAACCGAGCTCATCTTTTTTATCGCCGTAAGTCCACCATGAGTATTCCCAATCATTAATAGCGTCGATTAGCAGTCCTTGTTCGGCGTCAAAAACGTCGTTTTCAGATGGGGTAATGTAATAAATAACACGATCACCCTTATTTTTTATGTGGGTGTGATAGATATCCGCTTGGATACTTTCCTGAACCTTTAAATCTACCCCCGATGACTTTCTGATTTTGTAATACTGCAACTCGTCGTAGCTACTAACGGCGATGAAGAGAAATAATAGACCCAGTGTAACAACGCTAATAAACTTTAAGAACACGTCTTTATTTTCTTGGGATTTTATTTTTTGTAATGACATTGTGAATAAGGATGCCAAAAATACGCAAATGCCGATTTGCGGAACCGGCAGATATTTATCCAAAGGCGCATACACGATAAGTGCATTTTTTCCGAAGTTAGTTAACCAAGTCAAAAAGATCAGATAAAAGGACACGAACGATGAAGCAAATCCAATAAAAAGCAAATTGTTGTTTCTGTTGTTGAAATACCATTCAACTCCTAGAGTAAATGACAATGTAAGAATTAGACTACCAAACACAGCTTGGGGTATAAGGTAGAATCTTGGCTCGGTGTAGTGTGAACCGAATAGATAGATAATGTGTAGTAAAAAAATATTTATTCCTAACGATGTCAAAAAGAACCGTATTTTTTTAACCGGTAGAATTATGTCTGTTAGAAGTAGTGTTATGAACAAAGTTGGGAAAAACTTTAAAACGACATCTTTGATAAAAAACTTGTAAGAACTGAGTGATTGAGCTGACCCAACGACCGAGAGCAAATCTGTGTATTTTTGGGGAACTAAGGTCAAAGACAAACCTGCCAATGGGTGGATCAGCATTGCAAGATCACCGTCTGAAATGTGTTTTGCTAAATTGTTAATTATTCCACTTACTCCTGTGGAGGTTGACATTCCATCGTGGCCGATTAAATTAAAAATGAAAAATATTGCCAAAAAAGTAAGTAAACGTGGGGTTGATTTATTAATGGTGGACTTTTTTGTGACGATCAGAATGATTTCAACAACAATAATAATAAATTGCATTCCGAACAATCTCACAAACGTAAATTGAAGACTTAAAAACAAAAATAACGCTGTAATAAGAAAATCCGCCAGATTAAGCTTTCGATCTGGTTGTAAAAGCTTGACATAATAAATCACGAAAATACTTAAACAACACAACCCCCAATACTCCATGGAATTTGTGGAAGTAATAAACGACCCGGCTGATGCATATGAAATAGCAAAAAATATGCTGCTTAAAAACGCCAGCGTTCTATTTTTAGTTAGTGCCAATGTTGCAGGAAATAAAAGTACGGACGCTGTTATTTTCCCGATAAAACTGACAATTTGAATCATTAAATAGTTTGACGGGAAAAGACGATCGATCATTCCGACATAAATAACCATCGTCCCTTGGTGTATACCTTTCCATTTCCAGGCATCGATAAATTTAGAGAGCAGGTCCCCAGGAAAGGAGTTGAAATGTGCTAGCCAAATCCAGTCTTCAGAAATTCCAAACCCGTAATTCCAAAAATTTTTATAAAATAACAAGTGAAGCAAAACAACAATAAAGGCTAGTATTATGAATAAATGTTTAGTTGAGATGGTTTTCGGCATAAAATTTATCTGAGTGAGGACAGGCAGTTATATATTAACATAAGTAAAGTTACCTAATTATCTAATAAGTTGGTTTCATGTCTCAGGGTGTCGGTAACACGGATTTTTGAGATAGAAAATGTGTATAATTGTGAGAGAGATGTTATCAATATTGATTTGGTAATGTGCACAACGTTTTATTTGTGTTTGGATCTAAATTATTTAGTTAACAGATGATAATGATACCTGAAATAAAAATATTTGCTTTGGCCTCATTGGGGAATGGGATTTCAGGTGGTGACAGAATTTATATTGAGTTTGCACGACGATGGAGTAAAAAAACTAAAGTGTCGGTATACCTTTGGAGTGAAGGATACCTGATGTGTACAAGGCAACAGTTAGACAAAACAAAAGTTGACTTCTTTGTTTCAAAAATGAACCCTTGGTGCAAAATGGGTTTTGTAATCTGTTATTTGGCAAGAATAATTGAAGGAGTTAGAATTGGCTTAGTTACAAAGCTGTCTGACGGTGTTAATTCGCCTGTTATAATCTACAGCGCTTCGGAATTTTGGATGGATTCGCTTCCCGCGCTTATTATGAAACTAAGATATAAAGACAAGTGCAAATGGATTGCTGCTTGGTATCAAACCGCGCCAAATCCTTTTAAAGGATTCCTGGAATCCGGTTTTAGAGAAAATAGGTATTTAGCTAAATCTTTTATGTACTGGCTTATGCAGTTTCCAATTAAACCTTTGATAACTAACTTTGCCGATATCGTGGTTGTAAACAACGAATCGGAGCGGGGTCGTTTTCCACGTTTGAATGAAAAAAAACGAGTCGTTGTTGTTTTAGGTGCAGTTCCTCTTGAAAATATAAAAAAATACAAGTCGTCAATTAGTCAATCCACAAAAAAAATCTATGATGCAGTTTTTCAAGGGCGTTTTCATCCGCAAAAAGGAGTGGTGGAACTTGTTGATATCTGGAAGCGTGTTGTCGAAAAGAGGAGTGGATCTAAACTTGCAATGATAGGTGACGGTCCGTTAATGGGAAAGGTTAAAGAGCGTGTAATAAAATATAATTTGCAAAACAACATTAAGTTATTCGGTTATGTATATGATGGTCCTCAAAAATATAAAATATTTTCTCAAAGTAAACTAGTTGTTCATCCGGCGTTTTATGACTCCGGTGGCATGGCCTCCGCAGAGGCGATGGCTTTTGGCTTGCCTTGTGTCGGTTTCAACCTAAAGTCATACGAATCGTATTACCCGCATGGGATGATTAAAGTGAAAGTTGGAGATCTTGGTAGTTTTTCCGATACGATTTTGAAACTATTAAATAATAATGACTTGAGGAAAGAGGTTGGCAAAGAAGCTCAAAAGATGATAGAAAAGTATTGGTCTTGGGATAACCGAGCGAACCAGGTTTTCAGCAAAATCATATAATATATTTTTTTTATAATACAGCCCAGCCGGAAGAATGCATAATAATGAATCTGGGATAAAATTTGTTGTGTTATGTTAACTAAAATTTACATGGGGTTAAAAGAAATACCTTTTACGTACCATTGGATAGTGAGGAGATTAATTGGGGGCGATATAAATACTGTTTTGGATATTGGTTGTGGAAACGGTGAATTTATGGAGGTTGTAAGTAAGGGGAAAAATTGGGTAATTACTGGAGTCGATCTACATGACGCTTCGTTAAAGCATGCGAAACAAAAAAGTGTTTATTCAAAGTTGATAAAATCAGATGTTGTTAAAATCTCAAAAGAAGTAACTCGTTCGAAGTACGATCTGGTTTTTTGTTCGCAAGTAATTGAACATTTGAATAAAAAGGATGGTCTAAAAGCAATAAGAATTTGGGAAAAACTGGCAAAAAAAAGAGTTCTTGTTTCAACTCCCTTAGATTTTATCCCTTACCACCGCATTGAATTAACGAGAAAAACTACTAACCCCTTGAACGTTCACCTGTCTGGTTGGACGCCAGACGAGTTTGAAAAGTTGGGATACACAGTCTATGGACAAGGTTCGAAATTGGTGTATGGAGAAAATGGTTTACTAAGAAAAACTTCTAAAATCTTTTGGCCGCTACTTATTTTACTATCATTCATCATTTCTGTTTTTGTGTACTATTTTCCGAATTTCGCAACATATATTGTCGCGGTGAAAAACAAATAAAATGTTTACTAAAACCTTTTCATTCTTGAAAAATAAAATATCGGCAAACGCAAATGTTGTAAGCATAATGTTTCTTCTTGCACTGTCTGTTTTTTCGGTATTTAGCTGGATACCCAAAGGCGAAATATGGGGTGGGGCAGACGTTGGTATACCGGTGTATTCTCCGGAAAATCAACTTACAACTGTTGCGTCTTCTTGGTGGGAGAAACACGCTACTGGGGAAACCAATTCAATGACATATACATCCATTCCCTTTTATACAATGCTGTCTGTAGCAAATTCTGTAGGATTAACTCCGGAGTTTAATCAGAAATTTTTTATCTTTTTAATACTTTTTGGCGGTTCAGTCGCATTTTATTTTTTGGCCTTTTCTTTTGGCTTTTCCAAAAAAACTGGTTTATTGGCGGCCTTATTTTCACTTTATAACTTTAATACATTAAGTGTTTGGCATAGGGGTGTACACAATGGAATGTTGATGCTGCTTTTTATTCCGGTATCACTTTTGATTTTGGAAAAAGGGGTTTCCAGAAGATCTTTTTTGTCGATCATTGTTCTTAACGTGTTCTCTTTTATAATGTCCTATGTATACGGAGCCCCGGGTTTCACGGTTGCAATATGGATCCTTTGGATGGCTTATTTTGTATTTCAGTTTTTAAAAGGAGATAAAACGCAAAGAAAATTTGTACTTGTTTACGCGCTTATCACCGTGGTTTCATGGTTGTTGTTAAACGCTTGGTGGATCCTCCACTTTATTGAGTCAGGGAAATTCATCATCGGGAGTTTTTCTGCTTCCGATCTCCTGAACCGAACTGTTGATGTTGTGATTGGTCTAAAAAGACAAACCGAAAATGCATTTGTTATTCGAGGACTTAGTCGGTTTTATTTATACGATACCAAAGACTGGGGAGAACTTTACTCGAATCCCTTTTTTATATTTTTAAGCTGGATACCGACAATAATTATTTTTTTAACAACTTTATTTAAGAAAAATCATTCATCACGAATTTGGACTTGGTTGATGCTTTTGGTAGTTATTACTCTTTCAATTTCTAAAGGCGTAAATCCGCCTTTGGGTTGGCTAGCAAAATTCTTATTTGAAAAGTTATCATTTCTAGCACCGCTTCGTAATCCGTACGAAAAAGTTGGAATATTACTGATCTTGCCATATTCCTTTTTATTCGGGCTTGGTCTTTCACAAATATTTAATTGGTTTAAAAAAGCAGTTGGCAGATTTGCCGTGCCATTTTTAGTAGCTGTAATTTTTGTCAGTTGTTGTGTTTTAGTTTGGCCGATGTGGTTGGGTCAAACCTTTATTGTTCCAGATTACAATTATCTCATTTCAGTTCCCGATTATTATAACCAGGCAGAACGATGGTTAAAAGAAAGATCGAATGACGCTAGGATCCTTCATCTTCCTATTGCACCCAACGAGTCAGTTGATTATAACTGGGGATTTACCGGAGGAGTTCCTTCACAAGTATTTTTTAGCGGTTCGTCTCTGGCCTACATGATAGGTGTACCATCTGTCGATTTTCAGTTGAATAACCTGATATCTTTGATACATAACGAAGATACAGGAGGCGTAAAGAAACTATTTGGGTCTTTAAACGTTGGTTGGATCGTCGTACATAATGAAACCCAATCGCAAAGAAGAAAGCTCGAATCTCTTGATAAAATCAATGATTGGTTAAAAAGTGCTCCGAAATATTTGGAGCATGAGATTGATTTTGGACCTCTATCGATCTGGAAAGTAGCTCTTGGAGACAAGGGTAGACATTTTTATTCTCCTTACGCGCCATTTACACTTATCGAAGGAACACCTGACACAATGTATTCTTATTGGAAAAACCAAACGGGGGAGGATTCAATGTTTGTAGTTTCGAACTCTCAAGACTCCGACATTGTTGATAAACTTAACAGTGCGTTTTTTTCAGAACAGATTTATCCCGTAAAAACTGTAAAATACTCAGATCAAAAGACCGTCGATACCGGTACGTTGCCATATGTAAGTAAACTTCCTGGTTCTCCGCTTTATCCATTCATTCGTTTCAAGGAGTTTGTCGAAAAAATCTATACAAATAAGCCACCCTTGATAGAATGTCTAGATTTTGCGAGCAAAAGGTTAAGTGAAGCCGTCGCATTAAAAGATCTTAATATAAATGCATCTAAATCCAGTATGGAAGAGTATAAAAATATACTTGAGAATTGTTCTTTTTTGGCCGAAACTTCCCCGCTAAGCGGTTGGTCTGTGAACAGATTGTTGCTTTATGATAATTTGTACGCGTTACAAAACAATTTTGGATTGTATGGCAAGGACGACATCTTGGAAGAATCTGTGGGTTTACTTAAGAAAATTATGTACATTTTTGAAGTAAGTCCTTCGTATGATCGTGTTATTACAGACGATAATAGCAATGTGATTGCGTATACATATCAGGTACTATCCGATGGTGTTTATTCCCTAGAATTTGATGAATACAATCTCGGACTATTTTCAACTCCCCGCTTAGTTAAAATTAATGACCGGGGATACAACCTTGAACCTGAAGTCGAGGAAAATAAACTGACTTTTCCAAACTTAAGTTTGAAGGCTGGAAATAATGAAGTCCAAATTAAATATTTTAATAAAAATATTTTTTCTATCGACAGGGCGAAATTCATTAACGCCACTGTTACTAATAACAAAGTTGTTGGCGAAGGTTATGTCATCGATGTTTCTTCAGAAAAAGATAGATTAGGAAAATTTGAATTTAGCTTAGGTAATGTCAAGGATATATATAGTTATGACATCGTTTCGGATTACTTTGTGGAGAGGGGATCTGCCCCCGTAGTAAAAGTAAATCAGGATAGTGATTACGTGGATTCAGAAACTGAAATAGAACACGGTAACACCTGGCCTTTGGATTTAAGCGTTTATAATCGCCACTGGTTGCATCGGGGCAATACCTATATACCTTCTGGTAACGCAAACAGCGCAGTAGTTAGGTTTGAGTTACCGTTATGGAACGATTGTACGGATTTTAATTCTAAAAGCGCATGTAAAAACAAGGACCTGTATAAGATTTTTGATCGACCCAGTAAGGTTGTGCTAAAAAATATTCAAATTATTGCGAACTACGACAGTTACCCAACTTTAAACAGAGAAATATTAAATTCAGGTTATAATTTACATCAGGCAGTTTTGACGTACACAAAAATAACTTCTGAGGAGTATAGGCTTGGTTTATCAGAGCAGCAAGCTCCTTATGTTATAGTTTTTTCGGAAACATATCATCCCCAATGGAAGGTGTTTTCTGGAGACGGAAAAGAAATCCACGTTCAGCATTTTCAGGCTAACGGTTATGCAAACGGGTGGTTGGTTGAAGAAAATCTTCCAGATACTGTATTTGTGAAATTTGGCCTCGAGAAGTACAGGAGATATGGTAACATTGTGTCCGGTCTATCTTTAATTGTCTTATTGCCGCTGATCATATACATTAATAGAAGGAGTAATAATGTCTTCAAAAAAGTCAGATAAATTTCCTTACCGGTTAATTTTTACCGAGATAGCCCTATATATTTTGGTTGCATTGGCCTGGTATATCGCCAAAGAGTCACTAAATTTGAGTATCGAAAACGAATATTTAATTGATGGGATTTTCATTTTTGGATTTATCGGGATGGTTATAAGAAAAAATGCGCACCATCGTTTTTACTGGTATGCTTTTTCTGCAATTGTTTTATCCGCAATATCCGATACTTTAGGCGCCACTACGATTACTTTTTATTTTAGTAGTCTTGCAATTTCATTTCTAATTCTAGGCGTTTTAAATACACTCCTTTTTAATAAGAATTTTCAGAAAGCTAATGACCAGTCATAAAAAAGTTGCAATATTTGCGCTTCTTACCGCGTTGATCTTCAAATTTTGGATTTTTACAAGCAAGTCAAATCTTGGTTCCGATATTAGTTATCGTTTTTTGCCAATCGTTAATGGTATCTATCTGCCTTTTACGTGGAATAATGTTCAAACCGGAGACGGAATGGGCGTGTATGCCGTAAATACTTTGTGGTCATACCCTTCGGAGCTATTTTATGAGTCATTGACGAGATTTGGGCTGCCGTATTGGTTTCAAATTAAATATTTGATGCTTTTGCCGGCAATTCTAATTTCCACCTTAGGTTTCATCAAACTTTCAAAATTTTTTAAAGGTGATTGGCTCGTTTCGTCTGTTTTATACGTCTTAAACACTTACTTTATTTTGCTTTTAGACGGTTCGCAAATGAACATCGTTTTGGCGTACAGTGTTTTCCCACTCACATTCTACTTTTTTTTAAGTGTTTGCGAAAAGTTGAGTGTTTACTTACTTTTAAAATTCGTCTTCAGTGTTTGGTTGATCGGCACTTTCGATTTGAGAATAGTCTGGATATTGGCATTCGTCGTGTTAATAAAATTTATTTTTGATTTTCTCACCGTTAAGGGTGGTGGTCAAAGGTTTTGCCTTTTCAAAAACTATATTGTCATTGGCTTAACGACTACAGTTTTTCTGGTTCTACTTAATCTGTATTGGATTTTACCGGCTAAATTTTCCGAAGGTGTGCATCTTCCTGCAGGGTACGACTCCGCCCAACAGGTAACCAATTTGAGTTTTTCAACGATCACACATGCTCTTTATTTATTTCAACCGCATTGGTATATCAATAGCTTTGGCAAGGTAACAAACCCCGTGTGGTATTTTGCCATTGTTCCAATTTTCGCATTTGTTCCGGTTCTTCTTTCCAGAAAAAAGCAGTATTTGTTTTTAATCTCAATAGCATTTGTCGGGATATTTTTGACAAAAGGATCACAACCGCCTTTGGGGGAAGTATACCTGCAACTTTTCCAGAAAGTGCCGGGGTTTAACTTGTTTCGAGATCCGAGCAAGTTTTTTTTCTTAATTGCTTTCTCCTACTCGATATTGGTGGGGATTACTTCAAAATTAATTTCCAAAAAATCATATCTGCCTTCGCTCGTTTTCATCATCTATTTGGTATTTCTCATGAACCCCGTTTTGCGCGGCCAAATGACGGGATCTTTTTCTCCGGTCCAAAACGAAGATAAATACTGGTCTTTTGCGCAATTGTTAAGTAGTCAAACCGATTTTTTTAGAACTTTCTCAATCCCGGTCAAGTTGCCGCTAGGTTATGTCTCATTTACGCACCCATCAACCGAGGCATTTTCGATCGCAGAAAAAAGACCGTTCGAAATAGGCACTGTGGGAACATATGAGAAATTTAATTTCTTACGAGAAGCTCCTTTTATGGGAGAGCTTATAAATGTTGCCGGAATAAAATATCTTATTTATCCTTTTCCCGACGCGCGGCGTAAAGCTTTGAAACAGGACAACCTCGATTACTACAACACTTTCTTGCAACAGTTGACAAATTTACCATGGATAGAAAAGAAAATTTCAGATTCACCCGTTGCTGTGTTACAGACAAAAAAACACCAAGACCATTTTTTTATTACTCCTAGAACCTTTTATGTTGTTGGTTCGGATAGGATTTATTCGGACTTAGTTAATGTTACCGGATTTGATTTGTCCAAATTGGCGTTGGTCTTTGCGGAAGAACGGCCAGGTGTAGTTGGTAAGCCTGACAATCTCCCTATTACAAATATTCTTCTCTACCACAAAAGTGAGACTGATTTGGCAGCAAGTTTTATTGATAAGGCCCTCTATATTTTTCCTGCCCAAAATCTTAAGCGTGACCCAACTGATGTTAGCCCGTGGTGGAAGCGGGAGGCGAATGATTTTTTATCGATGAGAAATTTTCTGCAAACCAAATATCAAATTGACAATCAAGATTTTGATTATCAGGGTGGCTATGCAGTAGCGGAAGGCGACCAACAGCTTGTCGTGCAAGATTTGAAGTTTAAATCTGGGAATTTATTGTTGGTACGCGTGATGAGAAGCTCTAAAAGCGGGAGCATCCAGTTTTGGCAGGATAATTCAAAGATCGGCGAAGTTGATACGCTTGATCAAAATCCTGAACAAGTAGAAATTAAGCTCACTGGTTATAACGATGTGCCAGATCGAATTTTCACTTATGATTCGGCCGCCTTTGACTGGCATCTTGTTGGAAAATTAAATTCGCAGCATCCCCTAAATGTCAAAACTTCCGGTGAGATTAATATTGTCAATGCGCTTGCCTCTGTATCCGAGCAAGATTGGAACCGGGTAAATAGGTTAACTGGCCCATACAACATTCTCGACTGGGACAAACTTTCAGACAAGGACAAACAACGATTAGTCGAAGTTTCAAGTGATGCAAAAGTAACCTATACCCGTCTTTCACCGACGGAATATAAAGTTAACATTTCAGGTTTGAAATCTCCGATAACACTTGCGTTTTCTGAGAGCTTTGATTCTTTTTGGGAAGCAAACGGTGTGGGTTCTTATCCCTTGTATAGTTTTATAAACGGTTTCAGAATCGATCAAGATGGGACGTATGACATCTACTTTTCTCCACAGAAATACGTTTTCGTACCTTTGGCAATTTCGGCTGCTTCATTGGTTATTATAGTCTTAATCTTGATTTACCCTACACTTCGAAAAAAGTTATAACATCCTCCACTATCTCTGCTTAAGGTTTTTTACAAAATCACTTTAAGGGAGGATGACATATAAGCAAAGCTTAACTCTGTTTGCACATTTTCAGCATTCGATTCATCCCTAATCTAAAACTGAGGGTTTTCTCGAATGCTGTTATAATTAAATTTGTGAGAAGGCTCTTGAAACTCAACTTTTTTTCTGTTGTAAAAACCAATACTTTTCGTCAATCAACTTTGACATTTACGGCAACCGTAATAAACGGAATTTTGGGAATGGTTTTTTACATTCTTCTTGCACGCGAGCTTGGCGTGTTTGATTTCGGCTTATTTTCATTGTCAATTACGGTCTTGGCGGTGGTTGCCGATATCGGAAATCTGGGGATTAATACTGGGATTGTAAATTTTGTATCAAAGTATCTTAAATCCGACTACCACAGGTCGATGGGGTTTCTTAAGTTAGGGCTCTTGTCAAAAATTTTGATTGCACTCGTAGTTATTATTTTTGGTTTTTTATTGTCGCCATTTTTGTCAAAACAAGTTTTTAATAAACCGGAACTTGTTTTTGGACTGCGATTGGTTTTCATAGGTGTTGGTACAACTTGGCTGTTTTCATTTACAACTTCATACTACCAAGCCTCGCAAAAATTTATTAGCTGGGGGTTAATTCAGATCTTCACCAACTCATTAAGACTTGCGGTTGTTGTCTATTTGACGGCTAGTTTACAACTTAATTTAACAACAGCGATTATCAGCTATATCGTTGCGCCTTTGCTGGGATTTTTGTTGAGTTTTGTTAACATCTCAGTTGACTTTGTCAAAGAAAAAATTAATTCAGAAGTTCGTGGTGAGTTTTTTAATTACAACAAGTGGGTTGCTATCTCGAGTGGAATTGCTGCTTTTTCATCACGCACGGACATATTTGTGTTGGGAAGATTGGTTACAGCTTCCGGTATCGGGATTTATTCGGCAGCTAATCAGCTGGTATCAGTTGTTCCGCAACTAATCGGCGCAATGGGGACAGTTGTTGCCCCAAAATATTCTTCGTTCACCAATGACCAACAAATGCTAACTTATTTTAAAAAACTTTTACTGATGGTTGTCGCCGTGGCGTCTTTTATTCTGTTATGCACGCCTGGAGTGAGGTTAATAATTAATCAGTTTTTCGGAGTTGAGTATAGGAATTCGTTTCCAATTTTTATGGTTCTATTGGTCGCAATGTTATTCTTTCTGATTTCGGTCCCGTTCCATAATGCCATAATCTACTACTACTCATACCCGAAGCTATTTTCTTATCTGTCAGTGATCAATTTCATAGTAATTGCTTCACTTTCGGTGTTTTTAACACTGAATTTTGGTTACCAGTCAACAGCATATGCGATAATGGCTGGAAACATTGTCAATTTTATAGTTCCGGCTTTATGGTTTTGGCGAAGGGTGAGTGGTGTTAAAAATAAATAAGTTGTAAAAATGCAAATTTGGGGACATGCATTGGTTAAGAATGAAGATCGCTACCTTTGGTATGCAATAAGTAGCGTGATTAAGTTTGTTGACAAGGTATTGCTTTGGGACACAGGAAGCTCCGATGATACTCTCAAGATTGTCGAAAGTCTAAAACAAAGATACCCGTCTAAAATCAAATTTAGGGAAATAGGTGAGGTAAATCCAGAACAATTTACAGTTGTCAGGCAAAAGATGTTAGAAGAAAGTGCTTGTGATTGGGTAGTGATTGTCGATGGAGATGAGGTTTGGTGGGAAGACAAAATAAAAGAAACAACTGATTTGATTCATACAAGGGGCCAAGGACTTGATTCACTTGTTTCACAATATTATAACGTTATTGGTGATATCTATCACTTTCAGGATGAACTTGCAGGCAGGTACAATATTGATGGAAAAGTTGGTAATTTTAATATCCGTGCTTTTAACAGAAAAATTAAGGGCCTGAAGTTTAAAAAGCCACACGGGCAACAAGGACTTTTTGATTTTGCCGACCGGCTTTTACAGGAGCGTGAGCAAAGCAAACGTTTCTGGGTGATGGGATATTCCTATCTTCATTTTACGAATATGCCCAGGTCACGTGCGCGTTCAAGCGATTTAGCTGTCCCAAAAAGAGCCTTTAAGTTGAAGTATGAATTAGGAAACAGTTTCCCGCTTGATTTCTACTACCCGGAAGTTTTCTTTGAAGATCGACCTGAGTATTTGAAATCGGTTTGGACCAATATGGATTTGAAGTACCAGGCGCGTTCATTTGTTGAGACACCCTTTAAAAAAGTAAAAAGACAACACTTTTCTTCAGAAAAATCAGGATATTAAGTTTTTTAGATGATGGATAAAATTATTAAATTTAAGACGCACTACATTGTCTTTCTGCTTTTTGTTATTGCAATTGTTCCCAGGATTTACCGTTTTTCGCAACAACCGATTTACACTGACGAAATAACATGGATGGTCAGAGCGAAAGAAACATTCCTTGCGTTACGAACCTTTAATCGGCAGCATATAAAAAACTATTTTCAAAGTAGTAACGCTTGGTGGGTTAATGACAACGACACTGAGGCAATAGCGCTTCCTTTGACTGCTGCGACTGGACCGTTTATCGCATATCTGGGAATTGGTCAAAGCGTTTTAACTAGAAATGTTGCGAGAGATTTTGTCGTTGCCCGTTTCCCGCTTATTGTGATTAATTCGTTTACGGTTGTGATTGTTTATTTATTAACCAGAAAAATTACAGATAAAAAAACGGCACTTTTGACGGGAGTTTTGTACGCGTTGGATCCCGTGGCTATCAGTTACAGTCGTTTAATCATTAATGATGGGCTTTTGACATTGTTTATCCTTTTTGGCATATATAGCTTTTTTTATATCGAGAACGTTAAGACGTCAATTATTTTGTCATCACTCTCAATCTGCTTTGCTTTTCTGACAAAGCCGATTGGACTACTTCCTCTGATAATATTTTTCTTTTACGCAATCTTTTCCGACAAAAAAATGAAGAATTTTATTAAGTTTACTCTGATCGGATTAGTAAGTTTTGTCCTGATTCACTTTTTTTGGCCGGAAGCTTGGTTTCATCCATTCACTTCAGTGTTTGAATATCTGACGCGTCAGTTTAAGCTTATAGAAAATTCTACGGAAATGTTTTTTGCGGGAAGTGTTTCGCACCAGGTTCCCTTTTACTATTACTTTATTTTGATTTGTTTGCGTGTACCTTCTTACATTTTCTTCGGCCTTTTAGCCTCTTTGTATTTCTTTTTTACAAAAACTGGACGGAAAAAATTGATTTTGATAAATTTAAAAACCCTTTCGCAAATAATTTATGTTTTTGTCTTTTTCTTATTTTTGTCGTTTGCCTCAAAAAAATCCGGAGTCAGGTATTTGCTTCCCATCTGGCCATATATTTACATTGGAGCATGTTGTGCGATTTTTCGTTTTGTCAAAAAACTACCGGAAATATTCGGAGGATTCGTTTTGCTTGCAATTATCTCGCTTTCTCTTTTTAATATTTACAAATATGAACCAAATTATGATTACTACTACAACGAAATATTCGGTGGACCGGCGGTTGCCAAGAATTATGTGTCAACATCACTTTGTTATGGTGCAAAAGAGTCCGCCGATACATTGAAAAAGTGTTTTCCACAGGTTACGCAGATTTCTTATGTTGGTTGTGCAAGATCAACTTTACCATACTATTTTTCAGGAATTATAAATTCACAGATAGACCCCAATCAACCCGTTGTAATCGAAGCCTATTATGAACAAATGAAATATGTGACAACGAAAACAGCAAAGCTAGTTAAAAATAAAGATGTGATAAATGTTACAAAAAATGGTGTCGATCTGGCAAAGATCTACCTTAATTTGAAGCAGTTTCCCAAAAGTTGCTCTCTGAACTGAGTTTTGTTTTCTTCGTTTGTAGAATGATTTAGTAGTCTGGTTTAGATATAATTACCCAATATGGATAAAGTTGGGGAATACACGCTGGCTGTGATGAAGAAAGCCAAATGGTATAACACGTGGATTTTGTCGTTTTTTGGGAAATATCTCGAAGGTGAGATTTTGGAAGTCGGATCGGGAACAGGAAATTTTTCTAGTCTACTAAAAAGTTATGGAAAATTAAGTGCGGTCGATATTAAGAGAAATTATTTTCGTAAATATAACGACCCTCAAATAAGTGTTGGATATGGTGACATTGAAAAAGGCCAATATTTTTTTAAAAATAAAAAGTTCGACGCGATTGTATGCCTAAACGTGATTGAACATATTAAAAATGATACAGTGGCAATCAAAAATATTCACAAGCTTTTAAAAAGTGGTGGGGCTGTCGTAGCCTTGGTTCCGGCAGGGGATTTGCTTTACAGCGATTATGATAGGTTGTTGGGCCATTACCGGCGTTACACGGTCTCCTCATTTAGGAAAAAATTTCAAAGTGCAGGATTTAAGATCAAAAGCAGCCGATATCTTAACTGGTGGGGAGCGGTTGGGTGGTTTGTTTATCTTAAATTGTTGCGTAAATCAGTATTCCCGAAAAATGAGGTTGGTATTTTTGATTTTTTTGGAAGGTTTTTTCTTTGGCCTGAAAAGATTTTCTGCTTTCCCTTTGGTTTATCGGTCTTGTTGGTTGCTGAAAAATGAAACTTTCAATAATTATTCCTGTTTATAACGAAGAGTCGACGATCGAGACACTTTTGAGTAAGGTGTTAAGTGCCAAACTTCCGGCTAAAGTTGATAGAGAAATTGTGATTGTTGACGATGCTTCAAAAGATCTCTCTTATGATAAGATTTTGAAATTTAAGACCGCTTTGGATAAAAAAATTTCCACAAAGGTTATCCGCCACAACTTCAATCAGGGTAAAGGCGTTGCTGTGGTAGACGGAATCAATTTGTCAACAGGTGATTTTATTGTTATTCAAGATGCCGATTTAGAGTACGACCCAGATGACTATCAAAAGCTGATCAAACCCATTATGGATCGAAAAACAGATGTTGTTTTTGGTACGCGTCTTAAGAATTATCCGCTGAAACTGTTTGGAAAAAACAAAACTCCACTTGTCAGTCATTATCTTGGCAATAAGTTTTTAACATTGGTTACTGAAATACTCTATCAAAGGAAAGTTAGTGATATGGAAACATGTTACAAAATGTTTCGTCGCGAGGTTATAAAAAACATAACGATACATGCTAAAAGATTTGATTTTGAACCAGAGTTTACCGCAAAGATTATTAAAAAGGGTTTCCGCATTTTTGAAGTTCCGATTAAAGTTAAGCCTCGTGGTTACGCTGAAGGAAAAAAGATTTTTTGGAAGGACGGGTTTGTCGCTCTTTGGACACTTATCAAATACCGATTTGTTGATTAATAAGTCCAGACTCATTTAAAAAAACGATTACGCGATTACCCTTTAACTGTTTTTTTAAGTTCTGGTTATAAATTTAAAGAAGGCGAAATTATCGATTTTTGACTATAATAAAATAATGAGGATCGCAATTCTCTCTTTCTACAGTGGAATAAACCAAAGAGGTGTGGAACGTTGGGTTTATGATTTAGCTTCAAGGCTGTGGGTTACCCACGAAGTTACGGTTTTTCAAAATAACCCGTTAGGGATTAGGACTAACTATAGTATTAGAACTTCTGGTATTAATTTTAATGAAGGTAAAACGCTAAGTGGGTGGATTGCGCGTCATTTATTTATTGATTACAAAAGTTTGAAGGTTTTGCATTTTACCTTGGCAATTTTAAAAACACTGTTTAAAGAAAATTTCGACATCGTAATTCCGACAGATGGTGGATGGGAACCAGCTATTGTCAGGATTATAACCTGGCTAAGAAGAAAAAAAATGGTTGTTATTGGCCATGCTGGTATAGGATGGGACGACACCAATAATTTGTTATGTTTTCCTGATACTTTTGTCGCCCTGTCTTCGTATGCAAAAGTGTGGGCTGAAAAAACAAATCCCTTTGTCAAAACTGTATATATTCCAGACGGCGTAGATATGAAACTATTCAGACCCGACGGAGATAAAATTGATTTTGGTTTGAAAAGACCTTTGCTTCTGTGCGTTTCTTCGCTGGAAAAAGGCAAGAGGGTTGACTTAGTAATAAAAGCGGTTTCGCTTTTGAAAAATTATAATCTATTAGTGTGTGGGAGGGGAACACTGGAGAGAAAAATTTATAAATTTGGCCAAAAACTTTTGGGGAAAAGGTTCAAACTTAAAAGTTATGATTTTGATAAGATGCCTTTGGTCTATCGCTCGGCCGACGTTTTACTTTCTGCCTCGCTTCCGTCATATTCTTTTGAAATGGTTCTTGTTGAAGCAATGGCGAGCGGACTTTCTGTTATCGCAAATAACGATCCTATTCGAAGTGAAATTGTCGGAAAGGCGGGTTTTCTTATTGATGTGCGGGACACGCGACGGTTTTCTGAAGTAATTGGCAAAGTCCTTCAGAAACAAAACGCTCAAGGTTATTCTCTACATCAGGCGGGTAGATATTCGTGGGACAAGATATTATCCGAGTATGTAAGTTTATTTGAACGTTTGCAACAAAGTTAATTCAAGGTTATGGCTCGATTGACAGTCACAATTATTACGTTGAATGAAGAAAAAGATCTTCCACGTTGTCTGGAATCGATAAAAAAGCTTGCCGATGAGATTGTTGTTGTTGATTCGGGAAGCACCGACCACACCGTTGATATCGCGCGGAAATATACTGCGAAAGTGTTTAAAAGGAAGTTTGATAACTATGCAAACCAAAAAAACTTTGCAGCACAAAAAGCATCAGGGGTATGGATTTTGTCTTTGGATGCGGATGAGGAAGTGGAATCCCAGTTGGCATCTGAGATTGCCTCTTGTATTAATAATAAGACTTTGAAATATTGCGCTTATTCGATTCCAAGAAAAAATATTATCTTTGGGAAGTTAATCAGGCACTCTCGTTGGCAAGCAGAGTTGGATAGACATGTCTGGCTGTGGAAGAAAGGTTTTGGGCAGTGGAGAGGTGATGTTCACGAAGAAGTTGAAGTCGATGGTTATGTTGGAAAAATGAACGGTGCAAAAATCCATCATCAATACCGAACTCTTAAAGAATTTTTCGCGATGATGAATCGTTATTCCGAATTTGAGTCCGAAGAGATTATTCGAAAAGGGGGGAATTTTTCATTATTCAAAATGATCTGTATACCCAAGTATAACTTTTTAGTTAGATATTTCTACCGACTTGGATTTTTGGATGGCTGGAGAGGTTTTATGTTGTCATACCTTATGGCGATATACCATCTGATTGTTTGGGTAAAGGTTTGGACGAAAAGGAAAATATGATTTATCTGGTAGTTTTTATAGGATTGATACTAAGACTTATTACGATAAATCAGTCTCTGTGGCTTGATGAAGCAATTGGAGCGATTGCGGCGAGAGAGATGTCGGTCTATCAAATGTTTGAAAGTTTTTTTACTGTCGATAATCATCCGCCTTTATATTATTTACTATTAAAGCTTTGGACAAGCATTTTTGGTTATAGTGAATTTTCCTTAAGGTTTCCATCGATCCTGTTTTCCCTTTTAACGATTTATCTTGTATATAAAATTGCCCTTCTTATTCAACGGTTGGAAAAAGACGATCATAAACCGATGCGAAGTGTCGGCTTGTTTACTTATCCGACTGTCGCAGCCTTACTCTTGGCAATTTCGCAGTTTAACATCTACTTTTCTCAGGAAGCAAGAATGTATTCGATGGCAGCTTTTTTTGCGTCGCTTCTCGTTTATTTTTTTATCAAACTTTACACCGTTCGGGTAAGTTGGTTCTACATGTTGGGATTCTCTTTGGCACTCTTATGTCTCGGTACAACCGATTACTTGCCATACTTTCTTATTTTAACTATAGCTTTGTTTGCACTTGTCAAAAAATCGAGCTGGAAGTGGCTTTTTAATGTTTATACTTGCTTTATCCCGCTAGCAGTTTTTTGGGTGTTTTGGTTCACAACTTTTTCCAGGCAATCCCAGGGTGGATCTTGGTTGGTGACAACACTTCCCGCGTGGAAAAATCTCGCTGGCGGAGCAACTTTGAAACAGCTAATTCTCGTTTGGATCAAGTTTATTTTGGGAAGAGTGTCATTTGTGAATAAATATGTTTACGTTGCATTAGCTTTTCTATTTTCACTTCCCTACGCCACTTCTCTTATTTTGGCTTTTCGAAATCGTAATAAGAGAGGGATTTTATGGTTATGGATGACGGCCCCTCTATTTTTAAGTTATTTAACATCTTTTGTGGTGCCATCTTTTGCATACTTCCGATTTTTGTTTGTGTACCCTGCTTTTGTACTTATTGTCGCTTGGGGGTTAGTAAATATAAAAAACGAACTTGCGAAGAAACTGGTTTTTTACTCGATAGTTATTTCAGCCTTGTTTTCGTGTATTTATTATTATGGCAATTCTTCGCAGCAGAGAGAAAATTGGAGGGGGGCGGTCGCATTTGTTGAGGGTAATATTCAAAGGTCTGAAGTCGCCATCTTTGAATACCCAGAACCGTTTGCGCCGTATAGATGGTATGAAAAAAGGCCAGCCTTCTCAATTGGTGTTACAGACTCTATTTCCGCGGGAAGTGAGGAAACACGCGACATTCTTATAAAAACAATTAATACGAAAACAGGGATCTACTATTTTGATTACCTTCATGACCTTTCTGACCCTCAAGACATAGTTCGAAAAACACTTACAGAACAGAAATTTTCAGCCAAGGAGATTGTTAGTTTTAGTGGTGTTGGACAGATATATCATTACAGAAAAGATTCATTATGAAAACGGGTTTTGTTGCCACTTTGCTTAAAACCACGGTATTTATGCCGTGGATGAAGCAAATTTTCGCATTTAACGTATCTAATCGCAGGAAACAAACTTCCACAGCTTTCAAACCGTGGAAGTTTATTAATTGGGTGAAAACACACGTTACAGAACTAGTACTATTTCTGATAATTGCTCTCCATATCTCACTTCTTTTGCATCTGATATTTTTTCCATATCCAGAACTTTTCGTATATTCGTTTCTATCCTCAAAAGGCTTATTGCCTTACAGAGATATTTTTGATCAGCACTTTCCCGGGATTATGCTTTTTCCGATTAATCTGTATTCGCTTGGCCTGGCAACTTTTGCAAGGATAAGAGTAGTTCATTTACTCTTAGTTGCCCTTAATCAGATTCTTTTGTATAAAATCGGTTGTAGAATAACAAACTCCAATAAAAAAGCGCTTCTGATGAATTTTTTTTATCTCCTCTGGCAACCTTACTTTGAGGGAAATGTTTTGTGGATTGAATCGTTTGTTACACCTCTTCTTCTTTTTTCTTACTACTTCCTCGACGCGAATTGCAGGAAACGGCTTTTCATTAGCGGTTTATTAATGGGTTTGGCACTGGTATTTAAACAAGTTGTTTTCCCACTTATCTTGTTTGTTGTCGTCTACCTTTTTGTTAAAAATAGTAAAAAAATGTTTTTAGTTTATCTTTTTGGACTATCATTTTTCCCAATTTTGATGATAATGTTTGTTTTCTCAAAAGGTATTTTTGGTGAATTTCTTTATTGGACCGCAACTTTCAATCTCACGGTTTTTTCACAAATGGGCCGTAAGGATCCCAATTTAGCTGGTTTAATCCAGGCCGCACCCCTTTTCGCGCTGGGTTTTCTTTCTGCGTTTTTTGTGTTGGTCAAATTTGGGAAAAAATATTTACCGCTTTTACTATTTGCAGCTGCGACCTTATTTTTTGCGTACGCTAGATATGATTTTATCCATCTCCAGCCGTCCCTGCCTTTTTTTATTTGCCTGATAACTCTTTCTTTGTTTAGTATTAACCGTAGGTTACTAGTTATTTTTATAATTGTTTATATAACTCTTGCGTCATTTTTTATTATTCGCTTTTACAAGCTTAATTTTGGAAGTACAATCGTCTTTTGGGGAGAGACAGAGAAACTTGTTACCACTATTGTCAAGGAGAACACGAATCCTGACGATAAAATTTTTTCATATGGCTCGATACCTGACATTTACTTCTTAACCAACAGACTTCCTCCGGGCAATAAGTTCGTATTTCAGTTTCCTTGGTTTATGAAAGTGGCAGAAAAAGACATTTTAAAGGGTATAATACAAGATAGTCCGCAGATTGTTGTTGAAGAAGAAGGTGTTTATGTTCAAGGTTACAACTTAGATGATTATATGCAGAATATCCGTATGTACCTAGGTAGCAACTATGTACAGATTGGTAAAGTGGGAGAAATCAAAATTCTCAAAAAACTATGAAAATTGCAATTGACGCTTCCCAGGTAATATATGATACCGGAGTTTCCGTTTATACACGAAATCTAATCGGATCTATTCTTAGTATCGATAAAAAGGATAATTTTCTTTTGTTTGGCGGTTCTTTGAGAAGAATTCCAAAACTTGTTGACACATTTTCTAAATTGACGCAATTAAGCAATAATGCCCGTAGTATAGTTTTTCCAATACCACCTTTTTTATCAGATGTTTTGTTCAACCGTTTGGGTTGGAGTATAGATCCGCTAATTGGAAAAGCTGATATCTTTCACTCTTCAGATTGGACTCAACCTAGCAGCAGTGCCTTTAAAGTTACTACAGTTCACGATTTAGTACCAATACTTTTTGAAAGAATGTCCCACCCTAAGATTGTTGAGGTGCATAAAAGGAGGCTTGAGAGGGTAATGAAATATGCTGATAGAATAATTGTGCCGTCGCAAACAACCAGAGATGATCTGCTGAAACTGGGGTGTCCTGAAAAAGTGATTAATGTTATTCCCGAAGCCGTTGACCCAAGTTTTCACAAGTGTACTCGTGAAATAGTGGAAAGTACAAGGAGAAGATATAATCTCAACTCAAAATATTTATTGGCGGTAGGCACAAGTTACAGGAAAAACATTGAACGTATTATCCAGGCATTTGAAAAAGTCAGAGTGGGTCGAAGGTTGAAGCTTGTGGTAATCGGCGAAGTACGTAAACCTATGCATTTTGTTAGGAACGTTGTGTATTTGGGTAGCGTTACGCAACGAGACATTGTTCCGATGTATGCTGGGAGTGAAGCGCTTCTCTATCCATCGCTGTACGAGGGTTTTGGTTTACCGATTCTGGAGGCTTTTTCACTAGGTGTGCCAGTTCTAACCTCCAATCGTGGAAGCATGGGGGAAATTGCCGGAGACGCCGCAGTTTTAGTTGACCCGGAAAATTTGGACTCTATATCTAGGGGAATCGAAAAGTTGCTGGAAAACAAGAATTTTTATGCGAGGTTGGGCAAAAAGGAGATAAAGAAATATAGCTGGAGGAGTACTGCTTTATTGACCTTAAGTTTGTACAAAAATCTTGTTAAATAATATGATTATTGGTATTGACGGAACTGAGGCAAATGAAGAAGTGAGAGTCGGGTCGTCGGAGTATGCCTATCAACTTCTCCATTCAATCTATAGGATATCGTCTCGCTCTGAGTCTCAAAATAAGTTTTTAATTTTCCTTAAACAGGACAAGATTAATGGTTTACCCCCTGAAAATAAGCGGTGGAGTTACGAGATCATTCCGTCCGACAGGTTTTGGGTATTTAAGAAGTTGTTACCAAGACTTATTTTCGGCAGCAAAATAGATCTTTTTTTCAGTCCAACGCATTACTTGCCGATTTTTACAACGGTTCCGCAGATTTGCACAATACATGACTTGGGTTACCTCATGTTCTTGGAACAATTTAGACGCTACGACTTTTGGCAGTTGAAGTATTGGAGCGCTATTTCCATAATTATATCAAAATGTATCATCGCTGTTTCAAAAACAACAAGGGATGACATTGTACGACATTACCCTTTTTCTTCTAATAAAATAAAAATAATATATCACGGGTTAGATCATCACCTTTTTAATCAAAATATTCCTGATATTCTTGTGCGACATATTCAAGATAAGTTTAAAATTGGTAAATACTATATCCTTCATTTAGGAACACTCAAGCCTTCTAAAAATATTGAAGGGATTATCAAAGCATTCTCTCTTTTTGTAAAGGCGGGACACACTATGTCGACGGGATTTCAATTGGTGATTGCCGGAAAAAAGGGTTGGATGTATGAAAATATTTTTCAACTGGTTAAGGAGCAAAATTTGGAAAACAGAGTTGTTTTCACTGATTATGTAACAGAGGAGGAAAAGAGGGCTCTTTATAAAGGGGCATATGCATTGATTTCTCCGTCATATTGGGAAGGTTTTGGAATGCATGCTCTTGAAGCAATGGCCTGTGGAACACCCGTAATTGTTAGCGGAAGCGGTAGTTTGCGTGAAATTGCAGGTTCGGCGGGCATTTACGTTGACCCATACAGTGTGGAAAGTATTTATGGGGGCATTGAGAAACTGGTTTCGATGAAGATTTCGGAATATAATAAACAATCGAGGATGTGTTTTGAGCGTACGAAAGCCTATACTTGGGAAAGTACAGCAAGGAAAACACTAGATCTGTTTGAAGGTTTCTCAAAGTAAAAAATGAAGATTGCTAACTTAAATGTATCGTTTAAAGGGTTTTATTTTACGGATAAATATGGAGATACACTCACGCGTGCGCAAGCAACCCAAAAAATTTTCAGTAGAGTAAATAATATATTCATTGATATGGGGTTATTTTTTGTTCATAATGTAGGTTACATTCCAAGTCATCACATTAGAAGCATTGTCTATAAACTTGCTGGTGTAAAACTTGGAAAAGGAAGTGTTATTCACACTGGTTGTAAGTTTTTTGCGCCAACCGGTGTTGAAATTGGAAACGACTCGGTGATTGGATACAGAGCGTTTTTGGATGGGAGAGGGAAACTAAAAATTGGAAATCATGTTGATGTTGCAAGTGAAGTGATGGTTTATAATTCAGAACACGACATGAATGACCCAAAGTTTGAAGCAAAAATCGAGAGCGTGGAAATTGAAGACTATGTATTTATTGGACCTAGAGCTATTATTCTTCCAGGTGTCAGAATTGGATATGGCGCAATTGTTGCTGCTGGGTGTGTCGTAACAAAAAATGTTCCCAACTTTGCAGTTGTTGGTGGTGTGCCTGGGAAAGTGATCGGTGAAAGGAAAAATAAAAATCCAAATTATATTTTGGGAAGACCGAGGCTTTTTCAATGACAAATGAAAAAACTGGCAACAGCGGTATTTATCATAGGGTCCACAGCCCTACTTCTCTATTTGGTTTTGCCAAATCAACCCTTTCCAGCTGTTGATAACGCATCACTTCGGTCAAGTGAACCCGGCGATGTTGAATCTGATTTACGGCGTGGTTACTATAATAACAGCAACAGACAGGAGACGATTTCACTTTATCGTAGCAAGTTCAATCAACTCTCAATTTTTGGTAAAAAGTTAAACTATTTTTCTTTTACATTAAATTATCCGTCGGAAGAAGCACAAACACTAATTAGGGATCAGACAAGAAGTACGTACTTAGAGGAAATAGTCCACCCCATGCGCGAGTCGCTGTTTGTGAACGGTTTCGAACCGAAAAAGGATAGCGATGTTATTTTTGTTAATGGTCAGAGTTACTTACAAAAGAACATTATTAAATTAGTCAATTCGACACTGTTTTTCAGACTTTTACTAGGTATATTTGCCTTACTTTCAATTTTTCTTATCACAAAAGCTTGGACCAGTTATTATCAAGAATTTAAAACCAGTTTGTTGAAGTAGAATCAGCTGAAAAAGCGTATGGCTAATAAAAAAAACATAATGTTGTCGATTATCATTGTTAGTTTCAACACCAATAAAATATTAAAAAGTTGTATTGATTCGGTTATTAAAAATAGCGGCAATTTAAAGTACGAATTCGTTATCGTTGATAATAACTCAACAGATGGATCTGTTGCCTATTTGAAAAGACTTTCCCAATACAAGAATGTAAAGGTTGTTTTTAATCGAACCAACGTTGGTTATGGTGGTGCGAATAACCAGGGAATTAATCGGGCTTTGGGTGATTACCTACTATTTCTTAACTCAGACACATATTTCGAAAAAAATATCTTAAAGAAAATGGTTGATTATTTAAAAAAACATCCCCACATTGGTTGTATAAGTTGTATGCTCAAAAATTCCGACGGTACCATTCAAGGTACAGGAGGATATTTCCCAAATCTCTTAGGAGTTTTTTCATGGATGTTGATTCAGGATTTTCCTTTTATTGATAGACTTATCAAACCTTTTCATCCCATGAAGTCACGTTCATTTTTTAAGGGAACTGGATTTTATCTACATGAGAAAGAGCTTGATTGGGTAACGGGGGCGTTTATGCTGATGAGAAAAAAAGCTGTGAATGATACAGGCCTTTTTGACCCGCATTATTTTATGTATATGGAAGAAGTTGATTATCTTTTCAGAATGAAAAAGAAGGGTTGGAAAGTTTTATATAAGCCGGATTGGTCAATTGTTCATCTGGGTGGAAAAAGTGGATCTGCAGGTTCTGGAATCCTTCTTGAATTTGAGGGTGTAAAGATATTTTACAAAAAACATTACCCTAAATGGCAATACGCGCTTTTAAGGGTTATTTTAAAAACAGGTGCGTTTTGGAGAATGTGTATATTTGGTTTACTTAAAGGTAAGGTGGATTTTACGGTATATGCAAAAGCTTTCCAACAAATTTAATCAAATTAATAAATACTTAGTGGCAGCTCTGATACTTACGATTCCGTTATATCAGAAATTTCCCTTTATTGGCGTTCCCGGAACTTTTGTATCAATAAGGATGGAAGATTTTCTGGTTCTGCTTTCGGTTACCGTTTTTATTATTATCAACTTTAAAAATGTTGTCAGATATGCAGAAAACCCGATTTTTAAGTCTGTGTTTTTGTTTTTCGCTCTTGCGTCCTTTTCACTGTTGTCTGCTATATTGATTACTAAAACAATTAGCCCAACAATTGGCGTTATACATCTCATCAGACGTGTCGAGTACATGAGCATGTTGTTTATTGGTTATTCCGCGATTTTTAACAATCGTAATAACCTTTCTTTTTACGTTAAATTAATATTAATCGTCGTCTTTTTATCTTTCACATACGGCTTGGGGCAACGCTACTTTGAATGGCCAATTATTATCACCCAAAACGAGGAATACTCCAAAGGAATTGCGTTGAGATTTGTGGAAGGTGGTCACATTAACTCAACGTTTGCCGGACATTACGACCTAGCAACTTACTTGGTAATGGTCATGCCTTTGATTTTGAACATCTTCTTCTTTATTAAAAGGGGAGTTGGGAAATATATATTTTTTGTTGCCTATCTTTGCGGATTGTGGTTGTTGGTTAATTCGGCCTCGCGGATAGCGATGGTGTCGCTTCTGCTTTCTGCAAGCCTTGCACTTCTATTGACGAAAAAGTTTGTTAAAGCGATTCCGATTTTGATCTTAAGCATATTATTTATTGGATTTTCATCAAATTTGATTGTTAGGTACGAAAGACTGTTTACGATTGTCGGCGATGAAGCAAAACGTATTTTCAGCTACCAGATCACGTCTGTGTATGCCCAGGGTGAAGATGGTCTAGAGAGGCGCGAAAGTGCACTACCAACACCAACTCCACTTCCTATATTTGAGGACAGATCGACATCGATTAGATTAAATGTCGAGTGGCCGAGGGCAATTAGGGCGTTTGTCAAAAACCCGCTTTACGGAACTGGATATTCATCAATTACTTTGGCAACCGACAATGATTATCTGCGGGCTTTAGGGGAAACGGGTCTATTGGGTTTCATTTCGTTTGCACTTGTAATTGCATGGCTTGTACTTAATTTTATAAAGATTTATCGAGAGAGTTTCGGATTTGAAAAAGTTTTTTTGAGCGGAATTTTCGGATCTTTGTTTGGAGTTTTGTTAAATGCGATGTTTATTGACGTTTTTGAAGCATCCAAAATTGCACTTTCATTTTGGTTATTTATGGGAATGGCTCTGGCATTGAAGGTGAAAAAATATGAGAAAACTATTTAGGTTTTTACTAAAAGAAAAGGTGCTTCTTGTTGCGATTCTTATTGTTGGGTTTATTGTGCGTTTGTACAAGATTAATTCTCCAATTGCGGATTGGCATTCCTTCAGGCAAGCGGACACTGCGGCGGTTGCGAGAGTCTATTTAGAAAAAGGGATAAATCTTTTGGAACCAACGTACTACGATATTTCCAGAGTGCAAAGTGGGCATTTCAATCCGATTGGCTACCGTTTTGTCGAGTTTCCAATTTACCAGCTTTTACATGTTGAATTTTATCGAGTGTTACCCTTGTTTTCTTTTGAAGAAATAGGGAGAATGTTATCGGCCGTTTTTGCAGTAGTTACAGCATACTTTTTATTTCAAATCGCAAAACTGATTTTTGGGAAATATATTGGATTACTGACTGCTTTTATATACTTAATTCTTCCCTTTAATATATATTTTACGCGTGTAATTTTACCAGAGCCACTTTCGGTCATGCTGGGGGTTGTCGCTTTGTGGTTTTTTCTAAGGTATGAAAAGAGCAATCGTTTAAGTTTTCTTGTCTTGTATAGTATTTGTATGTCAGCAGCACTTTTAGTCAAACCTTATTTAGTTTTTTATAACTTTTATCCTTTATATTTCTTTCTGAAAAAATATCGGCTTAAAAAACTGTTTTTGAACAGGGAGACATTAATTGTTTCCATAATTGTTCTTGTTCCATTCATACTTTGGCGCATATGGATTTCACGCCATCCGGAGGGGATACCTTTCTGGAATTGGACCTTCAATGGCGATGGTGTGCGCTTTAAGCCAGCTTTCTGGTATTGGATATTTGGAGAACGTATTGGCAAGCTTATTTTAGGCATTTGGGGAATTTATCCATTCCTGCTTGGTCTTGCAAAAGTTAGGAAAAACGCATTTGTTGTCTCAATGCTTGTGGGATCACTAACATATCTTTGTGTCGTTTCCACAGCAAACGTCCGACACGATTATTATCAAACGTTGATCATTCCCTCCATTGCACCGGTTGTTGCCATTGGTTTTGGAGAAATGATAAATTCCGCGAAAAAGAAATTAACAGAATTGGGTTTTCCACTTGTGATATTTCTGCTTATGATTCTGATATCCGCCTTTCAAGTAAAAGAGTATTACAAAATCGATCACCCAGAAATTATCGAAGCCGGGGAGGCTGTCCAACAATTGACGCCACCCGATGCTTTAGTTATTGCCAGTTACAACGGCGATACGGCATTTTTGTACCAAACAAATAGGAAAGGTTGGCCAGTTGTAGAGCTTCCGATTGACGAGTTGATTAATGAAGGCGCTTCTTATTATGCCTCCGTAAATCTTAATGATGCGCAGACGATTGAATTTATGAAAAGATTTCAAATTTTGAAAAGGACAAACAACTATGTCGTACTTAAACTAAAATAGAAGATGAAAATTTTAATGCTTGTTCCCTACTTACCGACGATCACGATGAGTGGCGGGCAAACACGCTGGTACAATATCATAAAGTATTTAGCAAAAAAACATGAAATTACCCTCTTTTCCCTGATTAAAGACGAATCTGAAAGAGAGTTAGTTCCTGAACTTTTGAAGTATTGTAAAAAGGTTAAAGTTTTTAAACGTCCACAAAAACCTTGGACGATTAGAAACATTCTTTTATCTGTTTTGGGGCCTTTTCCACTCCTTGTTGTTCGCAATTGGTCGTTTGATGAAATGAGATCGCTTCAAAGAGAGTTAGTTATGGAAAAGTATGACCTGATTCACACAGAGACTTTTTATGTTATGCCGCATTTGGGAAAAACGAAAGTGCCGGTTATTCAGGTGGAACAGACTATTTGGCATGAAGTATATAAACATCACGTGGAGAGTGAAATACCGTTTTTTTTACGACCGTTGTTCCTTATTGATGTCGCAAAAATTATTTTTTGGGAAAAGTTTTACTGGAAGAAGGCAGATAGATTATTCGCTGTCTCGGAAGAGGACCGTGATCTTATGAAAAATCTTCTACCCGATAAGAAAATTGGAATCATCCCCAATGGGGTGGACAGTAAATATTACACAAGTTCGAAAATAAAAAGACATGACCCACCACGAGTTTTGTATGGTGTTTCTAATTTTGAGTGGTTGCAAAACCAGGAGGCAGTAAAACTTTTATTGGATGAAATCTGGCCACAGATTAGAAAAATATATAAGGCTCCACTTAAGCTATGGATTGTTGGGAGGAAAATGCCGGAGTGGATTAAAAACAGCGCGCGCCAAAACAGTGACGTATTCATTACCGAAAATATTAAAGACGCAAGAGACGCATATGCTTCTGCGACAATTATGATAACGCCAATAAAAGGAGGCGGTGGAACCAGGATAAAAATTCTGGAGGCAATGGCTGCTGGATTACCGGTTGTTTCTACAAGTATTGGGATTGCTGGACTCAAAGTTGAAAACGGCAAAAATGTATTAATTGCTGACACTTCTGAAGACATCGCCGAAAACGCGGTAAAACTACTTAACGACGAGAATCTCTTGAGAAAAATCGGTAAGAATGGCCAACTTCATGTTGAAAAATACTTTGACTGGAAATCGATTGTCATGATGCACGAACCGGTATATAGGGACCTGATTAGTATCAAAAATGATTAAAAAACAGTTGGCGATTGTCGTCCTCAATTACAATACACGCGACCTACTTGATGGATGTTTGACTTCACTTAAAGCTCTCGTAAACGAACTTTTGTTTGAGGTGATTGTTGTTGATAACGGTTCAACCGACGACTCTGTAGAGATGGTTAAAGAAAAATATCGTTGGGTCAAACTGCTTGAAACCGGGGGAAATCTTGGATTTGCCCGTGGTAATAACGCAGCCAGAAAAGTTATCAAAAACGATTATATTTTATTTTTGAATTCGGACACGTTAGTTGGCCGTGGTGTGCTAGTAAAGTGCCTAAAATACCTAAAAGATAACAATTTAGGAGCGCTGACCTGTAAGCTCCTTCTCGAAGACGGTTCTTTAGACCCGGACTGCCGAAGATCGTTTATCACGCCGTGGATTGGCCTTTCGCACCTGTTTTTGAAATTGGACAGAATCTTTCCCAGGTCGAAATTGTTTGCGAAGTACTGGTACGGATACCTGTCGCAGGATTTAATCCATGAGGTCAATGCAATACAGGGTGCGTTTTTTTTAACGTCGAAAACAGTTTTGGATGAAGTAGGGTGGTTTGACGAGGACTATTTTTTGGATGGTGAAGACATTGACTTGTCATGGAAGATTAAAAGCCACGGTTATAAAATTGTCTATTATCCAGAGGCCTCGATTACACATCTAAAAGGAGCAACTAAAGGTAAGAACCGTAAAGATAAAAAATACATCAGTTTTCAAGATAAATTAAAGTATAGATTGTCTGGGGTAAACTCGATGGAGATTTTCTATAGAAAGAGGCTTTGGAATAACTATCCTACTTATCTGAATTATCTGGTCATTTTTGGCATCAAATTTCTTAAACTCATACGTACAGTGAAAATACTAATTTTCAAATGAGAATACTTATTGACGCGAGAATGTATGGTTTGGAGCACACAGGGATTGGAAGATATCTTATTAATTTAATTGAGCAGCTTAAAAGAGAATCGTCGAATTCGATAGAAACAAAACATCACTTTATTATTCTTTTAAGAAAAAAATATTTTGAGACGTTAACCTTTTCCAAAGGTTGGGAAAAAATTCTGGTAGATATCCCACATTATGGTATAAGGGAACAACTTTTACTTCCAGGCATAATTGAAAAACATAAACCTGATCTTGTTCATTTTCCACACATTAATGTCCCAATTTTTTATAAAGGCAGATACGTTGTAACTGTACATGATATAACAATGCAAAAACAGGGGATCGCAGCGACTAAACTACCGCTTCCAATATATTTTCTCAAACGGCTGCCTTTTTTATGTATCAGCAAGTTTGCTGTAAAAAACGCCAGTAAGATTATCGTACCTAGTAAAACTACAGCAACAAATGTTGCAAACTTTTATAACATGTCGATACAAAAAATCGTCGTGATTTATGAAGGTTTTGACGATCGGATTTCAATTGCGACAAAGTATTTAAACGAGATTGATGTTTTGTCAAAATATGATTTGCTCAACAAAGATTATTTTTTCTACGTTGGTAATGCATATCCACACAAAAATTTGCCGATTGTTATTAGGGCAGTGAAGGATCTTAACGAAAATAAAAATATGCACATTTTCTTTGTAATTGCGGGACTGAAAGACGACTTTCATCAACAACTGTCGGATTTTGTAAATGACTTGGGCGCAGGCGGGCATATAAAACTTGTGGGGTATGTTAAGGATGAAGAACTGGCAATTATTTACAGGAATTCAGTTGGATTTGTTTATCCATCGCTGTCGGAAGGTTTTGGTTTGCAGGGACTTGAAGCAATTTCTTCGGGAACCTTTCTGGTGTGTTCGAATATTGGCGTTTTTAAAGAAGTTTATGGGTTTCACGCATTTTATTTTGATCCGAAGAGTGTTGATTCTATTTCTGGAACACTCTATTCAATTTCCAATATGAGCAAAGTTGATAAGAATAAATACATTAGAGCTGCCCAGGCATATATTAAAAAATATTCCTGGAAAAGAATGGCTGAAGAGACACTGAAGGTCTATGAAGGCGTATGAAGACGGCAATTGTCTACGATCGGGTAAACAAGTTCGGTGGGGCAGAGCGTGTCCTTCTTGTTCTGCATGAAATCTTTCCGAAAGCACCTTTGTATACATCAGTTTATTCTCCACAGAACGCAACTTGGGCGAAGGTTTTTCCTAAGGTATATACGAGTTTTTTAAATAGGTTTCCCTTTTTGAGAAATAACCATGAAATTTTGAGTATTTTTATGCCTCTAGCTTTTGAGTCTTTCAATTTTGATGACTACGACTTGGTGATTTCGGTAAGTTCTGAAGCAGCAAAAGGAATTATTACTAAGCCAAAGACAAGACATCTATGTTATTGTTTAACTCCGACCCGTTATTTGTTTAGCGGTTTTTCGCAGTATAGAGACAATCCTCCCGGGGGACTAAAACTAATTCCTTTTTACAAAAACATCTCGAACCCATTTATTAGTTATCTGAAAAAATGGGACCAAATCGCTGCCGGAAGACCGGATGTGATGATTGCCATTTCGAAAGAGGTGCAAAACAGAATAAAAAAATATTATCACAGAGATAGCAAACTGATATTCCCACCTGTTGATGTAGTAAAATTTAGGAATAAATCGGATTTTAAACCAAAAGAGAAAAATTATTATTTGATTGTCAGTCGGCTTGAACCATATAAAAAAGTTGACTTGGCGATCGACGCTTTCGTAAAGCTAAAGAAGAATCTGGTTGTAATTGGTATTGGCAGTCAACTGGGAACTTATAAATCGAAGTACAAACAAAACAAAAACATTTTATTTGAAGGTTTTGTTCCCGACGACGAACTGCCTGGGTATTACCAAAACGCCAGGGCATTTATTTTTCCCCAGGAAGAGGATTTTGGAATTACAGCAGTTGAGGCGCAGGCTTCTGGATCTTTGGTAATTGCGTATAAAAAAGGCGGTGCGTTGGATACAGTTGTTGATGGAATTACCGGCGTCTTTTTTGATAAGCAAGACGTGGAGAGTTTAATCACAGCTATTAAAAGACACGAAAGAACAAAATTTGATAAAAATATCCTCTGGAGAAACGCAAAAAAATTTGATTGCAAACGCTTTAAGAAAGAAATTGTAGACTTGTTGGAAATAAACGTTTAATATTGGTATTACAATGATACCAGTGATGATTTGTGGCGGTTTTGGTACAAAGATGTGGCCTTTAAGCCGTGAACATAAACCAAAACATTTTCTGCCGTTGATCGGCGAAAAATCTCTCTTTCAGCTGAACTACGAAACATTAAAAACACATTTTAAACCAGAGGAAATTTACATTTCTACTAATGAAGATCAGTTCGAATTGGGAAAGTTGAATGTGCCCGAGATTCCGCCGGAGAATTATATTCTTGAACCTGAAATGAGGAATCAAGGACCTGCAACAGGACTGGTAGCAGCGTTTTTATATAAGAAAGGTCTAATGGACGAACCTTTTATGCTCGTTCAAACCGACGTTATCAGAGAGCCTGCTGAGGCGTTTATAAAAATGATGTTGGATTGCGATGTGGTTGCGCGCAAAGAGAGTAAGTACTTAACCGGGGGAAAACGAACCGATTACCCTGCGATGGGAGTGGATTATCTTATAAAAGGTGAGAAAGTTTCGGACGAGGGGTCTGTTGGGATTTATAATGTGGCTAAGTTTGTCTGGAGAAGTACAAAGGAACAGACGGAAGAGCTTATTAAACAACAGGGGGCGTTGATACACACAAACCATACTTGTATGACTCCCAAAAACCTTTTGAGTATGTTGCAGAAGTATAAACCGGAATGGTATGAACCTTTGATGAATTATGTCAACGGATCTGATTTGAGAATTGAGTATCAAAAAATGCCTCCAGGCCCGATTGAAGATGTAACCCAGCAAGTTCATGCAAATGGCGAGTCATTAGTTGTTGAGTTACCTTTCCAATGGTTTGATTTTGGAACGTTTGACAACTTGTACGAATATTTGAAATTAAGAGGTCTTTACAAAACACCGGAGAATGTTGTTGATTTAGACGGGCACGACAATTTTGTTCGTCTGGATGATGCAAATAAGGTTGTTGGAATTGTTGGAGTTGACAACTTAGTTGTAGTCGATACTGGAGATGCACTACTTATTTGTGATAAGAAAATGGCGAGCCGTGTCAATGAAGTTTTGAAGGAGGTTAAGAATAGAAATATCGCGCTGACATAGTCGGAATTTGAAAGCGATATATAAATCGTGGGCTGAGTATGAATTACGAGGTAGCAAAGCGAATAATTGATGTAGTTGGCGCAGTAATTCTTCTTATCGTTTTTTCTCCAGTGATGTTGGCGGCAGCGATTGCAATAAAATTGACTTCACCAGGTCCGATATTTGTTGAAAAAGACAACTTGCATATGAGAAGACTTGGAAAAAACAGGAAGCTGTTTCGGCTTTTCAAATTTCGTTCAATGATGGTTAAGGCCGACGTTTTGGAAAAAACAGATCCTCGTTTTAAAAATGTCTATATGGAAAAAAGAAAAAGTGGAAATTACAAACCGGTAAACGATCCGCGAATTACTCCAGTCGGAAAATTTATTAGAAAACACTCGATTGATGAGATGCCTCAACTGATTAATGTTTTAAGAGGGGAGATGAGTATTGTTGGCCCGCGTGCTTATCTTCCTGATGAACTCCAAGAACAACAAAAAAAATTCCCAGGTACACAGAAGTATGTTAAAGAGATGTTGACCGTGAAGCCTGGAATAACTGGGTTTTGGCAGGTCAATGGTAGAAGTGAGGTCAATTTTGACAAAAGGATTGAGATGGATGCATATTATGCTAGAAAGAAATCTATAGTTTTTGATGCTCTGATTATGCTCAAAACTCCAATGGTTATGGTTTCTGGGCGGGGAGCAGTCTAATTACAAAATATTTTAAGTGCCGTTAGTGGTAGTTAACTTACTGTTGCGTGCTTCTTTTATAAGTTCTTGTTTTTGTGTAACATAAAAAGATGGAGAGTATTCCGAAAATCACACCGGGTGAGCCTTTAGTTTCCGATAAAGATGTGTATAATGTCAAAAGTGCTGTAGACCCGAGCCAAAAAAGACAAGAAACTGTTTTGATTCCAAAAATAAATATGGAGGAAAATAGTGCAAATCTGAACTCAACCATTTCAAACACACCCGCTACCCCTATGTCTCGGAGTAAGTCGCGTTCAAAACTGCTTCGCATTTTATTACCGGGTATGCTGGTGCTAGTCGTGCTTCTACTTGTTTTTGGATTTTTGTCGTGGGGGGTTTATAAAAGTGCGCTTAGCGTAAAGGATCACGCAACAAAGGTGAAAGATAGTTTAATCCAAAAAGATTTGAATTTGACTTCCGACGAGTTGGGAAAATTCAAAACATCAATTGAAGATCTTAATAAATCTTACTCCAGACTTGTTTTCATTAAACCGATACCTTTCATCGGATCTTACTATCGCGATGGCACTCACATGATAAACGCAGTGCTTGATGGCGTTGACGCCGGAGGAATACTTTTAGATTCTGTAAAACCTTATGCAGATATTATTGGTTTTAAGAGTGATGGAGGTGCAAACCCGGCAATTCGAACGGCGCAAGACAAAATTGACTTCGTAATTAAAACTGTCCCCGAGATAGTTCCCAAGATCGATGAACTTTCGGAAAAGGTGAATTTGGTGAATCAAGAACTTTCCGGAATTGATCCCAACCGGTACCCGCAAAACGTAAAAGGCTTTGCATTAAGACAAAACATGGTAAGTGCATTTGAACTACTTGACTCTGTTGATCATTTGATTTCGGAAGGTAAGCCACTACTTTCAAAGTCCGATTACTTTTTAGGTGTTGAAAGCCCGAGGACTTATATGATCATTTTTCAAAACGATAAAGAATTAAGGCCGACGGGCGGATTTATTACTGCGTATTCGATTGCGAGAGTTGATCGAGGAAGGTTTATTCCAGTAACTTCAAGTGATATTTATGATCTTGATAACAGATACCAGCCGACAATCAAAGCGCCTGACCAGTTTCCGAAATACCTAAAAGGAATTTATGTTGCTCTGAATCGTTTCCGCTTGAGGGATATGAACTGGAACCCAGATTTTGAGCAGTCGATGAATGTTTTCTCACAGGAAATTAAGAAGGCGGGAATATCAGATATTGATGGAATAATCGCCGTAGATACACAGATGCTTGTTAATTTGTTGGAGGTCTTGGGGAAAGTTAACGTTCCAGGTTACGGTGATTATTCCGCGGACATTACGCCGGAGTGTAAATGCCCCCAGGTTATTTATGAATTGGAAAGTTTTGCTGACACAGAAGGGGCGATTGTTTGGAGTGAGAATGAGCCGGGAAAAATTGTTTATGCACCACCAAATTACGACGACAGGAAAAAAATTATCGGACCACTTATGAACTCCATACTTTCGGCAACCTTGGGCCAACCAGATAATAGATTTCCACTTCTTTTTGAAGCCGCAGTTAAATCCTTTACAGAAAAACACGTTCTCTTTTATCTTTTCGACAAAGACGCAGAGGATGCAGTAAAGGCCTTTGGTGTTGGTGGTAACATAAAGGACTATGGTGGTGGCGACTATTTGTACATTAACGATGCGAATTTGGGCGGAAGAAAATCAAATTTGTATGTGACACAAGAAGTAACACAGGAGGTTGCATCTAAAGGCGATCGTTTGGAAAAAACCCTAACAATTACATACAAGAACCCTGAGAAACAAGATGGGTGGCTGAACTCGGTTCTTCCCAACTGGATCAGAATTTATGTTCCAAAAGGTAGCGAGGTGTTAGAAAAAGACGGATTTGAAGAGTTTGTCGATCCGTATGAAGAATCGGGAAAGACAGTCTTTGCGGGATTTGTTAGTATCAGGCCTCAAGGTGTTGCGAAGGTAAGTGTTAAATACAGTGTCCCGGTAAATTTCGGTAAGGAGTACCGTCTTTTTATTCAAAAACAACCCGGAAAAGATGCACCTTTATATAGCATTTCCTTTGGAAGGAAGAATAAAGAATTTGCACTAAAAACTGATCAGGAAATTAGATTATAGTTGATAAATCCGCCAAATTTTCTCTATCTTCAAATATGTCTAGAAGTTCGTTTTCTACAGAGGGAATTGTTCTTGCAAGAAAAAATTATGGGGAAGCAGATCGCCTATTAACTATTTTTTCTAGGCACTACGGAAAAATATTTTTGTTGGCGAAAGGTGTTAGAAAACCGAAAAGCAGAAAAAGAGGACATATTGAGATTTTTTCCAGAGTCAGATTTTCATTTGCGAAAAATGACAACTTTGTATTGATGAATGAAGCGGAGTTGATCGATTCTTACCAGCAGATAAGAACAAATTTGAAAAAGGCCACGCTTTCCTACTATTTCGTCGAGGTTATTACAAAGATCATTCCGGGTGAAGAGAAACACGAGGAGCTTTACAACAAATTAATTGAATACCTTCAACATTTAAAGTCATCCTCAAAACTTAAACTGCTAAGGCTCAATTTTGTCGAGGAAGTTTTGGTGCTTTTAGGTTATTGGCCGCGGGGTAAAGTATTTATGGATGCAGATAGAGTTCTTGACGCGGTTTTGGAAAGACAAATAAATTCCAAAAGGGTTGGGGAAAAGATACTTCATTGATCGCAAGTAAGTTTTGTGCAACATACACCAAACTGTGTTTTAAAAATATATAAATCTGATATAAAATGTCGGGGATGGCTAATATTATAAAATGTCCGCATTGCAACAAGACTTTTGAGCTGACCGATGTGCTGCAGCATCAAATTGAAGAAAAGCTGACCGCCGATCTTTTCAAAAAACATCAAGAAGAACTCGAAACGGTTAAAAAGGAAGCAGAGCAAAAAATTAGGAAAGATCTTGAAGAAAAAACAAGTTTGGAAATGAGTGATCTTCAAAAACAGCTTTCGGAAAAAGAAGAGAAGGTTAATGAAATGCGCGGTAATGAATTGAAGTTACGTGAGGAGAAAAGAAAACTTCAAGAGAAGGAAAAAGATTTAGAGTTGGAAACGAAAAGAAGGATTGACGATGAAAGAAAAAAGATAGAAGAGTCTGTGTTGAAACAAGCTGTTGAAGAACATAGATTTCAGGATTTAGAGAAAGAACAAAAGATCGCGGCATTACAAAAACAATTGGAGGAGGCACTGCGTAAATCAAAAGTCGGATCACAGCAGCTTCAAGGGGAGGTCTTGGAATTAGATATCGAAGGTTTATTGAGGGACAGTTTTCCCTCAGACGAAGTTGCCCCGGTTGCAAAAGGAGTTAAAGGAGCAGATGTGCGCCAAATTGTTAAAAGCCCCAAAGGATATGCTGCAGGGGTTATCCTATGGGAGATCAAAAGGACAAAGGCATGGACGGATTCTTGGACCTCAAAGTTAAAAGAAGATTTGCGTGCTGAAACGGCCAATATCCCTGTAATTGTAACAACAACATTACCAAAAGATATTGACTCGGGTTTTGGCTTATACGATGGAGTTTGGGTTGTGTCGTTTAATTTGGTTGTGCCTGTGGCGACAATAATCAGAAAAAATTTACTTGATGTTCTCTTTGAAAAAGCAGTCTCATCGCACAAAGGGGAAAAGTCAGAGATCTTATACGAATATATTACCTCACATGAATTTCAACAACAAGTTGAGGCGATAGTTGAGGTTTATAACGAAATGAAGGGTCAGATTGAAAAGGAGAAGGCTGCGTTTGAGAAAATATGGAAGGCACGAGAAGGGCAAATGCAGCGCTTCATAAGTTCAACAGCTAATGTCGTTGGTTCAATTCAGGGGAGGATTGGTCAAACCGCTCTTCCGATAAAAGGGTTGGAACTTCTCGAAGATGGGGAGTAATAATTTAACTTTGAATTAGCTTCAGAAGAGATAGAAGCTGCACGCGGTGGTAAGCGACAAACCATATCAGATATACGATTACCCCGGGGAAAATTAATACTTTTTCCACGAATTTTCCAGTCGTGATTCTCAGTGCTTTAATAGGTGGAAAACCGATTTTAAATGGCAACGGAAAAAGAAGCGGAACACCTTCTTTGGTCAACATATCTGCACAGACGTGGGCTACGAAACCGACCATAATACTAATGGTCACAAGCTCTATGTCGACGTAATTTGGATTTATTAGATGCAAAATGACAAAAGAAAGAATTTTGTAAAGAATGTACCCTCCAAGTATCGAGTGGGAAATCGTTCGATGTTCGAGCATCAGGTTTCGAAAAATTCTTCCTAAAAAATTTCCCGCGGGAAGAAGATCCCAAAGTCGGTTGGTAGCTTGATCCATATCAGGAATAAGCGATCCTATTGTGCAACCAATTAAAGATGCAATTGCAGTGTTTACGTTAAGGTTTTCTGGAGGAAAATTTGCTGCAACTGTAATTAGCGATGCAAAACCAATCATATCGTGAGTTCGCGATGTCATAATAAGAAATATTAACACATTATAGTTGACGGTTTATTCGATGTAGAAATTAAACGTTACTTCGGATTATAATTACAAATATGGCTGACACCAATTCTTCAGGATTGATAGATAAGATAACAGCGCTTTGTAAAAGAAGAGGCTTTGTTTTTCCTTCGTCAGAGCTTTACGGAGGTTTAGCTAATGTCTGGGATTTTGGACCGGTTGGAATTCTTTTGAAAAATAACATCCGTGATCTCTGGTGGAAACATTTTGTTTCGGACCGTGATGATATGGTTGGAATTGATGCCTCGGCAATTCTCCGCCCGGAAGTTTGGGCTGCTTCTGGACATGTGTCAGGTTTTAATGATGCGATGGTCGATTGCAAGGAATGTAGAAATAGGCTTCGGGCTGATCATTTGATTGAGGATGTGATTCCTGAGAAAAAAGTTGAGGGTTTGTCGTATCCACAGTTAGATAAAATAATTTCAGAAAACAAAATTAAGTGCCCCAAGTGTGGTAAATCGAATTGGACGAAAGTTCGAAAGTTTAGCCAGCTCGTTGAAGTAAAAATCGGTGTTTTAGAGGAAGGTAAAGATTTGGCGTATCTTCGCGGTGAGATTGCGCAGGGCATTTTTTTAAATTTTAAAAATGTTGTTAACTCAACAAGAGTGAAAATTCCTTTTGGTATTGCACAAGTTGGGAAGGCATATCGTAATGAGGTCACCATGGGGCAGTTTATACACCGTACTTTTGAATTTGATCTGATGGAATTCGAATATTTTATTAAGTCTGAAAATTGGGAAGAGATCTATGAAATGTGGCGTGATGAAATGTGGAAATGGGCGCTTTCTTTGGGAATTAAAGAGGAAAATCTGCGCTGGCGCGAACATGGGGAATTTGAAAGATCGTTTTATTCAAATAAGACAATGGATATTGAATATAAATATCCGTTCGGCTGGAAAGAAATGTTTGGAATTGCTTATCGCTCTGACTATGATTTGTCAAACCATACGGAAAAATCAGGAAAAGATTTGTCATACAACGATCCGATAACTGGTACGTCATTTATTCCACATGTGGTTGAACCGACTTTCGGGTTATCACGATTAACTGGAATAACTTTATTTAACGCTTATACAGAAGTGGGAGATCGAGTTTTATTAAAGTTAGATCCAAAGCTGGCGCCGTACAAAGTTGCCGTTTTTCCACTATTGGCAAACAAGCCCGATTTGGTCGTTAAAGCAAAAGATATTTACCATAAGCTAAAGACAAATTTTGTCTGCGTTTGGGATGATCGGGGGAATATTGGAAAACGCTATTTTGCACAGGATGAAATCGGTACGCCCTGGTGTGTGACAGTTGATTTCCAAACTCTTGAAGATGACACAGTTACGGTGCGTGACAGAGATACTTCAGAACAGGAAAGGGTGAGTGTTGAAAAATTGCCGGAATACTTTACGAGCAAGTTAGAAAAGTAACGCTTATGTCCTTGACTAGGAGGGTATCGACATTTAAAAATATAAGTAGTTTATGAGAAAATTTATCCCCTTTGCAGTTTTAATTTTGGGAGTTGTTGTTGTTGCCGGAGCCTTTTTGTTTTTGAAAAACAGAGGTCGCGGGATGGTGGACGATCAGCAAATATCTGATGCAGACGTTGCACCGGCTGTTTCGTTGGATAAAAGACCAGTTGTTTCACTAACGCCGTCATCAGATGGGCACTGGTTGAAAATGGAAATTAAAAAGATTTCAATTGATGCGGCAACTTTGGATTATGAACTGACATACAAAGTTCCTGATGGGCGAACTCAAGGAGTTCCTGGAACTTGGAAATTGGCAACAAAAGACGATATTGCAAAAGACATGCTTTTGGGATCTGAATCTTCTGGGAGGTTCCGCTATGACGAGGGTGTTGAAAATGGAAATTTGACACTTCGTTTTCGTGACACTAATGGTAAGTTGGTTGCTAAATTCGAAACTAATTTTAAGTTGTACTCCAATGTGGAAAATCTTGCGTCTGAAGATGACGTTTTTTCGCTGACTTTGGGTAGAGCTAACGCTAGGGCGTTTTTTGTGGTGATGGGCACCGTCGGTTATTCTGGAAACGATAAATTGAGTGATTCAACCAAACTCTATGGATTTTTTACGTCATCGTCTGATAAGTACCCCGCAGTAGTCAAAATGGAGGGCGCATCCAACTTAAAATATTGGGATGGAAGTAGCTGGACGAGCAGCTTTGATAAAGTGGGTAGCGGAATTTTTGCAGGTTCCTATTAATTTTCTTCAGTTAATTTAATCATCGATACGTTGGCAACAATTACCTGTGAAACACCTTAGTGCTTTTGGGCAATTTAATCTTACACTGTTGTCTCTTCGGGTTCTTTCTGCCTTGACAGAGCTGTGAAAATATATAAGAATGGTGTAAAGTGGTGAAAAGTGGTAAATTATATATAGCTTTACTACATGTTGATCGGACAATATATTTCAAAGATTACCGAAAAAAACAGAATTTCGCTACCAAAGAAATTTAGGAGTGAGCTTGGAGATAGGGTGATTATCGCAAAATGGTACGAAGGCTGTTGCGTGATTGTTTCTGAGGTCAGTTGGAATCAAATATTAAAGATGTTGACGGGAAGAATGAGTACATTAACAAGAGCAGTGAGAGATACTGACAGATTTATTTTAGGTTCAGCCTATGAATTAGACCTTGATCTTCAGGGAAGGTTTGTAATTCCAGGTACTCTTAAAGATTATGCAGATCTTTCCGAGGATGTGGTCTTTTTAGGTTTGGGGAACAGAATAGAATTATGGAATTTGGATGTCTGGGTGAAGAAGGAAAAGAGTGTTCAGGGAAGCGCTGAAGAAGCGCTCGAATCAATGGCTGTCCAAAGTACGTCAAATGAAGAATAATTTAATAGGGGTTTTGGAGCCTGTTCATAAACCAGTCCTGTTGAAAGAAGTGTTGGCAGCTTTTGAACATATTGCACCTTTAAATAATCAAGCTCACAAGGGTAATAAACCGATTGTTGTTGATGCGACATTGGGAGCTGGAGGACACGCGAAGGAGTTAATCCGACGCGGTTTTTACGTTTTGGGGATTGATGCAAATAGGAAGATGGTAAAAATTGCCGGGGAAAATTTACGAAATTTTGTTACAAGTGAATTTGCTCATCGGGCCGAGAGGCTCTCTGAGCCAGAGGCCTGCCCAACCGGAAATTTTGATGAATTCTTCAAAATCGTAACAAGTAATTTTGTATCTATTGATCGCGTTGCTCATGAAAGCGGATTTGAAAATGTTGATGGGATACTCTTTGATTTGGGAATTAGCTCGTATCACTATCAATTTTCAAGCGGATTTTCTTTCCAAAATCCAGATCTTGCCCTTGATATGCGTTTGTCCGATTCACAAAACGTTACGGCGGCAGATTTGTTGAATGCGCTTCCATATAAAAAGTTAGCGGAGTTATTCGCACAAACAATACCTGGGAAAGCAAAAAGATTGGCGAGATGTGTGGAACAGTCCCGCAGAAATCGTAAGATTGAAACAGTCGGCGACTTTTTGAAGATTGTCGACTCTGCAATTTTTATTACAAAGCGAATGGTCGGTAAGAACCAAAGCCCTTACACGCTGCCGTTTTTGGCCCTAAGAATTGCGGTAAATTACGAGCTTGATAATTTAAAAATAGCACTGAATAAGTCATGCGGAGTTTTAAAAGATGGAGGTGTGTTAGCCGTTATCAGTTTCCATTCAGGTGAAGATAAAATCGTGAAGGATATTTTTAAAGACCTGGTGGAAAAAAAACTGATGAAATGGAAAGAAAAGTTAGTTATACCAAGTACAATTGAAATTTTAAACAATCCGAGGTCGAGGAGTGCAAAGTTGAGGGTAATTTCGAGATTATGAAAAATAACGCGGCGAAAGTAAAATTATTTTTGACAGCGACTTTACTTATTGGGTTTGTCGTAAATGGTGTGATTATTACAATTTATAACGTTGACAAATCAACAGATACGGCTTCGATTACTTCACAAATTGACAAATTAAAAATGAAAAACAGTAAATTAACAGAGCAAATTTCGCAAGCGGATTCATTGACGGATTTGATGCGACAATCGAACGAGATTGGTTTTCAGGAAAGTTCTGATATCTTATACTTCAAACAAAGAGATACAATAGCTCAGGCGCGTTGATATGCAGCTAAGATTGAGAATTTACACAATTGTATCATTTGTCCTGTTTATAGTGCTTATTTCTCGTTTCTTTTATTGGCAAATAATCAGATCGAAGGACCTATCAGATGAGGTTCGTCCACAACATGAGAAGAAATCGATTGAAGTTGCTTATCGCGGGAAAATTCTTGCGTCCGATGGGACGGTTCTTGTTGGTCAGGCAGATTCTTGGAATTTATTTGCCGAACCCAAAAGAATGATCAATTCTAATTCCGATGCGGAGAAGTTGTCGCAACTACTTGTTGAAGATGTTTATGACACGAAAATGCTCGGCGAAGAAGTAAGACGAATAGAGTCTTTGGTTTCAGATAAAAATAAATCTTGGGTACCTTTGAAAAACAGACTAACTACAGAAGTTAAAGATCAGATTGAAGCGCAAAAAATTGAAGGAATTGGTTTTGATAGAGACGAGGTAAGAGTCTATCCTGAAGCCTCAGCTGCAGCACAACTTCTTGGATTTCTTGGAAAAAATGATATAAGTGAAAATCAAGGTTATTTCGGTATAGAAGGTTTTTACCATACGACGCTGTCTGCATCGTATGGTATCGAGAAGCGGGAAACTGATCTTCGTGGTTTACCAATTCTTTTCGGTCAGAGCAAAAGCGTCCCTTCTTATTCTGGCGCTGATTTAGTTACTTATATCGACAAGGGTGTTCAACTTATGGCTGAAGAAGAATTGAAAAATGGTGTTGAGAAATACGGTGCTGTCAATGGTTCGGTGGTTGTTATTGATCCTTCAACCGGTGGTGTATTGGCGATGGCTTCTGTCCCTTCATTTGACCCGCGAAAATATTGGGAGTACGCCAACGACTTGTTTTTAAATCCCGTGATTTCCGCCTCGTTTGAACCTGGGTCAGTCTTCAAGATTATTACGATGGCTGCGGGACTGGATTCTAACGCAATAGATGTTGATACAAAATGTGACATTTGTTCTGGTCCGCTTCGGATGGGTGAATACACGATTCACACGTGGAACGATCAATATTTTCCGGAGTCTTCAATGACAGATATTATTGTTCATTCCGATAATGTTGGTATGGTGTTTGTTGCGCAAAAGACGGGGATTGATAAAAATTTACAGTATTTGGAAAAGTTCGGGCTTGGTAAAAAAACAGAAATCGACCTCCAGGGTGAGATGACGCCACAGTTGAGGAAAGAGAAAGATTGGAAAGAGATTGACTTGGCAACATCAAGTTTTGGGCAGGGAATAGCTGTAACACCAATCCAGATGATTAGTGCTGTCAATGTCATTGCAAATGACGGTGTGTCTATTAAACCAAAAGTTGTTAAACAAATTACTGTTGGTGATAAAGTTTATACAGTACAAGATTCGGAAACAGGACATCGCGTGATATCAAAAAATACTGCGGATGAAATTACGCAAATGATGGTGGAAGCTGCAAAATATGGTGAGTCAAAATGGACGTATAAAAGGGGTTACGGTGTTGCTGGAAAAACTGGTACTGCGCAGATACCCATTTCCGGCCACTATGATGCAGAAAAGACTGTTGCGAGTTTTGTTGGCTTTGCCCCTTACCGGAACCCTAAATTTATTATGCTTGTAACTTTGAGAGAACCCAAAAGTTCCCAGTGGGCTTCCGAAACTGCAGCACCGCTCTGGTATAATATTGCTGAGAGATTATTTTTACATTTTGGCATAACTCCACAACCGGAGTATAATCGAGTATTACCGTGAACATTAGAATTCAAGGTGGGCAAAAGTTAAACGGTGTAATTAAGCCTTCAGGTAGTAAAAACTCTGCTGTTTCAATCATTCCCTCCACATTGATGTTTGATACCCCAGTGACTTTGATGAACGTTCCAGAGATAACGGACGTAAATAAACTAATTGCCATCATGCAGAAACTGGGAAGCAAAATTGATTGGCAAAAAAAAGAAGGCGTGATGAAAATTGATAACCGAAAAATTTCTTTCGAAAAAGTTACGCGTGAAGATTGGAATGCAATGCGTGGAACATCACTTTTATGGGGTCCAATGCTTGCGCGATTTGGGAAAGTTGATTTTGGGGGATTACCTGGAGGTTGTACTCTTGGCTTTAGGACGCTTTCGCCACACTATAAAGCTTTTGAGGATTTGGGAGTGGAAGTCAAAGAGGGGGAAAATGGAATAAGAATGGATGCAGCTCGCGCCAAAGCTGGGAGTATTTGGCTTCGTGAAATGAGTCCGACTGCAACGGAGAACGCGATTATGCTAGCGCTGTCCTTGAAAGGAAATACGCAAATCTACGGTGCAGCATCAGAGCCACAAGTTCAAGATTTATGCATGTTTTTGAATAATGCCGGTGCTCATATTTCTGGTGTTAGTTCGAGTATCTTGAATATTGAAGGCGGGAATACTTTGAGAAAAGTGGAATATGCAATGTTCAGCGATCATTACGAGATAGCTACTTTTTTGGCTATGGCGGCAATTACGGGTGGTCGTATTGAAGTCCAAAATTCGCAACCAGAACTTTTTGAGCATATCAACTATATTTTTTCCCGTTTCGGGGTTGTGGTTGATTATCACAAAACTACAGCGGTGGTTGAAGCCAATCAGAAGATAAGGGTCATACCTGAAGATAGTGGAAGAAATTACTTAAGCATCAAGGCGCAGCCATGGCCATCGTTACCAGTTGATCTTCTTCCAATATATATACCCATCTCTCTAAAAGCAAAAAGTGGTGTGACGCTTTTTCACAATTGGATGTACGATTCAGGGCTTTTCTGGACAAGCGAATTAACAAAACTGGGTGCAAATATTATCATGTGTGATCCGCACAGAATAATTACAATTGCCGGGGAGAAGCTAAGAGGAGCAACTATCGAGGCACCATATATTATCCGAGCTGTAGTTTCAATGGTTTTAGCATGTATGATTGCCGAGGGAGAATCAACAATTTTAAACGCGGATGCTCTCTATCGTGGCCATCCATATTTTGCCGAGAACCTTCAGAAACTGGGAGCAAAAATTGAAGAAGTGAAATGAGAGCGCAAGACATCGTTGGGTTACTTCGTGAAGCATCTTTGTTGAAGAAATCAAACGTTATCCAAAATGTAAATATTGTTGGAATTTCTGACGACTCCAGAAAAATCGCGAGAGGATTTTTGTTTGTTGCTGTAAAAGGCCTGAGGACAGACGGAAACAAGTATCTTGAAGATGCTATAAAAAGTGGAGCATCGACAATTGTTAGCGAACGCCCTTTCAAAAAAGCAGTTGTCGGTGAAAGGGTAAACTACATTCAGGTGCAAGACTCTAGAAAGGCTCTTTCACTTATTGCTGCGCTTTGGTATGAAAACCCGGCTGAAAAACTTAAAATTATTGGACTAACCGGGACTAAAGGAAAGACGACTGTTGCTCATCTTCTTCATCATATTTTTAACAAAGTAAAAATCGGGGTAGGTATGATTTCGACCGTGAATGCCGTAATTGCCAACGAAGTATCTGATACCGGATTGCATGTAACCAATCCCGAACCGCTTCTTTTCCAATCGTTTCTAAAAAAGATGGTAGATAAAGGGCTAAAGTATGCCGTGTGTGAAATAACCTCACATGGGTTGGATCAGGAAAGGGTCTATGGGATTAATTACGAGGTGGGAGTTTTGACAAATATTACGCCAGAGCATCTGGATTACCACAAAACTTTCGCTAATTACCGCCGTTCAAAACTGAAACTTTTTGAGAGGTCGAAAAAGTTAGTTGTTAATCGTGACGATCCGTCGTACAGAGTTATAAGACAAATGTTTAAGAACGACAAAAAGATGGCAAGCTACTCACTAAATGCAGATGCAGACATTGTTGGAAAAATACATCGGATGACAGAAGACTATATGGATTATGGAGTAGTCAAAGATGCGAAAGTGTACAGGGGAAGAATTAAGCTTTTGGGAAAATATAATTTATACAATGTTTTAGCTGCGGTTTGTGTTGCACAGCTGGAAGGAATAGGATTGAAAGCGTCAATGCGTGCGTTAGAGGATTTTCAACCTCCGGAAGGGCGCTTGGAGAAAGTGAATAATGAATTGGGAATTAATATTTATATTGATTTTGCGCATACTCCAGATTCGCTTGAAAACTTACTACTTCTTTTAAAGAAAATGACAAAAAAACGACTAATCTGTGTTTTTGGTTGTGCGGGTGAAAGGGATAAAAGGAAGCGTTTTCAAATGGGTAAAATTTCAGGACGCTTGGCGGATTTAAGTATTATTACGGCGGAAGACCCCAGAACCGAGGATGTAAATGGAATATGTAGTCAGATAAAAAGAGGAGCGTTGAAAGCGTTGGCAAAAGACTACTTTTCGAAAGATAATGCTGAAAGGAAATATTTGATTGTCCCCGATAGATATGAAGCAATATATTACTCGATTAAAAGTGTTGCTCAAACCGGCGATACGATTGTTATTTGTGGAAAGGGTCATGAAAACAGCATGTGTTATGGGAAAATTGAACATTTATGGAAGGATAGAATAGCGATTGAGAATGTGTTAAAAGCTGAGTACGGAAAGAATGCGATTATCTTAGCTGCCGGTAAAGGAAAGCGTCTAAACTCAGAAGCCCCAAAAGTGATTCTCGACATTGCGGAAAAACCAATAGTTAGTTATTGTGTGACTAATCTAAGGAGATCCGGTTTTTCAAACATTACTTTGGTGGTTGGATATCGAGCTTCAGATGTAATTAAAGAAATTGGCCCGACTGTAAATTATGCATTCCAAAGGACCGCTTTGGGTACTGGACATGCTGCTTGGCAAGGAATGAAAAATCTGAAAAGTGAAAGAACTATTTTAGTCGTTAACGGCGATGACAGTGCTTTCTATAAACCAGAAACTTTTGCCGCGGTTTTCCAAAGCCATCTTGAATCCAAGGCAAAGTTGACCTTTACGAGTACGATTTTGGAAAATCCAACAGGAATTGGGAGATTGGTACGAGATATTAACGGAACACTGCTTCGTATTGTTGAGGAGAAAATCGCAAGCGAATCTGAAAAGAAAATTAAAGAATGCAATATTGGAATGTATGTATTTGATCGGGGATGGTTTTTGAAAAATATAAAGAAGGTGAAGAAAGGTACGGTTGGTGAGTATTATATTACTGACTTGATTGAAATTGCCGTAAGGCAGAATGATTTTATTAATGTTTTTCGTCTGAACGATTCGAGGCAGTGGTGTGGCATAAATACATGGGATGAACTTGAGCATGCAAATAAGAAGATGAATGAGGAAATTAATAAAACTTAGCCGATCAGATAAAATCAGAATGAGAAGCCCCGATAAAGTTAAAAAAGTTCACTTGACTGGAATTAAAGGTGTAGGGATGACCGCACTCGCGACATATTACCAGGACATGGGAATGTTTGTTACTGGCAGCGATGTTCCAGAAGCTTTTGTTACCGATGAAATATTGAAAAAGCGAAATATTGGTTGGAGTTTGGGGATAAGTAAAAAACATGTAAAACTTGGTTTTGATCTTTTGGTCACAACAGCCGCACATGGTGGACTTGAAAATGAGGAAGTCAAAAAGGCAAAACAATTAAAGATCCCCGTTTTAACGTATGCGGAAGCATTGGCACAGGCAAGCCTCGAGAAGGAAACAATTTGTGTTTGCGGGGTTGGTGGAAAAACTACTACTTGTTCGATGTTGTCAGTACTTCTTGATACAGCAGGATTAAACCCATCCTTTTTAGTCGGGGTGGGCAATATTTTTCCACTCGGAGTTTCCGGACGCTATGTAAAAGAAGGCAGAGTTTTTATTTGCGAGGCTGATGAGTACGCCGTTTCTCCCGGAGTTGATAACCGACCGAAATTCTCTCTTCTCAAGCCAAAAGTAATCATTGCTACCAATATTGAATATGACCATCCAGATATTTACCCCGATTTTGAAAAAACCAAAGAAACGTTTTTGCAATTTTTCAATAAACTTGGAAAGTATGGATATTTACTTGCTGACGCCGATAACAAAAATACGATTGAGGTTGCAAAAAAATCAGATGCATATTTAATTACTTATGGCTTCGAAAAGAGTGCTGACTACCGAATTAAAAAAGTAAAGTATGCTGAACAAAGAACGAGCTTTGACCTCTATATAAAAAAGAAACGCCTACTTGTTGAAAACTTGACGATTAATGTTCCAGGAGAATTTAATATCAGAAACGCCGTGGCTGCTTTCGCAGTAGGGGATTTATTGGGAGTTGAGCAGGAAATATTAGTAAAGGGATTGCGACGATATTTGGGCTGCAGGCGCAGATTTGAAGAAATGATTTTTTATAAAAACGCAAGATTTTATGATGACTATGCACATCATCCGTCAGAAATAAAGGCGACATTGCAAGCTGCCCGTGAGTGGTTTCCCAAAAGGAGGATTGTAGCTATTTTCCAACCACATACTTACTCAAGAACCAAAGCTTTATTCGAACAATTTGCCCAAAGTTTTGCTGATGCTGATGTTGTTGCATTAATGGATATTTATGCGTCTGCGAGAGAAAAATATGATCCAACGGTATCCTCAAAATTGTTGACGGAAGGTGTACATAAATATAATAAAAATACACATTATGTTGCTGATCAAAAAACTACAGTAGCTTGGGTAAAGACAAACGTTAAGGCGGGGGATATTGTTTTAACAATGGGTGCGGGGAACATTTTTCACCTCTATGATTTGTTGAAGAAAAATCCAGTTAAATAATGTTTACCTCGGGCGTGAGATCGATGCTGTAGGCTTTTTTAACATCCAACTTCATTTTTTCGGCAAATTTGAGAATCTCCTGCGCAGTTGCTCCTTTTTGTGTCATGACAACAAGAGATTGGTTTGGCGACGTTCCCACTTTTCCGATCCATTTTCCCTTCCAACCCAATTCTTCCAGAAGCCACCCGGCGGGTATCTTAACGTAATCCGAATATATAAACTTTGGGTCGTCGGGTTTTGGGTATGATAATTTGTCTATCGGATAGAACTGGATATTAGGAACTTTTTTTTGAATCCCGACAAGCTCCTTTTTGGTTATAACAGGATTTAAGAAAAAACTACCTGCTGTTCCTATTTTTTCCCAATCAGGAAATTTCCGTTCGCGAATTAGTGTTACAGCTTTTGAAGCATCCCTGATGTTGTAGGGAGGATTTGAAATTTTTGCCAACTCGTCTTCCAGTGACCCATACCGTGAATGGTATGAAGTATTTATTTCATCATTTTTCGCTAAGCGAAGGTTTACTTTGGTAATGATGAACCTATTTCTATAATCTTTTTTAAAAATACTTTCCCGGTACCCGAATTTGCAAGCCTTTTTATCGAAGGAAATGGTCTTACCTGAAGCCATTTCGATTACTTCCAAAGAAACAAAGACGTCTTCGAAATTTTCACCATAAGCGGCGATGTTTTGGATGGCACCTGCCCCGACAGTGCCGGGAATCAAAGCCATATTTTCAACTCCGGAAAAACCGTTGTTGACAGCCCAAGCAACAAACCCGCTCCAGGATTCACCTGCCTGGATTTCGACTGTAATTTCTTTTTCGTCCTGATCAACAACAGCAATTCCTTTTGTCGCGATTTGGAGAATTGTCCCTGGGTAATCTTTGGTAAAAAGTGTGTTAGTGCCACTTCCGAGTACAAGCAGGTTATTGTTATATTTTTTATTTTGAAGAACTTTAACTATATCTTCGATTTTACTAATAAGGATAAAACATTTTGCCTTGACGTCGACCTTAAACGAGTGCTTGTTTTTTAAGGAGAAGTTATGAAGAATTTTCATTATTTTGAGGTAATTATAATATTGTACATCTGATGATACAATACTTGTATCGATGTTGACTTTGAAATCTAAAATCGCCGTTTTGGGTTTGGGTGTTGAAGGGAAAGATACAATCAATTATCTACAGAAAAAAGGTATAAATGACATTACTGTCTTTGACAAAAAAACAAAGAGCGATTTAGATTTGTCCGGTATTAATACTTCAGATTTAAAATTCATTACAGGAGCGGATTATCTTAAAACTGGCTTGACAGTTTATAAAACAATTTTCAGATCGCCTGGGGTATACCGATTTTTGCCGGAAATTATCACGGCTGAAAAGTCAGGTAGCGTAATTACGAGCAATATTAAACTTTTCTTTGAAAAATTTAACGGTGTAAGTATTGGAGTTACTGGTACGAAAGGGAAGGGGACAACGTGCACTTTGATTTATGAGATGCTCAAAAAAAGCGGGAAGAATGTATATTTAACAGGGAATATTGGATCTCCCCCGTTATCGGTTTTGGACGAGGTTGGGGAGAGCTCAGTTGTTGTTTTAGAACTTTCTTCATTTCAACTTATTGATTTGCAAAAAAGTCCCGACATTGCGGTTGTCTTGAATGTTACAAGCGACCACATGGATTGGCATAAAAATCAGAAAGAGTATGTCGATGCTAAAAAAAATATCGTGAAACAACAAGATGAAGACGACTTTAAAGTAATTAATTTTGACTACAAAACCTCAAAAGATTTCGCCGACCTCTCCCCTTCTAAAAATTACTTTTTTAGTAAAAATGAAAAAGTTGTTGGCGGGTATGTTGAGAATGGAGTAATTTATCTGAAAATTGAAGGGAAGTTGTCGAAAATCGGAAACACTAAAGACTTACTTTTACGGGGAAAACATAATTGGGAAAATGTTTGTGCCGCAGCTTGTACGTCTTATCTTGCGGGTGCGGATCTAAAGAGTATTGAAAAAACAGTTTTTTCCTTTAAGGGTTTGGAGCACAGACTAGAACTGGTTGGTGAGGTGGATGGTGTAAAATATTACAACGACTCTTTTTCAACAAACCCTCAAACAACAATTGCTGCAGTTGATTCTTTTTTTGAACCGACGACTTTGATTATAGGGGGCTATGATAAGGGATTAGATTTTAATCAAATGGCCAAACATTTATCTAAAACCAAAAATCTAAAAAATATTCTTCTTATTGGTGATCTTGAAGATAAGCTTTACGAATTGTTAAAAAAATATAAATCTGAAAACTTAATTATAAGGATGGGTAAACCTGGAATGTCGCAAATTTTAGAGAAATGTAAAGAGGTTACTAAAAAAGGTGGTGTAGTTTTGCTCTCGCCTGCATGTGCTTCTTTTGACATGTTTGAAAATTACAAGGAGCGTGGAAATCAATTTAAAAAATGCGTGATGAACCTAATTGGAAGCTAAATCATTACCACTTACCTTTTTCTACGAAATTTCTAAACAGTTGTATCACATCTTTAGTGACGTGTCCGACTTTTCCGTTACCTATCTTTTTCTTATCAACTTTCACAACTGGCATGACCTCTTTGTTGCTTGCAGTTAAAAAGACCTCATCGGCAGAAAAGATGTCGGATAATTTTATCGGTCTTTTTATGACCGGATAAATTATATGACAAAGACTGATGACCAGGTCTCTTGTAATACCGAAAAGAATCTTATTGTCGCTCGTGTAGATTTGCTTATTTTTGACGATAAAGACATTACTTGTAGTTGCCTCTGTAATATTACCTGATTTTTCGTCGTAATAAACTGCTTCAATACATCCGCTTTTTTTCGCTAAATTTAACGCCCTAATTGCGACTGAATATTCGAGAGATTTGATTTCAGGGAAAGGACGGGAATATTTGTACGAGAGGGCTTTTGCACCATTTTCAAAAAGCGCATTTGGGTAAAAGTGACGGTCCTCGACGATAACAATAATTGAGGCTTTAGCAGAAGGTTCGGTCGATGAATTTCCAACACCGCCGGTTATTAGAATACGAATTGTTTTTTCTTTTCCGTTTATGTTTTTTGAAAGCGTGTTGTTGACGATGCTTTCAATTTCTCTTTTTGTCTTTCCAATCGTTAAACCCAATATCTTTGCAGAATTAAAAAGTCGGTCAATGTGCCGGTCGATAAGAAATGGCCGATTATTATAAGTGACAAGAAAATCAAAAACGCCAAAGCCGCGAAGCAGTCCGATATCTAAAACACTAATTACCGCCTTACTTTCAGGCAAATAATTTCCATTTATATAATGACATCCTCCCCGCCTTAAAAGGCGGGGTTTCTCCAAGGAGGATGACATATCAGAGTTCAATTCATCCCCACCCTGAAGGGTGGGGTTTTCTTGAACGCTGTTATAAATTGGCACACTCATTTAACATGTTCTAACAACTACAGATTATTATATAGGTAGATTAAGTTAAAATAACAATCAATCTATCCTCCTAAGTCCGGCTGCTTCTGCAGCCTTTAATATATTTGCACCCTTACTTCTCTTTTTTGGGTAGTTTGCCTAATTCTTTTTGAAGCGTTTGTACTTGGACATCTGGTTCGATAAGAGTTTTAGAATTTTCTAATGAAATGGGTTTGGTTTGAGCAAGTGCCTCGCCTGTCATAAGTATCACCCCCCCTTAAACAATTAGTAGATAATACCACATATTCAAGTAATTTATGAGGGGACGCGAAAAGATGTTAAAATAAACCAATACTGACAGTTAAGCCCAAGATCTTGTGTCGACAAGAAGGTTTTTTCTTCAACCACGGACGCGTAGTCCCCGGCTTTGAAGAGAAATTTAATATAAACATGATAGACAAAAATATAGTAGTTCTTCACGGATGGGGGGCACATCGACAAAGATTAGCTCCGCTTGTATCAGAATTAAGGAATAAAAGATGGAACGTTTTTTTTCCTAAATTGCCTGGGTTTGGCGGTGGAGAACTAACCAGAGCTTACAACTTGGAAGATTATGTTTTACAGGTTGTGAATGAATCTGCAAAAAGATTTGCCGGAAAGAAGTATTTTGTTTTTGGTCACTCTTTTGGCGGGCGAATTGCTATTAAGCTTTCACTTTCTGATCAAAATTTGTCTGGTTTGATTCTTTGTGCGTCGGGAGGAATATCGAGAGGAAAATTTATCAAAAGAGCGGTATTTTACATGCTTGCAAAAACAGGCAGGGTGTTTCTTTTCCATAAACCGCTAGCCGACCGTTTTAGAAAAATTTTGTACAAAGCTGCCAGAGAGCATGATTATGAGAAGACCTCGGGATATGTTAAAGAGACATTTAAAAACGTAGCCTCAGAAGATTTGAGAAAATTAGCTAAAACAATTAAGACCCCGACACTGATCTTGTGGGGGAAAAATGATAAGATGACTCCGTATAAAGATGCTTTATATTTGAACAGGAGCATAAAAGACAGTGAGCTTGTCAGCTATACAAACGACGGACATACGCTGCCCTATGTTGAACCTGAAGAAATATCCAAAAAAATTGAAATATGGTATCAGAATTTGTCTTAATACTTTATTTTTTGATTATCTACCTTTTGTGGTTATTAACTTGTGTGTTACAGGTTTTGGTGTGGACTTATTGGGTTCAGGTTAAGGAATACAGATTCGATCGCTTATGGTCATTTTTTAAAACCTCTGATGGTAAGAGTAAATTATTTTTCTACTTTTTCTTACTTAAAAGCGTGTCGTTACCGTTGGGATTTTTGTCGAAGTTTTTAGTGCCGTTTACTGTCCCATACCTCACTATTTTGTTGATGATAATTATTTTTAAAAGTAAAGCCATTGGTTTTCGAAAACCAGTTCTGACAAAAAGAATGCAAATTATTTTATTATTTTCTTTTTTGCCTCTCTTGATGCCACTAATTCTGCCGTTAAATCTCGGAATTATTTTAGGTGAATTTCTGCTGCCTATTGGCACTGTATGTGGCGTAGTTGTAACTAGCTATTTAACGAGGAAAACCAAGTTGAAGGAAAAACTGGAAGCCGTTGAAAAATTAAGAAAAGTTAATCCGTTTGTAATTGCAATAACTGGAAGTTACGGGAAGACTACAACAAAAGATTTTGTTACACATTTTCTGTCACAAAAATACAAAACTCAAAAAACGGAAAAAAGTGAAAATACTTTTTTTGGAGTTGTTCGGACAATTAATAACAAGTTAACTAACGATACAAGATACTTCGTTTGTGAAATAGGTGCGTACAAAAAGGGAGAAATTAAAGAACTTGCTGAGGTGGTTAAACCTAAAATGGCAATTATTACGGGAATCGAACCACAACATGTTGATCTTTTCGGCTCAATGAATAATCTTAAGGATGCGAAATTTGAAATCGTTGATAGCTTGAAAAATGAAGGATTTGCAATTTTCAATCTCTGAATGAGGTGCAGTTTAGTGTGCTGGAAAACGGGAAACAAGTTAACAATAAGTTCACAGTAAAAACAACGGGGGTACATTTTATTGAAAATATAAGTTGTGCGATATTAATCTCAAGGATTTTAGGTTTGTCGTGGGTAGAAATTGAGAAAGCCATGTCTTCGCTTATAACTCCCGAAGGTACGATGTCTCTTATCAAAACAGTGACTGGTGCCATAATAATAAACGATAGTTATAACAGCTCGCAAAAAAGTTTCACTGCAGCGCTTGACTATTTGTCATTTTTTAAAAATAAAAAGAAGGTTGTGATAAGTAGCGGAATAATAGAGCTCGGAGAGTTTTCTCAAAAAATACATGAAGATTTGGGAGTGAAGATGTCCGAATTAATCGATAAAGTTATAGTTACAAATAAAGATAACGCTTTATATATTTTAAATGGCATGGCAGACAAGAGCAAAATTAAGTATGAAGCCAATCTCCAAATTTTGAAAAAAATGTTTCTGAAGTCTATTGACGACAGCGATGTAATTTTACTTGAAGGAAGACAACCCTCGGCGATTATGGATGTAGTTAAAAGTTTATGAAGCCTGTTGTAATTTCGATTTCACCAAATACAGAGAAGGATGATATTTTATTGTCTTTACGTGTGCTACTTTCGCCGTGGAAATGGTTTGATGAAAAAGCTGTTTCTGACTTCGAAAATAAATTTGCCTCGTATTTTGGAAAAAATTATAAAGCCCTTGCTGTAAATAGCGGAAGGTCGGCGGAGTTTCTCATTTTAAAAGCGATGGATATAAGAAAAGGTGACTTTGTAGCAATACAGGCGCTTACTTGTATCGCTGTTTCAAATCCTATTTTATGGAACGATGCGTTGCCACTATACGTTGATGTTGATGATTCCTACAACATGGATGTTGGGGACCTTGAGAAAAAGTTAAACGGCGATGTAAGGTGTGTTATTGTTCAGCATTCTTTTGGTGTACCCGCGAAAGTTGAAGAAATTGCAAGAGTGGCAAAGAAGCATAATATTTCAGTCATTGAAGACTGCGCGGTTTCGATGGGGGGTAAATATAATGGTAAAAAATTAGGAACTTTTGGAGATATTTCCTTTTTTAGTTTTGGAAGAGATAAGGTAATTTCATCGGTGTTTGGTGGAATGATACTGACATCTAACCAAAATTATTATAAAAAACTCAGATTGTTAAGGGACAATTTGGCAGAACCGCCAAAATCTTGGGTGATACGTCAACTACTACACCCAATACTTTTTTCGTTTATTAAACCTTCATATTTTTTGGGTTTTAGAAAATACTCAATTGGAAAAATGCTTTTGTTTGTTTCTCAGAAGTTAAGGATTTTAGACAAAGCTGTTTACGAAAAGGAAAAAAGAGGTAAAAAACCAGAACTTTTTCCCTCGAAAATGCCGGGTGCTTTGGCTGTGTTGGCTTTACACCAGTTTAATAAACTCGATAAATTTAACAAAAGAAGGATTGGTTTTCATAATAGTTATTTAAAAATGTTGGAAGGAACTAATTTCCGATGTCCAAGCGGTGTCGAAGGGGCAATTTGGCTTCGTGTTCCTATTCACGAGTTAAAGTCAAAGGAAATAATAGAATTTGCTAAACGTCAGAATATTTTATTGGGTGATTGGTACAATAAAGTTGTAACACCAGCGTTAGATCTAGAAGTTATCGGTTATAGAAAAGGAAGTTGCCCGGCGGCCGAGATGTATGCAGGGTGTTTACTTAATTTACCAACATACCCATTGATGGAAAATTCTGACGTTGAAAATGTTGTTTCAGTTTTGAAATTATGGGAAAGTACGAAGTAAAAGAAATTAGTAGCAAAAATTTGTGGGAGAAGTTTGTTTTACAAAATGACCCTAAGTCATTTCTGCAATCTTGGAATTGGGGGGAGACAAATAAAATTTTGGGGAAGAAAATCTTCAGACTTGGATTTACTAAAGACAAAAAACTTGTTGGTGTGTGTTTGGTAATAGAAGAAAAAGCAAAAAGAGGGCCGCATTTTTTAATTCCCGGTGGACCACTTTTTGATTGGGAAAACAAAAGACTAGTTTCATTCTTTTTGAAGACGATAAAAAGTTATGCAGTAAAACAAAAAGTTTGGTTTGTGCGTATAAGGCCGGAACTCTTCGATAATCAAAAAAATCGAAAATTATTTAGTAGTTTAGGTTTGTTGCCGGCACCGATGCACCTTCATGCTGAAAACACGTGGGTTTTGGAAATAGATCGAAACGACGATGAACTGCTTTCAGGTATGAGAAAGACAACAAGATATCTAATTAAAAAAAGTTTGGACATGAATCTTAGCGTGAAGGTTTATAGTGTTCCTGACAAAACTGAAATATTGGATAAACTTCAGGGTGAAACAGTGAAAAGGCATAAGTTTAAGGGTTTTTCAAACTCGCTTTTTACGGCACAACTGGCTACTTTTGCGAAGGATGGCCAAGCGGAATTGGTTGTTTGTGGGAAAGGTGAATACAACCTGGCAGCAGCAATAATCATCTTTTATGGAAGATATGCGTACTATCATCACAGCGGCTCGACATCAGACTTTAGAGAAATCCCATTTTCGTATTTTTTACAGTGGAAGATAATTCAATCTGCAAGGGAAAAAGGCATGAAGTTTTATAACTTTTGGGGAATTGCTCCAAACGATAGTCCAAAACATAGATTCGCTGGAGTAACGCTTTTTAAAACAGGATTTGGGGGTAATAGAATTGATTGGCTACATGCATACGATCTTCCGGTTTCGCCCTTATATTTTTTTACTCATGTCTTTGAAACAGGTAGAAGAATTATGAGGAGATTGTAAGCGAAAATTATAGGCGTTATAATACTTAATACTACTTATGACTTTGCCAAACGTACTGCCCTTGGCGTTAGGACTGATATTGTTTTCATTTTTTGTAACGAGCATTCTAATCATTCCCTATATCAATCTTCTTTACCGACTACATTTAACGCGTAGAAAAGAAGCGCCAAGAAGGGGTAAGGTGCCGATTTTTGATGAGTATCACGATGTCAAAGCAGGGACTCCTGTTGGCGGTGGAGTGTTAATAATTCTCGTTGTGCTTCTTTTGTTCTACCTATTGTTTCCGTTTGCCTCACACATGGGAGTTTATATCCGAAGCTCCCATGATTTTAAGTGGGAGCTATTTGCAATCTTCTTTACCTTTTTGTCGTTCGGGCTTTTGGGGTTATCGGATGACTTGATGAAGATGTTTTCAAAACCTAAACCGGGGGTACTTGGGTTATGGTTTGGAATGACTCGGAAAACAAAATTTATTTTGCAATGGGTGTTAGCGTTTATTGTCGGCGCAATTTTGTATTACAAGTTGGGAATTCACTTTCTCCATTTGCCCTTTGTTAACGTCAACATCAATCTCGGTTTTTTTTATCTTTTCTTTTCTGCATTTGTCATCGTTACTTTCACCAACGCTTTTAACATTACCGACGGGTTGGATGGTTTATCGAGCGGATTGTTTTTAATTTGTCTTGTAGCGTTTGGAATAATTTCTTCTGCTTCTTTGGACACACCGCTTTCGTTGTTCATAGCACTACTTTTGGGATCGTTATTCGCTTTTCTGTATTTTAACGTTTGGCCAGCGAGAATATTTTTGGGCGATGCCGGCGCGTTGTCTTTTGGAGCAACGCTCGCCGTTGTTGGTTTGCTTACTGGGAGTATTGTTGCACTGACGATCGTTGGTGGAGTATTTATCATCGAGCTCGTATCATCATTTGTCCAGATTGTCGGCTGGAAATTTTTAAAAAGGCCTTTACTGCCGCTTGCACCCTTACATAACAGTTTCCTTTTACGTGGTTGGGAAGAGCCGAAGATTGTTTTTCGTGCTTGGCTCGTTGGTATTGTTCTGGCAATTTTCGGACTTTGGCTGTCGATGATATGACCTTTTTTTATATTTATGAAGAGAAAGAAAGCTTCTGCAAAACATTTGTTTTTCTTTATTGACTACAGATTGTTTATTCCGCTTTTGGTACTTATTTTAATCGGATTGTTTGCGATTATGGATGTCTCCGCGCCACGGGCGATGGAAATTTTTTCTGATCGTTTTTATTTTGTTAAACAACAATTGGTTTGGGTGATTGTGGGACTTTTTGTTTTTTTGATTATCTCGCAAATTAATGTGACTATCTGGAGCAAGTTCGCTCTCTACATCTATCTTCTCTCGATAATTTTTCTAATATTGGTTTTGATTCCTGGAATCAGCGCCAAAACGTTGGGTGCACGTCGTTGGCTAAATCTTGGTTTTTTTGGGTTTCAACCGTCTGAATTTGCAAAATTGGCACTTTGCATATATCTTGCAAAACTTGCGGCTAACAAGAGAAAGTTAATATCGTTTCTTCTTCCGATAATTCTGACTTCGTCACTAGTGATGTTGCAGCCGGATTTGGGTACAACGATTGTTATTGGGATAATTGCTTTTTCACAGCTTGTTTTTTCGGGTGTCGACTTACGTAAAATACTAATAATCGGAATTTGCGCTATCGTTGTTGTATTTCTATTGATTATCATGTCAGACTACAGAAGGGAGAGGTTGCAGGCCTTTTTGAACCCGATAACAAGCGACCAAAGTGACAACTACCATATAAAACAGATTTTATATTCATTGGCGATTGGTGGTGTTAGTGGTTCTGGTATCGGGCAATCTAAACAAAAATATTTATTTTTGCCGGAGGCAACAACGGATTCAATTATGGCGATTGTAGCTGAGGAGACCGGTTTTCTAGGTGTTTCAATTATACTTGGTATTTATATCTTTATTTCACTTCGGATGGCAACTAGTTTGAAAAAAGTAAAAGATGATTTTTTAATAGTCCTTGCGATTGGCATTTCATCATGGTTTACCGGTCAGGCGTTTATTAACCTTGGGTCGGTGTCTTCACTCCTACCGTTTACTGGTGTTCCGCTTCCATTTATTTCTTACGGGGGATCTACATTGCTCACAATGTTAACTGCTTTTGCAATTTTTAATTCGGTGTTAAAGTATTCGCAAAGGTATGAATGGTAAACTGTTGATTGCAGCGGGACACGCTGGTTCAACGGCGTATGCGACAATTGAGGAGTTCAAAATACAAAATCCCAATTGGGGGATTGTCTTTGTGGGATCTTCAAGCGCCATGGAGGGTCGCAAGTCCTCCACAATTGAAAACGCCTACATGCCAAAAATCGGGATAAAATTTATCCCAATTGTCAGTGGAAGATTGCAAAGGAAATTTACACTTTGGACGCTTCCGTCACTTTTGAAAATACCGATCGGGTTTGCCCATGCACTTTTCATTCTTCTTTCAGAAAGACCGAACGCAATTCTTTCATTTGGAGGTTTTTCCGCTTTTCCGATCGTTGTGATTGGCTGGTTACTGCGCATACCTGTTATCATTCATGATCAAACAACATCAGCAGGCAGGTCTAATTTAGCATCTGTGCCCTTCGCAAAGAAGATTGCCCTTTCGCGGGATGATAGTCTCAGGTATTTTCCAAAAAACAAATCCGAAGTGGTTGGAAACCCAATCTCAAAAGAGGTCATAACTTGCAAAAACAAAAAGTATGCAAAAAGAACAAGTGCTATCTTTATTGCCGGTGGTTCGCGAGGTTCGATTTCGCTTAACCGCCTTGCGATAACAATTCTTCCCGAACTTCTTCATGATTTTGTTGTCTATCATCAGACTGGTGACGTTGATTTTCCGGATATTAAAAAGTTTTTGTTAACATTAGACAGAAAAAGTCGAAATAGATATCACCCTTTCCCAAAGGTTGAGATGTGGAATTGGTACAAATATTTACGCGACAGTGATATTCTCGTTTCAAGGTCCGGTGCAAACATTGTTTCCGAAGCGTTGCAAATTGGCATACCGTCGATTTTTATTCCCCTGCCTTTTGCCTATAATGACGAGCAAAGAAAGAATGCGAAATACGCAGAGGATTTAGGTCTGTCAAGGGTGCTTGATGAAAAAGATTTAGATCCCAAGCGGCTTTATGTGGAAATTCTCGGGCTGTCGCGAAAGTGGGATAAAATTGTAAAATCTTACCAAAAACCAAAAATTGATGATAGTAAGGCTGCAGAAAAATTGTGTAAAATTATTTCCGAGTATGCATTGGTTTTTTAGAATTCTTGCAGTTGTGGTCTTTTTGGCCGGGTCTTTTTTATCCTACTCATTCCTAAAAATAAAAAAAATTGAATGTGTGAGCCAGTATACAAAATGCAGTTCGGATTTAGGTGTGGGTTTGGACAAGATTCGTAAAGACAAGATCTTCTCAACACAAAATGAGATTCGCAACTACTTGAGCGTTGAACCGTTGGTAAAAAAATACTCTATTCAATTTATGCTTGATGGTACGTTTATTGTTCGCATTCAAGAGCGAAACGCTAAGTATTGTTTAAGTTCTGGTGACAAAAGTTATTACACTGACGAGGAAGCTGTTGTGATAAAAATTGATAGCGCTAAAAAAACGAATTGTGTATCCGAAGAAGGTGTTGATTATCAGAAAGGAGATAGATTAGAGTATAAAGAGTTGCAGTTTCAAAAGCTGTTTTATGAACTTCGTGATCTACCCGGTATTGGCGAAGCGAAGATCGAGGGAGATGCGATGAAGGTTCAATTCCGGGACGGAGTGAAAATGTTTTTTTTATACAACACTGATTTGGAATTGAGTGCGGGAAAGGCCTATTACATTGCGTCACAGTTTGATATTATTAAAGAGTATATAATTAATAAAGGCTACACGAGTGTGTCAGAGGTAGATTTTCGTTTTAACAATCCGATAATTAGAGCTATATGATGAAATCTAGATCGACAATAATTGCTGCCATTGATATAGGATCAGAAAAAGTTACAACGTTGATAGCTAATGTTCAGACAGAACTAACTGATTTATCAAAAGTGATTAATGTCATTGGAGTTGCGGCGAGCGAGTCGGGTGAAGGCAGAGGAATTAAAAAAGGTCAAATTGTAAATTTAGAAGAAGCAGTTGATGCTGTGATCGAGTCGGTAGAGTCTGCAGAAAGAATGGCTGGCCACAACGTCACCAAAGCATATCTTGCTTTAGGTGGTGCGCATATTCTCTCACAGAACTCACATGGGGTAGTTGCAATTTCAAACCCTGAAGGAGAGATTACACAAGCAGACATTAATCGAGTAATCGATGCCGCTTCGGCCGTTTCTTTGCCGCCGTCGCGTGTACTGATACACGTTATTCCTAAAGAGTTTATAGTGGATGGTGACTCTGGTATTAAAGATCCCTTAAGAATGGAGGGTGTCCGTTTGGAAGCTGAGGCTCACTTGATCACTGCTTCTTCCTCTGCAGTTAAAAATATTGAAAAAGTGTTGGATGAGGTTGGGATAAAAGTGGAAGAGTTTATATATTCCGGTATCGCCTCTTCAGATGCGGTTTTGACGAAGACAGAAAAGGAGCTTGGTTGTGTGATGATTGATATCGGTGCAGGAACGACTTCAATTGCGGTTTACGAAGAGGGTTCGTTAACATATTCTTATGTTCTTCCAATTGGTTCACGCAATGTTACAAAAGATTTGGCGACTGGGCTGCGGGTCTCCTTGGAGGCTGCTGAAAAAATCAAATTATCCCTCAATCCACTTCGTGAAAAAAAAGGTACGGAAGCTGAAGAATATCTTGATCTGACCAAGTATGACGCCGGTGAAGACAAAAAAGTTTCCAGAAAAACTGTATTAGAGGGAATAATCCGCCCCAGGCTGAATGAAATATTTTCAATGGTCAAGACACAACTTGAGAAAGAAAAGTTGATTAATAAAATTCCTTCAGGTGCGATTATTACAGGTGGAGGAGCGCAAGTTTATGGAGTTGAAGAATCGGGCAAGAGACTCCTTTCTTTACCCGTACGAATCGGAAAGCCACATGGCGTTGAAGGTTTGGTTGATGAAATCCTTAATACTTCTTTTTCTGTTCCTATCGGAGTACTGATAAATGCTTCAAAAAAGGAACCTAAAGATCACTTGACAAGTATATCAAAAAGGTTAAAACTACCAACTATAGGAATACTTGCAAAACTAGCAAAAATTTTTAAAGATCTCCTGCCCTGAATTAACTTAACTCACAAGATATTTCTAATTTGGGGGTAACTAAATAACTACAGACCGAAAGCTTTTATTTGCTAAAAAAATTGCAAATTTTTAAAATATGCATTGTTGTCATATTTGGACTGCGAGTTGTTTTTTACATTGCCCCATAATAAAATCACGGAAATAGATATATGGCATTAGTAAAACCGGATTCAGGTAGAATCGCAAAAATAAAAGTTATCGGAGTTGGTGGAGGAGGGGGAAATGCTGTTAGTTCGATGGTCGAGAGCGGCAACATCAGCGGTGTTGAATTCATTGCTGTTAATACCGATGCGCAGGTACTTTTAGCAAATAAAGCTTCAACGAAAATTCAGATAGGCGAAAAAATAACTAAGGGTCTAGGTGTTGGTGGTAACCCGGAAATCGGGACGCAGGCGGCGGAGGAATCTCAGGAGAAACTCAAAGAGCTCATGATTGATTCCGACATGGTGTTTGTTACAGCTGGAATGGGAGGGGGTACGGGAACGGGAGCGGCGCCAACAATCGCCCGCTTAGCCAAAGAGTCTGGTGCCTTGACTGTAGCGGTTGTTACGCGTCCTTTTCATTTTGAGGGTACAAGACGCGCTGTTGTTGCGGATGACGGTGTTGACAAGTTAAGAAACGAGGTCGATACATTAATCGTTATTCCTAACCAGAGATTAATGGATGTAATTGATCGGAAGATGACACTTGTTGACGCCTTCAGAATTGTTGATTCTGTTTTGGCACAAGCTGTTGGCGGAATTTCAGAGATAATTACGGTTCCCGGACTTGTTAACGTCGATTTTGCCGATGTGAAGACTATTATGAAAGAGGCGGGCTCCGCGCTTTTGGGAATCGGGACGGGCGTTGGTGAGAATCGGGCGCAAATGGCGGCAAGGGCGGCAATTGCCTCTCCACTGCTTGATCTGTCAATTGAAGGTGCAACTGGGGTACTTTTTAATATCACGGGTGGACCCGATCTCACAATGTTTGAGGTTGATGAGGCGGCAAGAGTAATATCATCTTCAGCAGAACCCGACGCTAATATTATCTTTGGAGCGGTGATTAAAAATGATATGGCCGACCAAGTAAGAATTACAGTTGTCGCGACCGGTTTTGATGAAGCAAAATCGAGACTTGCGAAAATGAGTCAGAAAACTGAGCCGCAATTTCAGGGCGTTGTCAGCGAAAGAGGAGAAGAGCAAAAAGGTGAAGAGATAACTCAGACAGATAGCCGCTCGTTTGAAGAAAGTGTTGAGGCTGATGATGAAATTGATGAGTTCGGTAAAAAGTTTGAGATTCCTGCATTTTTAAGAAGGATAAAGCAAGGATGAGTTCTGAAAGTAAATTAATTGTCTGACCTTTCATCTTCGGGCTTTGTGAAATCTATTGTCTTCGAGAGAGAAAAAACCGTCATTTTATAACAACGTTCAAGAAAACCCCACCCTTCAGGGTGGGGATGAACCGCCTGCTTAGCTGCGCAAGCTAGCGGGCAGGATTGAACTCTGAAAATGCGTAAGCGGAGTCAAGCTTTGCTTTTATGTCATCCTCCTTGGGGACACCCCACCTATTAAGGCGGGGAGGATGTCATTAAAAGACTTGACCTTATTCAAATAGGAAGAAAATTGTTGTAAAATTTCCCCATGATGAGCAATAAACCTCGTTTTGAAGATATTTCGACAAATTGCAATTTTGTTGAAGAAGAAAAAAAATTGATTAAACATTGGTACCAAGACGGTGTCGTAAAAAAATATTTAGATAAAAACAAATCTGCGAAAGAGTTTTTTTCCTTTTTAGATGGTCCAATTACGGCAAATAACCCGATGGGTGTCCATCATGCTTGGGGTAGAACTTACAAAGACCTTTTTCAGAGATACAAAAATATGAAGGGATTCAAGCAACGATTTCAAAATGGCTTTGACTGCCAGGGTCTTTGGGTTGAGGTGGAAGTTGAAAAAGAACTTGGTTTTAAAAGTAAAAAGGATATCGATAAGTACGGGGTGGCGAATTTCATCAATAAATGTAAAAAGCGAGTCAATAAATATTCAGCCATGCAAACACAACAAACAATCAGGTTGGGTAATTTTATGGATTGGGACAATTCCTACTACACAATGAGTGATGACAACAATTACATGATTTGGCATTTTCTCAAAGAATGTAAGCAAAAGAATTTAATCTACAAAGGGATAGACGTTGTTCCCTGGTGTTACCGTTGCGAAACCGCAATTTCAGAACATGAGATACTTACCGAAGACTATAAAGACGTCGAACACACCTCTATCTACTTTCGACTGCCGATAACTGGTCGGAAAAATGAATTTTTACTGGTCTGGACAACTACACCATGGACTATCCCTGCAAATATCGCAGTTTCAGTTGATGGAGAAAATAATTATTCATTGGTTGATTTTGAAGGTAAATATTACTGGGTGATGAATAAACTTGTTCAGAAAATATTTATTAGAGACTACAAGATTTTAAAAACAGTTAAGGGTACTGATTTGGATGGGTTTGCTTACACATCTGCGTTTGACGATCTTCAGTCAAATAAAGCACTTTCTAAAGATAAACTGTTTCATACTGTAGTTATAACAGACTCAATGATTATGCCTATTACCGAAGAAGAAGGAACAGGGCTTGTGCATACCTCAACGGGAACCGGAGCTGAGGATCATAGGCTTGGTAAGAAGATCGGTCTTCCGATTATGCCTGCAATTAAAGACAATGCGGATTATATTGAAGGTTTTGGCGATCTTTCTGGAAAAAATGCAAAGCAAAACCCTGAATTAATTTTTGATATTTTGAAAACAAAGAAAGATGGTCTGTTTTTGTTTAAGTTAGAAAATTACCGTCATAGATACCCAGCGTGTTGGCGCTGTAAAAGTGAACTGGTGTGGAAATTAACCGACGAATGGTATATCGCCATCGAACCAGTCAGGGAAAAGATGAAAAAAAACGCGAAGGCGATTAGTTGGATCCCCGAGTTTGGTTTGAAAAGGGAATTGGACTGGCTGTCGAACATGCACGACTGGTTGATTTCGAAAAAAAATCGCTATTGGGGTTTAGCTTTGCCAATTTGGGAATGTGATTGCGGTAATTTTGAGGTTGTCGGTGGCTTTGACGAACTGAGGCAAAAAGCTGTAGAAGGCTGGAACGTGTTTGAAGGGCACACTCCACACAAGCCTTTTATCGATAAAGTTAAGATCAAATGTGGCAAGTGTGGAAAAACTATCAGTAGGATTTCCGATGTTGGTAATCCATGGTTGGACGCGGGTATAGTTCCATTCTCGACAATCTCTTCTAACAATCGATCAAAACCACTTTATATTACAGATAAGGAGGAATTCCACCGTTGGTTTCCAGCAGACTTCATTACTGAAAGTTTTCCTGGTCAATTCAAAAATTGGTTTTACTCGGTTCTCGCAATGAGCACAATCTTAGAGAACAAAATTCCCTACAAAACAGTGTTTGGTTTTGCCACTTTGGTTGCCGAAGACGGTAGGCCGATGCATAAAAGTTGGGGGAACTCGATTGAATTTAATGATGGAGCCGAAAAAATTGGCGCCGATGTTATGCGCTGGATGTTTGTTTGTGCCAACCCGGCGGATAATTTACTTTTTGGTTATAAAAATGCCGATGAAGTTAGAAGAAGGTTTTATTTGAAGTTGTGGAACAGCTATAACTTTTTTGTGACATATGCCAACTTAGATCTCTATGCTCCGACCAAAAGTGTTGATTTCAAAACTGGTAGTTTAACAATTCTTGACAAGTGGATACTGACTAGGCTTAAGGAAACGTTGACTGGTGTTGATACGATGTTGGCGGAATACAACAGCGCGTCGGCAGCGTTGAAAATAGAAGATTTTGTTAACGACTTCTCGAATTGGTATATTAGAAGATCTCGAAGTCGGGTTGGTATCGCTGCCTCGGATCTTAATGATAAAAAAACTTTTTATGACGTTTCATATACAATCCTTCTGACACTGTCGAAAATGCTTGCGCCGCTTTTACCTTTTTTATCAGAACTTATTTACACGAATTTGACAAAAAACGAAAGCGTCCACTTAGAAGACTGGCCGGATTTTCACTATGAGATCGACATTTTTATGACAGAGCAGATGTCTGTTGTCCGCAAAGCTGCCGAGGCAATCCACTCAGAAAGAAAGAAAAAAAATATTGCAATCAGTCAACCGCTTTTGGGAGCAGAGATTTACGGACCTTCCCAAAAACCTGATAGCCGATATCTACAGATTTTGCTTGAAGAGACTAATTTGCTCAGCCTTAACTGGGTAAAAAAGGGTGCGGTTTACCAGGTTACCCTCAACGAAAAAATTACTCCCGAGTTGGAGGAGCAGGCAAAGACAAGAAAACTTGTTCGAAAGATCCAAAACGCGCGAAAAGTTCTTGGCGTGAAGCTTAATGAAAAGGTCGAGGTTATTTCCGATTGGCTGCCGAGCGACAAAAAACTTCTTGCTTTTATCAAAGAGAAAACCCTTGCCACCGAATTAGTCTCTGGCGATGAGTTCAAAGTTGAAAAGTAAATAATTTCGTGAAGTTTTTTCCAAAACCCTTTTTACAGGAGCCGATTGTAATTTTTTGCGCCTTAGTCCTTTTAACGACTGGTGTCTTCATCCTGAATTCACTTTCCCCAGATCTATTTCCGCAGTACTACATCTACATTTTGGTGGCTTTAAGTGTTTTTTATCTACTCTATCTATTTGGGTTTGATATCGTGAAGTATTTTACAACCCATCTGTACGTTTTTTCTATTGTACTTCTCGTATTAACCTTAGTAATTGGGCGGGTAACGAGAGGCGCTGTTAGGTGGATTCCTTTGGGAGACTATTCTTTTCAAGCCTCTGAAGTTGTCAGACCGTTTTTGCTTTTGTTTTTTGCGCAGAGGCTTTCTGGTGTCAGAAAGAGTATTGCAAAAATTGCAAAACTTGGTTTACTTGCGATGCTTCCCGTTTTGTTGATTGCGATTCAACCTTCATTCGGGGTTGCACTTTTGACGACGATTGGTATTTCCGTAATATTTGCCTTTAAATTGCTGCGCGGAAAAAGTTTTATTGCAATTTTATTTATTGTCCTTTTGGGAGTTCCCTTAGTGTGGACTTTTTTTAAACCTTATCAAAGAGAACGTATATCAAACTTTTTTATCTACGAGTCGGATCCGTCGGGATCTGGTTACAACACAATTCAATCAATCATCTCAACAGGTTCCGGAGGACTGCTTGGAAGAGGTTTTAAGAAGGGGTTCCAGACTCAGCTACGGTACTTACCAGAAAAACATACGGATTTTGTCTTCGCTGGAATTTCTGAAGAATTGGGTTTTGTAGGCGCGTCGATTGTTTTAGCCGCACTTTTTATTTTGTATTTTCGGATAATTTCACTTGCTTGCAACTCTGACGACGAAGCTTATACTCTGTTTGCAATTGGTTCAGTTGTTGTTTTGATTGGTGAGACAGTAATTAATGTTGGGATGAACTTGGGGTTACTTCCGATAACAGGTATACCCTTACCTTTGGTCTCCGCGGGCGGGTCGTCGCTGCTTTCCTCTTTCATAACGCTGTCACTTATCATGAGCGGGAAAAGTGTAAAGAAAGTCTTGAGATAATTAACAAATACGCGTAAAATAGCATGATATGAAATACGCAGTAATCAAAATTTCTGGCAAGCAGCACAAAGTTGTTGAGGGAGAACGTTTACTTGTTGATAAGTTAAACGAAGAAAAAATAGACACACTTCTTGTTCGGGACGGAGACGAGACAATTATCGGGAAACCATATGTAAGCAGGGCGAAAGTAAGTTTTAAAAAAGAAGAAGTCGTAAAAGGTAAAAAAATTGATATCCTAAAATACAAGGCAAAATCGAGATATCGAAAACATCTCGGCTTTCGACCCCAGTATACTCCGATTGTAATTGAGAAAATATCTTTATAACTATATACTTTTATAACATACTGCATACTCTTGACAAGCGTGAAAATATTGACTATAGTCTAGATATTCATTTTTTCCTTTTTAAAATAGTTGATAATTAACTTTTTTCTAAGTTAATATATTCATACAGATATAGAATAGAAAAGTATGTCAAAGAAAAAACAAGGCGGAAAACTTGTACAACAAAAGAGAACGCAGCCTAAGTATTTAGGTGTAAAACTTCATGACGGCCAAAAAGTTACAACCGGTGCAGTTATTGTTCGGCAGCGAGGAACAAAATATTTGCCTGGAATGTCAGTTTCTGTTGGGAAAGATCATACTTTGTTTGCAATGGAAAGCGGAGTCGTTAAGTTTAAAACACGATTGGGCAGGAAAATGGTTAGTGTCGTTTCATGAGAAAGTAGTTTATTAATCAGTATGGCCGACGAAATAGTCCAAATTCCAGTTGATCAACTTCAAGCGAATCCCTTACAACCTCGGGGGGCAATTACCCCGGAAAGTCTTGTCGACCTTGTCGATTCAATTAAGGAGCATGGGATACTTGAACCTTTGGTCGTAGCGAAAACCCCTGCAGGATATCAGATTATAGCCGGAGAAAGAAGATGGAGGGCAGCTAGACTTGCGGGGTTGACGCACGTTCCGGCAGTAATTCGAGAAACTTCTCCGAAAGGAATGCTTGAAATGGCATTGGTCGAGAATGTTCAAAGAATTGATTTGAACGCACTGGATCGCGCTAAGGGTTTTGAACGGCTGATGACGGAGTTTTCATTATCAACTTCGGAAATTGCAGTTAGAATCGGAAAGTCGGTTGCTTATGTTTCTAATTCAATTAGACTATTAACGCTTCCAGACGCCTTAAAAGATGGGCTTTTGTCTGGTCTGATTTCAGAAGGACATGCACGAGCACTTGCAGCAATTGATGATCCCGACTTGATGGTCGAGGCATACAAAATAATTCTCAAAGAATCAGGATCAGTTAGACGTGCGGAAGAGTTGGCGAGACGTATGAAAGCGAAGTCGAACCAGGACATGAATAGAACAAGCGCAAGTAGGGTGATCATGCGCATCGTATCTGATGATATCGACAGAATGCAAGACGAGATGTCACAACGCTTTGTGATGTTTCAAAATGACAATACCAAGAAGAAAAAAATATCTTCTGTGAAGCTTATACGATCCCAACGAGAAACGCGTGTCCAATTTATTTTTAAAGGCAATTTGGAGGAAACTGAAAACAGACTACAAAAACTTTATAAAGCAATAATAAAGGTCACGCCACCTACGAAGTGAAAGTTCCGTGTTTTATAAACCCCATTGATTTTGGCGGCCAGTAAATGAACCAGGCTTTGCCGTTAATGTCACTTTTATTTATAAAACCCCAATAACGAGAGTCGGATGAGTACTCGCGGTTGTCGCCAACAACGAAGTATTTCCCCTGCGGAATTGTCTTTTCCGCGTTGTTCTCTAAAAAAACTTTACCTTTGGTAACAATTTCTTGTGGAAGATAGTCTTCTTGCAGGACTATACCATTGATGTAAAATCTGCCGTCATGGATAGATATCACATCTTCTGGTAAGCCAATTATCCGCTTGATATATTCTTCTTCCTGAGCGACAGGTGGTTTAAAAACAATAATGTCTCCCCTTTGTGGTTTACCGAAACGATAAACGAGTTTGTTAGTTAAGAGATATTCCCCGTCGTGGAAATTCGGTTCCATTGAATTACCTTTTATTTTATGTGGTTGTAAGACTAATAAGTAAATGAAAAGAAATACCGCAAAAGAAGTGACAAAGACTTCGAGAAGGTCTAGAAAAAGGTCCCCAAGACGTTTCAAAAACATATGAGCATAATTATATTCTCAATCAGGAATCGATTACAACGGTAATTGTTGATTTTGAGGATTTATCAAACCGTGTGACCCGTTTTCGTAGCGTCCATTTTCGGTAACACGAATAAATCTTGCGTTTCCCCAAAGTTGGTTGATGTTTTGAGCGCCGCAGTAAGAAAACCCGGATCTAACGCCAGCCAAAAGACTAGCAACAACATCTTTCAGCTTCCCTGTATAGGGAATCAAGCCCGTGACACCCTCGACGTGTTTTAGAAAATCGTAGTTTTTGTGCTCGGGATTAATCTTTGTCTGAATCGTTTTTTGAAGAAGCGATGTCGAACCACTGTATTCCTTATATTTTTTTCCGCCTTTAACTATCAGTTTTGAAGGAGATTCTTTCGTTCCCGCAAAAAGAAAACCGCTGACGATTGCAGATGCTCCACAGGCTAAGGCTTTGACAATATCTCCGGATGTTTTAATACCTGCGTCGGGAGCAAAGGTTTTTTTAAACTTTCTTGCTGCGCGCGCAGTTTCTAAAAGTGAAGTGACAGATGGAACTCCGCAACCGGTCGCAACCCTTGTGATACACGTTGCGCCTGCGCCAACGCCGACGAGTAGGCAATCAGCTCCCGCTTTATACAGATCAATAGCACATGCGTAAGTTGATGTGATTCCCGACATCAAGGTAATTTCCTCTTTGAATGTTTGTTTTATTTTTTTTGTGACGTTAATCGTTTTTAAAAGATGTCCGTGTGCAACATCAATATCAATAACATTTGCGCCGGCTTTCACCAAAGCCTCAGCGCGTCGAAGATAGCCTTCTTTGATCCCGATTGCGGCGGCAACATTTTTCGTTTGCTTTTTTACCTCGCCCACCTTGTTTGCCTGTGATTCGACCGATTCGAATCGCGGAAGTATTCCCAATCCTCCGAGTTTGCCAATTGCAATGCACATCTTGACTCCCGTAACAGTGTCCATTTTTGTCGTGATCAGGGGGATACCCAACGTTAGTTGGTTGGAAATTTTAGTTGTAAGATCAATTTCACTTCTAGTGTCAACCTCTGAATATTGCGGTATCAAAAGAACGTCATCGTAGGTCAGCCCTAGTGGAATGTTAAGGTCCATATCTGTATATAACGGGAACATATATAATCTAAATGAGCAGGCCGCGACTGTCAATCTGTTAATTATTGGTTTGTGATGTTAAAATTTAGATTTAAGAGGTGCTTTGGTCGATTGGCTCAGTGGTAGAGCGTTCGCTTCACATGCGAAAGGTCGCAGGTTCGATCCCTGCATCGACCACAAATGGACCTATCCTATTGCAAAATTGTTTTCGAATGGTGTAAAACTAATAAGCACTTATGACTACCGACAGTGTCCGTTGGGACGAGATCCATAAAAATATACCACCTGACCTTGCAAGACATTCACAATATGCAGAGGGTTGTGAACCCAAGTTTCCTCGCTCTTCAACGGTGTGTGATCTTGCGGGTGGGCTTGGTTATGATGCGTTGTATTTTATCAACAATGGACACAACGTAATTTTAATGGATATCTCCGATTACGCGCTGAAACACGCAAAGAAGCTTGCCTCTGAAAACAACGTTGTTTCCAGGTTGGTGACAAAGAAGGTCGATTTCGGTGAAGGTCTAATTCCGTTGAGAGACGGAAGCGTTGATGTAATCTTCTCAAGAATTGGTTTTAATTATTTTCCATATGAAGAAACCAGGAATCTATTGGCGGACGCCTACCGAGTTTTGAAAACCGATGGAAAAGCATATATTGCCTTTAAGTCACCCGAGGATCTTGAAGATTACAATTTCTTGAGGAAAAATGCCGTTGAGCTTCAGGAAAATGTTTTTATTGAAGGTGAACAGATTAGGAGCAGATTTACGAAACGCCAGTTGGAACAGATGCTTGAAGAAATCGGGATATCTGATTATTCTGTCTCTGCCTATAAAGAAGAACGGGAAACACTTAGGGATGAGTTTATGAAAGCATCAAAAAAAGTACTTTATTTAAACGAAGTTAGCTTCAAAAAAATCTGAAAATCCTTCAATTTCAGATGAGTAACGTATGAATTTTGATACGGCTTACTTTTTTTGTTGACATGATTTAAATTATGTATCTTAGGATTGTCGTGCCGGCTGGAACAAGTTGTAGTAAAATTTGCTCATGATTAAAAAGAAACAAAACGAAATACTATTTTTCACTAAACTCTTTTATCCACATGTTGGCGGCGTTGAGAAGCAGGTGATGGAGTTAAGCATTCGCTTGATTAAATTGGGCTATAAAATCACGATTGTTACAGAAAAGTATTCCGATCGGCTTAAGAACGAAGAAGAAAATAATGGGATAAAGATAATCAGATTTTTACCTTTGAAACTTAAATTTATCGGTTTGATTTATATTTGGTTGTGGCTTTTGAAAAATCGAAAGTTTATCGAGGAAGCAGATGTTGTTCACGCGCACAGCGTATATGTTTGGTATTGGCCGTTTAGGTTTTTATATCCCAGTAAGCCTTCTTTTGTGACTTTTCATGGATGGGAGGGAACCTATCCAATTCCACTTAGAAATATCATCATAAGAAAGATTGATGCGTTTTTGGCAGATAAGAATATCGCAATTTCAGATTATCTTGAAAAGCATTACAAAATAAAGGCGGATCGGTTGATGTACACTTCGGTTGATCTTCCAAAAATCGGAGTAAACCCTAGAAAAAACCCGACATCAATCTTGTATGTCGGTCGGTTGGACATAGATACGGGATTGACTAAAATTTTAGAAGCCTTCTCTTTGCTCAAAAATATGAAGCTTTCGATTGGGTTTTGCGGGGACGGACCACTCCGCCACGAGTGCGAAAAGTATGGCAAGGTTTATGGATTTGTCGATCCCAAACCGTATTACAGGCGTTCGGCGATTTGTGTCTCCCCGGGCGTCACCTCTGTTTTGGAGGCTTTTACATACAAATGTCTGATTATAACGACCTACAACAACCCGGTTAAAAAAGATTATTTACTAATGACGCCTTTTAAAAATTGGATTATTGTTGAAAAAACAGCAGGAGGGCTGGCGGAAAAGATACGATTTTATGTAAATAATTATAACAAAGCGGCGCCATATATAGATCATTCCTACAATTGGGTAAAAACTCAAAATTGGAATAACGCAGTAAAAACTTATTTAAATCTTTGGCATTTAAACTGATATCGGTTGCTGATAAGCGGGGTGAAGATTTTCTGGAAATAGTACGTGGACTTTATGTATACTTAACTTATGGAAGAAGTGACGATACAGGTGAAGAAAGCTTCGAGGTTTTTGGATAATTTCGTAAAAGTGGTTACGTTTTTGTCGCTACTTCTTTTTTTAATCTCGATCTACGTTTATCGTTATAAGTCAGGCGAGATATATAAAAATCAGGTTGTTTTATGTGATGTTGTTTGGAGTCAGGGAATGACTGAAACAAATCCACTAAAAAACCCGCTGCACGAGATTTTGTTGGAATCCAAAAACAATTGTTTTAACAACGCCTCAAAGACCGCACAAATGTGGGCAAAAACCGCTTTTATCGCGCTTGATATTACAGTTTTACTTCCCTTAATATATTTCGGAAGTAAAAAGGTTGTTAAAGATTCTGCAGAAAAGATTAAAAAAGTTAACGAATTAACTTAAATTTAGTGTAATTGATTCGTCTTTCTTTTTAGTCTAAGATAATTTTTATGCCCAACCTGTCCTATACAATTACTCACCTTCTTTTACCTGGTTATTCAAATAATCAAAAGGCTAAAATTATTCACAGCGAGTCGATAATCGGATTTGTCCTTCTACTTGTAGTCGGACAATACATCATAAGCCATCTTTCTAAAGTTGGAATTTCCGTTTTGGGATATGCGTCTCAAATCTCAACGGGTGAGGTTATAAAATTGACAAATGATAAGAGGATGGTAACAGGGGAACCCCCCCTGGCTTATAGTCCGGAGCTCGCAGAGGCTGCGAAGGCAAAGGGTGAAGATATGTTGGCAAAAGGTTACTGGGCGCATGTTGCTCCGGATGGAACCCAACCCTGGAAGTTCTTTAATGATGTTGGATATAAATACCGCTACGCGGGTGAGAATTTAGCAAAAGATTTTCCTACCCCACAAGAGGCAATCGATGCTTGGATGGCGTCCCCAACACACAGGGACAACATGCTTTCTTCTAAATACGATGAGGTAGGTGTTGCGGTTGTGGAGGGCGATTTGAATGGTGTCGATACAACGATTATTATTCAACTTTTTGGAAAGAAATATGATACGACAATTGCTTCCGCAACCACCGATATCTCTGCAGCATCTGGAAATGGAATAATAAGTGGAAGCGAAAGTATCACCCCTGAAGTTACCGCAGTTTTAACTCCGACTCAAGCACCAATGCCGACTCTTGTTGCCAATGGTAGTATTGCATCTTTACGGGAAGTGGGCAAGCCGTCAGCTTTTCAAGTTTTAATCTCACCTTTTTCTACAAAGAAAGGTTACTCGGCTGCAGCGACATCTATACTCTTGATAACTTTTACAATCGATGCAGTTTTTATTTTAAAAAGAAAAACTGCAAGAATTGGAGGTAAGACCTTGGCACACATCATATTTTTAACAATGATTTTAGTGATTGTTGTACTTTTGCAATCCGGAGAGATTTTACCGCCTTTGGGTGATTCGTATGGCTGATTTCAAAGACAAATATTCTATCGCGCATTACATTCCGCTAGTTGCCGTCGCGGTTGCAACGTTAATTGGGTTTTTTATTTTTGCACACGATAAGCCTTTTAAGGTCTCAATGACGGTTGCTTTCGGGGTTTCTTATTTCTGTTGGGGATTGATTCACCATCATATTCACAAAGATTTGAATGCAGAAATTGCCATTGAGTATCTAGTGATCTGCATTTTTGGAGTTTCCGCGGTAGTATTTATTTTGTAACTCTTGGTGCGTTATGTAAATCAAGTCCCTCAAGAAATTTGGAAAAGTCATTCCCGATATCAGATCTTTCAAGAGCGAAAAGAACTTGGGTTTGCATGTAGTGAAGCGGATCGCCGGTTGTCAGCCACTTTCCTTCAATTGGCTGGGCGATGACCTTTTTTGCATTTTGTGCAAGATTGTTTAAAACATCGGCAATCCACAATTCTCCGTCTTTTCCGGTTGGTGTTTTTTTCACTTGTTTTATTACTTGGTGGCTAAAAACAAATCTTCCGAATTGGGCGTTGTTTGATGGATTTTTTCCTAAAGGCATTTTTTCAAGAATTGTCGAAATCTCATAATTTTTTGCGATATTTTTGTATTTTACCGTACCGTATCGTTCAACCTCCGAGTCTGGAACTTCCTGAACCGCTAAAACTGCGGTAGGATCTTCTTTGTAAAAAATGTCTATTAATTGTTTTGCGACGGGAGTTTTTGAGATTGTCAAGTCATCGCCGAACATATAGACGATTGATTCGTCATCGTCAATAAGGGGCGCTGCAACGAGGAGTGGAGTTCCGTTCCCGTAGGGTAAATTTTTCTTTTGCCTGACGTAAACAAAGTTTGCCAGTTGGGGAATTTCCCTGACTTTTTTAAGTAGTTCGCTCTTACCGTTTTTATCAAGCATATATTCGAGCTCGAGTGAATTGTCAAAATAGTCTTCCATTATTCCCTGTCCGGCCCTGGTTACAATGATAATATTCTCAATGCCTGAGGCAACGCATTCTTCAACCAAGTGGTGAATTATCGGCTTATCGATAATTGGAAGCATTTCCTTGGGTTGATTTTTTGTTGCAGGAAGAAAGCGTGTTCCGTAGCCGGCCGCTGCGATGACCGCCTTTTTTATTTTCCTTTTGTCTTTTCTCAAAGCAAGAGAAATTATATCATCTTGTTTGAAGTAAATACAGAAGTCGAAGTATAATTCTTTTCGTGGGAACCAACTGCAATTATTTTGACAGCAAGGGCAAGACTAGCTACAATCTAAAACATTTGGCGCTGGAAATTAAAAGTTTTGTCGAGAGTGACGCCTCGTCTTTTTATTCTTTGGTAATTGGCACCGATTCGCAAAGCAGAAGAATTAACGGTGTGGCTGAAATTAATTTTGTAACAGCAGTTGTCATTTATCGCAAGGGCAAGGGCGCAAAATATTTTTGGAGAAAAGTAAAAGTGATCAAAAAGCCGGTTTTAAGGGATAGAATCTATACGGAAACATTGATGAGTTTGGATGCTGCTGAAAAAATTGTTCCCGAAATTAGAAAACTAATTACTCCTTCAAAATACGACCTTGAGATTCACATTGATGTCGGATCACTTGGGCCGACACGCGAGATGATTAGAGAAGTTGTTGGAATAGTTAACGGCAATGGTTATGTAGCCAAAACAAAACCGGATAGCTGGGGTGCAAGTAGCGTTGCTGACAAGTACACCTGAGGTGGTAAATCGAATATAAATGGAAATCTTTCATTAAGCGGAGTTGAATGTAAAATATAAGTGAGTGTAAAATAGCTAATTATGAAGGGAATTATTTTAGCAGGAGGAAAAGGAACGCGTTTGCGACCGCTTACAAAAGTTACCTGCAAGCAACTACTGCCAGTTTATAACAAGCCAATGATTTTTTATCCAATTCAGACGTTGGTTTCTTCTGGGATTAAAGACATTTTAATTATTATTGCACCTGAATACTCGGGACATTTTTTAAATTTGCTTGGTTCAGGCAAAGATTTCGCTGCGCGCTTTAGTTACGCGATTCAAGAAGAACCAAAAGGGCTTGCCGATGCCTTTATCGTTGGGGAAGATTTTATAGATAATGACGATGTGACAATGATTTTAGGGGACAATATTTTTGAACGGGATTTTTCAAAGGAAATAAATGCCTTTAAGTCTGGAGGAATGGTCTTTTCAAAAAAGGTGAAAGATCCGGAAAGATTTGGGGTGGTCGAGTTTGATAAAAATAAAAAAGCCTTAAATATTACAGAAAAGCCGGCAAAACCAAAAAGCGATTTTGCAGTAGTTGGTTTGTATACCTATGACAGCCGCGTGGTTTCGTATGCAAAAAAGCTGAAACCTTCTAAACGGGGTGAACTGGAAATAACTGACTTAAACAACGTCTATCTGAAGAAAGGGGAGCTAAAGGTAAATATTTTTGAAGGCCTTTGGGAGGATGCAGGCAGCTTTGAAAGCTTGTTGCGGGTAAGTAACCTTATAGCTTCTAAAGAACATACTAAATGAAATTATTAGTTACAGGTGGTGCTGGTTTTATAGGTAGCAACTTCATTCACTACTGGTTGGAAAAGTACCCTAACGACAAAATTATAAATTTTGATTTCTTAACATATGCTGGAAATTTAGAAAATTTGTTGGATGTTGAGCGTGATAAACGGTACAAATTTATTAAGGGTGACATCAGAAACAAACATGACGTGGAGAAAGCGCTTACGGGTGTTGATATCCTAGTCCATTTCGCTGCCGAAAGCCATGTTGACCGGTCGTTGTATGCTGCGGGTGATTTTATAACAACTAATGTCTTAGGGACGCAAATTCTTTGCGAGGTAGCAGTTAAGCTTAAGATCAAGCATTTTCATTATGTTAATACGGACGAAGTTTTTGGAGCTCTCCCTTTGGGGACAAAAACAAAATTTAGAGAGGACATGAAATTTGATCCAAGAAATCAATATTCTGCAAGTAAAGCCTCAGCGGAGCATTTCATCAGGGCATATTATCACACTCACAATTTGCCGATGACAATTAGCTATTGTACAAACAACTTTGGGCCTTATCAGCATCCGGAGAAACTAATACCACTTTTTATCACAAACTTACTAGAAGGGAAAAAAGTACCAATGTATGGGGATGGTTTGTACGTCAGAGATTGGTTATATGTGAAAGACCATTGCCGAGCAATTGATTTAGTCTTAAAAAAAGGAATTGTTGGGGAGAGTTATATGATTGGTGCTCAACATAAAGAAGTTAATAACCTAGAACTTACTCGCAAGATCTTAAAACTTTTGGGGAAAAGTGACAAAGACATTGAACATATTAAAGATCGTCCTGCGCACGACCGCCGCTATGCAGTTGATTGGGGTAAAATTGCCAAACTTGGCTGGAAGCCGCAGTACGATCTAGACCATTGGTTGGACAAAACCGTTACCTGGTACAAAAATAATCAAAATTGGTGGATGCGAGTCAAGTCGGGCGAATATAAAAAGTATTATACGAAGGTGTATGGTAAATAAACATCATAAGCTAAACCCACCCAATATTCCCACAGAGCTTTCGCCTAAGGCTCTTCGTACGTTGAAACCAGTTATTCATCAAGAAACAAATTCCCCGAAAATTAAAGGCGTTTATTATAAACAGCTTATCCGCCACGTCGATGCGCGGGGTGATTTGACCGAATTGTGGAGCTTTCCCTGGAGCAAAAATGAGCCAATTGCTAAAAAAGTTGAGCACGTTTATTTTAATACTACCCACGAAGGATTTATTAAGGGTTTTCATTGGCACAGACGTACGTACTCGCAATACACGTGTGTTTCTGGCAAAATGCAGGTTGTACTTGTAGACATTAGAAAAGATTCACCGACGCGATACAATGTCGATCAGTTTATCATAGGAACAAACAACCCAGCATATCTTAAAATACCTCCCGGTGTGTTGAAAGCTTGGAAATCTCTTGAAGGCGACAGTGTTATTGTAAACCTTTTAACCTCATACGATATGAGCGATAATTTTAAAATTGATCCTCAATCGATATTAAAAACCATCTGGAGAAAATGAAAAAATGTATTTTGGTTACCGGCGCGCAAGGACTGGTGGCCTCGAGATTTATTGAACTTTATAAACAAAGAGAATATTTACTGACTCCC
>LBWP01000004.1 GCA_000993685.1 Candidatus Woesebacteria bacterium GW2011_GWA1_39_21
GTTGGAATTGGAGTAGGAGTTGGAGTTGGTGGAGGTGTATAAGAATAGCAATTACAATTTGTCCATGTAGATAGTTCTCCCCCGCAAACTACTCCCGTATTATAGATAACATAGTAACAATTATAATAATCTGCTAGAGTACATTGGGCATCACTAAATGTCCAAACCAGTCCATTAGAAGCGCTGTCATCCGTCCCAATGCTAGTACATCCCGCATAACCATTTTCTAAACATAAGTTTCTACAACTCCTACTAATTGCTGGGTTATTAAGAATGTTTGATATAGGTTGACAAACACCCGACTGGCAAGTTAGCGGAGAACAGCATTCAAAGTCACTTCCACATAGTTCTCCAAATGAGACACAACTTTGAGCCGAAATATTTTTTGGCAATATTAAAGTGAGTATTAAGATGAGTATTAAGAGAAGAATCTGAAAAATAAAATGTTTAGATATTTTTGTAATCTTGCTCACAATATTACTACTACATTTTCATTATATGCGGGTAATATTTGTGTTTGCAAGATTTACTTTATCACGCTAATTGTTCTTGTTTCCCCTGAAGCGGAGACGGTGATGTGGTTATTTGCATCAACCATAATCATGTAGCCAATATTTCCGTCAGACCCTGTTTTTGGATCTTTTGGAAGCGAGGCGGAGTAATCGGGAACCAGTGATTCATCATCATCCCCCGCAGCTGCTAAATTAAAACAGGGAGGGGCATTTCCAATACAAGTCAGGCTAGTGGGAAAATTACTCGTGTCAGGGTCTCCATCTGTATCGGGAAGCGTCCCACTATGATCGGAAACATACTGTCTAACAAGAATCACCAGCGAGTTGACGTCCGAATCTCTCTGAGAATCACGTGCCCTGGCGAGCATCGTTGCCGGTCGGAGGATTACCATCATCGTTGTAGCCAAAATTCCGATGATTGACATTACCAAAAGAAGTTCAATCATCGTGAATCCCCCTACAAAAAATCGAGTACTTCTCTTTTTGCAAAACTTATCTTTTTCAAGCATGTTTTTGGTGTTACTGAAATTTAATTTCTAGTTTCTAAGTGCTCTAATTTCTAAATAAATTCCAAATAATCTAAATTCAGATAATTAGGTAAATTAGAAAAATTTACAATTTGTGATCTATCTTACTTCTAATTGTACCACCCTTTTGTCAGCCGCAACTTTTACGGCCCCGTCGAGCTTATCTTTATCGATCCGCAACTCGCCTTCGGTAAACTGTGCTCCGATATCAGCGGAAACGCGCATCGCATCAAATATCGACTTAAAAGTAAAAACGACAAAAAACGCCGAGACAAGCATCACGACTCCAAACAACAAATAAAATTTATCGAGTTTTGGCAAGTTTATCTGAGACATATAAGAACCCTCCGTATTTGAAATTCACGATGTTTAGGTCAATAACATTTGCTTCGACGTTAACCGCTCTAATTAAGTATGGTAGTTTTTGGAATTCCTGTAAATTGGCATTGATATCTTCCCACTTTCCTTCAATTTCGATAATAAAAGGAATTCCATACACACCCGTCTTATCTTTGACGGCATTTTTGCCCACCAAAGAGAAATTTTTTATAATTCCACTTTCCTTAAGTTTATCAACCGCCTCAATGAAACTTATCAGACCTGCTTCTTCCGGATAATAACTGTTAAGTGTATCTACACTATCTTTTGTCGGCTTGTATTCAAGACCGGTAACGTCAACGTTCTTACTTTCTTTAACCTTTTGTTCGTCGCTTCGAGCTTTATTCAGTGCTTCCGCCTTCGTCGGGATGGAAACTATAAAAAACACTGAAAATCCGAGCATTAAAAGATCAATCACTAAAAGCAAAATCCAAGATCTGTTTTTTTTTCTTGCGGCCTTACCAACATCCTTTGGAATAGCCTTTACATCGGTTACAACAGCTTCTTCTTCCTTTGTTTTTGTCATCTTTTTGTTTTCCATATATTATCGGTTTGGATTTGCGTTTGGCGACAACTTTAAATAAACAACTCACGCCTAGAAGGTACGAGTTTTCTCGCCTTTCAGGCTCAAAGAGTTTGTTCACTGCTTCGCTTCAGCAAAGGGCTATGAACCCCGAGCTTTCGCGAAGTTTGAATAAACAAAATTCATCGAAAAATCAATGTTTTCTCCCTGCTCAAAACTAGTTAGTGGAAGTATGACATTTTGGAAATCCTCTCCTTCTTCAAGTTTGTTTTTAAAATCCAAAAGATCGCTTCTCCCCACTGCCAAACCAGTTATCGAAACAGCACCTTTTTCTAAATCTAACTTGTAAGAAAGAATAACAACATTCTCGGGCTTTTTCTGATATATCAAATTTAAAACGTCTTGAGGATAGATATTTACCGAACCAATTTTAAGCGTTTTATCTGCTAAAGTATTTACGTTTTTAATCTGATCTGAAGCGGTTTTGCTTTTTTGATAAGTAACATCAGAAAGACTGTTCAATCCGTTATGGCGCGACAAACCTTGAACGAGATATAGATATGTTCCAAACAAAGCCATCAAACAACCAACCAAAACGAGAGTTACAATTAACATCAAACCCCAAACTTGCAGGTTAAATTTAACGTTTTCATATTTCTTTGTTATCTCAGGCGGAAGTAGATTAACGGTCTCTGTATCAGCCGGCTCGGATGGTTGTTTAAACTGCAGCGAGGTCGGTATCGTGTACATTTGCAATTCAGCCTCACTCATTCCCAAAATCTTGTGTTGCAGTTTTTCTAAAGGTACTTTAAAATTACTCGAAACTTGCGGAATGTAGTTGTTGTCTTTCGGCATTCCACCCATAACAATCTTTGTTACTTCTACATCGTCAAAATGGCGAATAATTCTTGAAACCGTTGACACCAAAACCTGGGGTAAAGCATCCGCCTTAATTACTGAGCTGGTGATCACTTCCGATCCTTTGGCCAAAATAATCAACGTTTCATCAAACGAAAAATATATTATTAACTTTGACTTGGCATCTTCTCCAACCGCTCTGACTAAAGATATTGACGGCGTTTCAACAACTAGTGGAATCAAACCTGCAGAATCGACAGCTGATACATAACCATTCAGAAGGTCTTGAGAAACAGCAACAAGCAGTACTCGATACCCTTCCTCTGTTTCAGAAAGAATTTTCCAATCCAGACTCATCCCTGCCGGATCAAGGGGAATATATTCTTCAGCCTGCCATTTGACCGCCTCATCAAGCTCGTCACGCTCTAATTTCGGTAAGTTGATTGACTTGGTAAAAGTTGAAAATTCCGGAATAACGATTCCAACAGACTTCTCCTTAATTTTCAGCTTCTGCCAAACACGCTTTAAAATATCTGATAACGATTTTTCATCTCTCACGCGATGGTCCTGAATCACGCCTTCTGGTAAATCGACTGCTGCATACACTTGCGCCTTCTTTCCACTGGAGTTGAGTTCTAAAAGAAGTAGCTTACTCGAAGTGAAATATAGAGATACAAAAGAATTATTATTCATGGCAGGCAATAAAAACTAAAACTTTTAAAAGTCTTTCTCCTTCCTACATTATGACAAATGATATAATTTATAGAGAAATGTTGCACCAGTAACTTTTCTATATATATTTTTGCATTTAATCGATTTAAATGCAAAAATCTATTACAATGCTGCCCAAAAGAAAACGCCGGCTCCGTGGACAAACACTTCTCGAAGTACTGATAGCACTTGCTTTGTTTTCAATTCTCGCACACGCACTCTTTACTCTCGTCACGACAACCTATTCGGTAAATACATTTAATAGATCACGAATTACAGCTAGGCAACTCGCAGAAGAAAAAATCGAAATTATCAGAAACATGCCTTACGATGAAATTGGAACCGTTGGTGGAATTCCTTCAGGACAAATTCCTCAATTTGAAACAGTAAATCAAAATAGCCTGAACTACACAATCAAAACTACCGTCGTCTACATCGACGACGACTTCGATATGCTTACACCAAACGATCTTCTTCCAACTGACTACAAACGCGCGTCTGTCGAGTTAACCTGGGAAGGACTTGAGTCATCAAGAAAAACCCCAATCAGATTAATCACTGACATTTCACCAAAAGGTATTGAGCAAACAACCGGTGGAGGTACACTCTCAATTCTTGTCGTTGACTCCGACTTACAACCAGTAAACCAAGCCGACGTAACAATTACAAGCACGGGAACAACCCCGCTTATCAATTTATCAATAAAAACCGCAGATAACGGAAGAGTACTTTTACCTGGCGCTCCACCATGTAACAACGCATGTTATTCCATCACAATCTCAAAAGACGGATACTCAAGTGAACGAACATACTCAACTGCAGAAGTTGCGAACCCAGATAAACCAAACTTGTCGATTATCAGAGGCCAGTTGACTGAAGCCACCTTTTTCATCGACAAAGTTGGACAGATGATGATTACCTCGTACGCCGATAACGACGGTGTTTTTGAAATACTTCCAAATACAACTTTTACCCTAATTGGGCAAAAGACAATCGGAACAGACGACGATGACAACCCCGTAATCAAATATCAACAAACCTTTACAACCGGTGATGATGGAAAGAAAACAATCCCCGACTTAGAATGGGACAAGTATCAACTAATAATCGATTCGGGTGTCGGTGATATTTCCGGTGTAAATCCATTTGAACCAATTGACCTCCCACCGGCAAGTGAGCAAAATGTAGACTTTTCGGTAGGAGACGACACACAAAACAGTATTCTTGTGACATTCATTAACGCCTCAGAGACTCCTATCGCGTCGGTGTCAGCAAAAATTTTCGACGATCTGGAATTTGAAGCAACAGCTTCGAGCGGTTTAACAGAAAATCCAAATTTTGGACAAGTGTTTTTTGACAACCTGTCAAGAAAAATCTACAACTTCCAAGCCACAGCGTCAGGTTATTCTGTATATTCTGGAACCATGGATGTTTATAACTACAAACAGATTAATGTAACCATGAATCCAATATGAAAAATTATAAACAAACACAAGGCGTAACTATTATTGAGCTTCTTATCGCCATCGCAATTACCAGTATCATTGGACTGGGAATTGTTGCTCTACAATACATCCTCGGGCAAAACCAGATCGCCATCACAACCAGCTACAAATCTATTGAGGATGCTAATTATGCTTCGAGTATGATCTCAAAAGAATTGAGAAGGGCAAGTCAATCTGAAACAGGTTCCTACCTCCTGTCAAACGCGAGTGACCAAAATATTGTTTTTTATTCCGACTACGACCTAGACGGGCGAATTGAAAGAGTCCAGTACCAATTGGTTGGAACTACTCTAACCAAAACAATTACCAAGCCAACTGGCACACCGGTAACATATTCGACCGACACGACAAACACAACGATTAGTGACATAATAAGAAATGGAAGCGATCCATTGTTTTATTATTACAACGAAAACTATCCGACCGACACGGAGAATAATCCTTTACCCGCAAACCAGCGATTGTCGGACACAAGGTCGATAGGAATTCATTTGAAAGTAAACACAAACGCCAACGATAATACAAAAGATTATGTTGTCGATTCTTTTATAAATATCAGGATGCTTAAGGATAATTTATAAACAATCTCCAAGTATTTAACACTTATGAACATGGGGGAAAATATAATAAAAAAAACCGGTTCTGCCACTCCATTAATTTTAATGATTGCCACGTCTTTTATATTCATTATCTATGGACTCCTTTTCGTTTTGGGAATACAAATGGACAACTCCAACAGACAAACAGCTTCAGAAAAAGCATTAAACATTGCTGAAGCTGGAATTAATTACTATAAATGGCATTTGGCTCATGACCCCGAGGATTTCAAAGATGGAACAGACAACGATGGTCCATACATTCATGAATACAAAGATCCGCAAGGCGACACCGTCGGATCCTACAGCTTGATGGTCACCCCTCCGCAAAATGGGTCAACAATCGTCACGATTGAATCCACCGGATGGACAAAGGAGTATCCAAAAGTCAAAAGAACGATCAAGGCACAATATGGTATACCATCGTTAGCCGAATTTTCCTTTGTCTCAAACGCAAGTACTTGGTACGGTGCCGGAATAACCGTAAACGGAAAAATTCATTCAAATAACGGCATCCGCATGGATGGAACAAATACTTCTCTTGTGACAAGTGCCCAGGAGACCTATATGTGTGGAAGTGAAACAGGATGCTCTCCACCAACTCAAAAACCCGGTGTTTGGGGATCCGGCGGCGACAGTGGTTTATGGCAATTCCCAATTCCGATTATTGACTTTGACAGCATCGCTGTTAATTTTGACGCAATGCGAACCGCAGCTGTTGACACTGGGCTTTATTTGGACGATTCAAACGCTTCCGGGTACCATCTGATTTTCAACAGTACCGGAACGGTTACTATAAATAAAGTCTTGTCCACATCAAATATACGGGGCTACAGCGTTCCCGGGCAGGGTTTGGGTGCACTTGGTTTGGGGGGTTGTAGAGATACAAACCAGGTAATCAATAGCGAAACTCTCGTTGGAACATACAACATCAACGAAACTCCGATAATTTTCGCTGAAGACGATCTTTGGGTGGAGGGAACATTAAGAGGAAGAATTACCGTTACTGCAGTAAGGTTTCCACTTACATCCAGCAATGCTGTTATTTGGATTCCAAACAACATCACCTACACTACATACGACGGAAGCGACATTTTAGGACTTGTTGCACAAAACAATATTTACTTCGCAAAAAATATTCCTGACTATTTTCAGGTAGATGCAATACTAATTGCCCAAAAAGGAAATGCCATGAGACACTATTACTATCAAGGTTGTGGGGGAACTCAAAACGCGGTTAGACAGAAACTAACCATCAACGGATCGCTCATTTCATATTACAAGTCATATTGGAACTTCGGTTCAGCACCGGATTCAGGATTTCGCGAAAGGGTCATTAACTTTGACAACAACTCTTTATACAACCCGCCACCATATTTTCCCACCTCCGGAGAATATGAATTCATTTCCTGGAGCGAGGAAAAAAATTAAATAATCGAGACTACGGCACCGGAGTGGGAGTCGTGTTAACGGTGCAAAATGTGTTTGAAATAATTGCCCTATTTTTGACAATACTACTGCTCCAAGTGTCACAATCGGCCTTAACCGGAGCATAGTTTGTATTAGTATTGTACACAGAGTATGGTGTCGGCGTCGGAGTTACGATAGACGCCACCGTCGGGGTTGAGGTTGGAAAATCTACAACACCACTAAATTCGTCATCACCACCGTCTTCATCATCGTCCCCATTTCCAAATAAATCAGAAACATTAATATCAGAGTATTTGATAAGGATTGGTTCGACTATATCAGCCACCTCGCCGTCATTTGAATCGACACAAACCGTTACCGATTTACCATCAAGATACATAAAAACCTTATACCCGCAGTCTCCGCCACTAACTTTGTGGGTCAAATAATTCCTGGCTTTTTGTTCCATCAACGAAAAAAAAGAATTGATTTGCGAGGCGTCCCAGTATTCACTGTAAACTTTATCTTTGGAACGATATTCTACCAAACCATTTTGATTGATCGTAATTATTTCTTCCCCCTTAACGATCTGAATTTGGTCTTCGGAAATCTGGGTCGTGCTCTTTTTGTTTCTTCCGAATACCAAGGAAACTACAACTATTGATAACAATAAACCAATCAGAACAAGTCCAATGTGTGTAGGATTGCTGAAAAATTTTCGCCAATTTATCTTTTGCATCGGTTAAATTTACACTCACTAAAACTGATTCATTCCACCAACGAGAGAGTAGATCGGAGTAATCATAATAATTACCATCGCCCCAACGGCGATACCGATTACAAGCATTAATAGAGGCTCCAAAAGTGACGTCAACTTCTTTAGGTTATAGTCAACTTCCCGTTCGTAAAATTCAGCCATCTCTTCCAAAACCGACTCTAAACTTCCACTTTTCTCCCCAGCTTTTATTGTTTGAACAACGGTTGAGGGAAAGACTTTCTTGCCGGACATTATTATTTCAGATAGTTGTTTTCCCTGCGCAATTCCAGCACTGAATTGTTTTGCTTGTTTACGGAGCGCCGGCTGACGCAAGACGTTTGAACAGACCTCAAGACAAACCATAATCGGCACACCACTTGCAAGGAGCGTCGAAAGTGTTCGGGAAAAACGTGCAACATCAATTTGGATCACAATACCCTTAATTGCAGGGAGCCCCATAAAAAAATCAAAAATTGCATCTCGGGTTTTTTGAATATTAAAAAGCATAAACACAATGAAGGCAAAGGCAAAGACGCCCACTAAAACTTCAGTTGTATATTTACCAACAAATTCCCCAACACTCAAAACGAACTTTGTCGCAGGTGGTAATTTGACATTTAATTGAAAAAACACAGTCGCCAACTTCGGAAGTACAAAAACAAGCATCACTACAAAATTGGCAATCATTGCGCCAACAATCACAATAGGATACATCATCGCACCCTTAACCTTTTGAATCAACTCATAAGTTAGAATTAATTGTTTTGCCATATAATCGAAAGATTTGTCCATCGTTCCCGATTCTTCACCAGCTTTGATCATTGTCAAAAATACCGGGTCAAAATCCCGTTTATATTTTGATAAAACAGAGGACATTGTTTTTCCTTTCCTCACCTCAAATGAAACATCCATCAGAACCTTCTTTAACTTACGGCTTTTTGCCTCGTCCTTTAAAATGTCAATCGCTTCAGGCAATGGTAAACCAGCACGGAGCATAGTTGCCAAAAATCTACAAAAGGCGGCCTTGTCGGAAATTGATATCGAACCACTCAATATCCCTCCAATGTTCTGATCAACTTTTTTAATCGTTAAAATTTTATACCCATCTGAAACCAAAGTTGCAGCCGCGTCCTTTATACTTGGGGCTTGAATTAAATCTTCGACCACCTTACCTTTTTGATCCTTTACTTTATATGAATATAGCGTCATAGGCTCTTACTCTTCGTTTGCAACTCTGAAAACTTCCTCTATGGTTGTCAAACCGGCCGCAATCTTGTCCATTCCGTCTCGCATCATAGTAATCATTCCTTCACTCACGGCCTCCTTAAAGAGCTGCTCTGTGGTTGGCTTCTGCACGATAATCTGCCTTAATTTTTCAGTTATTGGCATAATCTCGTAAATTCCAACTCTTCCTAAGTAACCTTTATGATTACAATCATTACAACCCTTACCTTTGTAAAACTTGAGCTTATCGTAACCATCACCGAGTTCCTTTGAAATCTTTTTCACAATACTTTCATCTGGTGTGTATTTTGTTATACAAGAAGGACAAATCTTTCGCACCAGCCGTTGTGCAACAACCACATTCAAAGTTGAAGCCAGTAAAAACGCTGCTGCACCCATATCCAAAAGCCTTGGGACTGCGCCTGCTGCGGTATTTGTGTGAAGCGTTGATAAAACCAAATGTCCGGTGAGGGCTGCATGGATAGCAATTTCTGCTGTTTCTTCGTCACGGATTTCTCCAACCATAATATTATCAGGGTCATGCCGCATCAACGCGCGCAGACCGGCTGCAAAGGTTAAGCCTGTTTTTGAGTTCACTTGGATCTGGGTTACCCTGTTCATTCCGTATTCGATAGGGTCTTCAATCGTACACATCTTTACCTCAGCGGTATTTAGAATATTCATGATCGAATAAAGTGTGGTTGTCTTACCCGATCCGGTTGGTCCCGTCACCAAAATCATTCCATGTGGTTTCATACAATTCTCTCGCAAAATCATAAGACCGTGTCCGGTGATACCCAACTCTTCCAAACTTAACGGGCGATTTGTCTCACGAAGAATTCTCATGACAACATTCTCACCATAAAATCCTGGAATTATGGAGATTCTTAAAGCGATTGCTTCGTCGTCAACATTAAACTTATGCCTACCGTCTTGGGGTATACGATGTTCATCAATCTTTAAATTAGACAAAATCTTAATTCTGGCGACGAGCGCTTCCTCAATTCCTTTTTGAAACTTGAACATATCACGAAGCACTCCGTCGATTCTAAAACGGATAACCACACTCTCGGCTTGAGATTCAATGTGAATATCAGAAGCACGAAGTGCAACGGCGTATTCGGAGATTGTATTTAAAATCTTTACGACAGGTACATCCTCAGCCGCTTTTTCTAAACTTTCGCCTGGCGCAACTTTCTTGACATTCTCAGAAATAATTTTTTCGAAATCACTTTTCAGATTTTTCTTGTATTGTCCAAGAGCTTTCGAAATATCCTCACTTCTGGCAAAATATGGTTCGATTTCACACCCGGTCTGCCGTTTGACAAATTCAATTGCCTCAAAATCCTCCGGATTCTCCATCGCCAACTTAATCTTTTTGTCTTTGGCCTCAAACGGAATCATCCGATACGTTCTAGCAAGTTTTTCCGGAATGAGATTCAAAATTTCGGTCGAAATGAAAAGCCGTCTGACATCAGCGTATGGAATATTTAAATATTCCGAGATTATTTTTCCAAGCGCATCCTCGCTAATCAGACCCCTAAAGATCAAAACATCAGACACATCTCTACCTTGGTCTTGGGAGGACTTAAGTGCATCATCAAAGTCGGGTTCTTTTACATACCCTGACCCAACCAGTATTTTCTTGAGTTTTTCAGGAGATATCAACATGGGCAAGCGACACTTTTCCAACTAGCTGTGTGGACTAAGAGGTTAAGTGTATATTTTTATTATATTATAAAAATCACACTTCAAAATTACTAATTTTAATTGTAACCATTTGCTTGCAGATTTTTCTTTCCAGGCTTACCTTAAACAAGGTTCTTATCCAGAAGTATGATTGGAATATCTGTTATAGGTTAAAGTATCTCCCTAAGTTGTTTCTAATGGAGCTTTTGTTAAATATCAGCCTCTTAAAAAATTAAAACCCACACTTCGTATGGGTTTTAATTTGCCTTGGAGGAGAGTAAGCCAGATTCTGTTTCCCCCAATTAAATCGGGGTTAGCAATCATCTGTCTATCTTAAAAATACCCTTGCGAATATTTTCAAGATACCTTGTTTGATAACACAAAGTAATCAACAAGATTGCCCTCAATCTTCGAGACTCGGAAAAGCAAACCTGTATCGTCTCGTTCGGAGGTTGCAGCGGGTGGGATTGTCGCGTTTCACCCCGCACCTTTCTTTTAAAAAAGTTTGGACTCGTCTCTGTGACTCTCTGAAAATGTTAATTCACCTTCAGCCCCGATTAGATCGGGGACCAGATGTTCTCAAGTACCAGAAGGTACTCAATATCATTCGGAGGTTACCCTCCGACCCCTTGCTTTTTGCTGTCTGGACTTTCCTCCCCGCCACTTTACTTGTCAAGGCTATCGTTTTTCCACCCCAGAAAGGCGAAACGCCTCAAATGGCGTTGAGCAGTTTTCGGCTTCCTTTTCTGGATTCTCAAAAGTCTTTACCGGTAAAGAGGCGGGGCGATTGCCCTTCCTCCAAAGCAAGAATATTATACCATAAAAAGGATGAGTGAATACTATAAGATATCACATTGGGGAACTCTTGTCTTTGTAGTTTTTACTCAAAATGCACTCCCTAATTACAACCTGTATACCCAAAACTACAGGGATGGCGATTATTGCGCCTGCTACTCCGTGGATTCGAAATCCGACACTCAAAGCAACCAGCGTAACCACAGGATCCAGGCCAACAGATTTTCTCATAATGTTGGGGACAATAATGTAATTTTCTAAATGCTGAACAAGAAATGCTAATGCCGCAACGCCCACTCCGACAAAAAACGATTGACCGAATCCGATAATAACAGCAGGTACGGCAGCGACAAAAGGACCAACCATAGGAACAATTTCCAGTAAACCTGCTAAAATTGCCAAGGGCAACGCATAAGGAACTCTCAAAATCTCAAGTCCAACAAAATTCAACAGACCCACAATCAACATTAATAAAAGCTCACCTTTAGCCCAATTCCCAATATTGTTCTCAATTTTGCCAATAAGGTCGATCACCTTTTCCGCACGGATGTTACCAAGCCAAGTTCTAATTGATCGGTCGATCTTCTCGCGCGACAAAAGCATATAAAAAGACAGAATTAAAACCATCACCACATTCAAAACATTCGAAGAAACGGAGATTGCTGTTTTTGCCAACTGGCTTGGCAGTTGACCAAGCTGTACCAAAAACTGCTGCAAAATCTGATCTTTAAAACCTGATGGGAGTGTAATTTTATTTATGTAATCGGGGATGTTGGTTACAAAATTACCTGTTTCGTAAACCAAAGCCGGGGCAAGAATGTATATTGAAAAAGAAACGACACTTAAAAAGACAAAGTAAACAATTATTACACCTAAAGTTCGTGGTACTTTTCGCCTTTCAAATTTCGCAATGTATGGTTCAAATGATGCAATAATCACAAAGGCTACCAGCAGTTGAAAAAGAATATCTCTTATGTAATATAAAAACCAAATACCCAGTAAAACAGAGACAAAAATTAAAACCGATTTGTACGTTACTTCAAATTTCTCATTCATTTTTAATTTAAGACTCTCAAGTATTTTCTTAACCAAGACCGTTCTTTACAATACTTGCAGTTCTCTTACTCTTCATGGTACCAACTTTGCACTCTTTTTTCCAGATCATCAATCCAACGGGGAGAGGTGATATCAAACCAACAAATTCTTTTATCTTTTTTAAACCAGGTAAGTTGTCTTTTTACATATTTTCGCTCTTCCAAAATCCACTTCCGGATAAATTCTTCGCGGGTAGATTTTCCATTATTATAATCCCGAAACTGGAGATACCCCATCGCCTGCATCGATTTATAACGCCAGTCGACCCCACTTTTGATAAGCCGCAAAACCTCTTTTTCAAAACCGTCTTCAATTCTCTTATTTACTCGCCTGCTTACCCTTTCGTCCAAAGCTGATTTTTCAGCGAAGAGTCCGACGATAAGCAATTTGTCGTAATCAAGTACTTTCTGCATAGAAGATGAGTTTCTTCGGAGCCAGTCCGGATTAATTCTTTTGTACTCCGCAATTTCTATCGCGCGAATTAATCGACGCGGGTTTTTGATATCCGATTCATTAAGACGACTTATGAATTTTGCATCTGACTTTTCCAGAATTCGACGCAAACCTCCAACATCAACGCCGTTTAACTTTTTCCTTAACAACAAATTTGGTGGAATTATCAAACTTGAAACGCCGTCCAAAAGCGCACTAATATAAAAGCCACTTCCTCCGGTAATTATCGAAAGCCTTTCTCTTTCCCAAATGTTGTTGACCACAAACGAGGCAAACGTCACGTAATCAGAGACATTAAAATCATCCTTCGGTTTGGCTAAATCATAACCCCAAACTTTCACGCCCCTAATTTGATAATAGCCGTTTAACGAATTTCGAAATCCTTTTAGCGACTTCACGATTTTTAACTTTGCACCACTTACCAGATCCTTTCCCGTTCCAATGTCCATTCCTTTGTACACCTGACGTGAATCGGCGGACACAATTTCTCCATGGTATTTCTTTGCAAGTCTTAGGGAAAGATCTGTTTTACCGGAAGCGGTTGGTCCAACAATAATCAGAAGCTTCTTTAACATGCCTTAGTATAACGCAATTACAGTATACGGCTGGATAAAAGACTATCGGCTAATTTGCTTTCTCAGTTCAGTCCCGGGAGTGAATTTCGGAAGACGGTGGCGTTTTATCGTTACGAGTTTTTCGGATTTGGGAATTTTAACAGTTTTTCCTTCTACCCAGCCAACTTTAAAAACCCCAAAACCCGAAAGAACAATCCGTTTTTCACCCTTGGAAAGAGCTCGTCCAATTTCATCAAGAAAAACATCAATCGCTTCCCGAGCAGCCTTGGTGGTCATGTGCGCTTTTCTGGCAACGAGTTCCGTAATTTCTCTCTTTGTCATAAATTTTGTCTACAAAAAAATAATGTCTTAAATAAACAACCCATACCTCTTGGACATGAGCTTTCTCGCCTAATAGGCTTAAAGAGTCCTTCGACTGTACTCAGGATGATTGACATGGCGAACCATTTGTTCACTGCTTCGCTTCAGCACAGGGCTGACAGCCCTGAGTTTTCGCGAAGTTTGAATAAAGTCCCTATTATCAAAAGACAATAGAAGGATAGCTGAAAGCCAAAATAAAGTCAAGAATACGGGATAAACTTAATGTAGATTAAAGTAAGAGGTCAGAAAATCCGCTTTACTTTGCACTTGTTGTCTCGATAACTCTCGATTCGCGAATAACGGTCACTTTGATCTGACCAACATACTCCGCTTCCTTTTCAAGTTTTCTGGCAATGTCGTGCGCCAGAATTGTCAATTTATCGTCGTCAACCTCGTCAGGTTTAACAACAACTCGAACGTCACGTCCGGCCTGAAACGCATAGACGGCTTCAACTCCGGCAAAACCCCTGGCAATGTCTTCAATTTTATTCATCCGCACAACGTAATCATCGTGCGGTTCATACCTTGCACCCGGCCGCGAACCTGAAATCGCATCGGCAATCCAGACAATCGCTGATTCAACGGAAGAAAATGGCTTTTCCTCATGGTGTTCGGCAACACAAGCGATTACCTCTTTCGGAAGACCGTATTTTTTGAGTGTTGTTACTCCGACCTGAACATGCGTTCCTTCTTCACTGGTTACAACTTTACCAATATCGTGGAGAAGACACCCAAGTCTTATAATATCAACGTTTGCGCCAATTTCGTTCGCGACTGCGATACCGATTTTTGTTTCCTCTATTGTGTGAATTCCAAGGTTTTGTCCGTACGAAGTTCTGAATTTGAATCTCCCAATAAGTTTAATTAGATCGATGGGTAAGTTGTAAACACCACATTCTTCGGTTATCTTTCTTCCTTCGGAAAGAAGTACGTCTTCCATCTGGGCTTTTGTTTGTTTGATGACTTCCTCAATTCTTGAAGGTTGTATCCGTGTATCACGAATAAGTGTCTCCAACGATCTTTTGGCAATTTCGCGCCTGACAGCATCAAAAGAAGAAAGTCTGATTTCATTTGTTTCGTCAATTTCAATTTCAACACCGGCCTCTTTTTCGAAAGTCCTGATATTTCTTCCGCCTGCGCCGATGATCCTTCCTTTCACATCTTCATTTGGAACAGCAACCGAAGACAAGCTATACTCGGCTGTATACGAAGTCGCGCCGTGTTTCATCGCATCAACCAGGATTTCCCTAGCCTTTTCACCTGCCTCAATTTTAATCCGTTCTTCTGCCGAACGGATCTTTTTCGCGATCTCTTCAGATAAATCTTTCTGGACTTCAGCAAGAAGCATTTTCTTTGCTTCGTCAACAGACAATCTGGCAGCTTTTGCAAGTTTGGCAGTTAGCTCCTTTTCTTTTTTGTCCAAATCTTCCATTTTCTTGTTCAAAACGGAATCCGATTTATAACCCGAATTGTTATTTAAAACCATAATTTATGAAGAACACGAAGATATAACCTTCATTGAAGGTCCAGAAAAGAAAAATCCAGCGCGGTATTTCTTACCATATCCGTATTCTTTGTGTATATTTTATATGCTTATAGGTAGTTGGTCAATTAGAGGATTGTTATTATTTATTTTTACTTTATCAAATTATTAAAAAGCAAAAACGGATTGCTTAATAATTTATATAGGCTTCCTGTTTTTCAACAAGATATTCTTAATTTTCCGTCATTAAGTGCCGCGCCCCATCTACCGCTTTTCTGATTATGTCCCAACTAAAGCCCTTTCTCGCCAAAAACATACAAGCCTTCTGGTGCGCAATCTTTTTTGGAAATTTTGCCCATTTATAAATATTTTTATCAAGTAACTTTTTTGCTGATCCCACTTCATCTAAACCACTTTCTTGTAAAATCTGGTTAACGATATTGTTTTCAATTCCTTTAATTTTTAGCTCTGAAACCAATTCCCTTTTGGATTTGAATTTGAATTGTATTCGCTGATCCACCCACCACTTGGCAAATTTCTCATCATCCAAAAGCTCCAGTTTTCGAAGTTTTTCCGAAAGAGTGTTTGTAAAGGACTCGTCTACTTTTTTTCTTTTCAGCCAGTCGTTAATTTCCTTTTCGCTTCTGGGGCGAAGCGATGCAAAAAGTAAAAGTCGATCAAAAACTTTTTGAAATTCAGCTTTTTTTGTAATTTCAATTATTCTTTCTTCAGAAAGTTCCTGTTCTACTTTCAGTCCAAACTTTACGAAATTTTCCAGGTCAATTCCAAATCCAAATTTTCCGTCAAGATAAATGTTAACTCGACTTTTTTGCTTTTGCGGTTTAATAATTACTGTCATCATTTTCGGATCTGGATTGGGAAGACAAAAATGTCCAACCTTCAAGAGCCAAGGAAGGAAAACCGTTATGCCCCAATTATGGTCTTATTGGGTTATGTGCTGAACTCACTGGAATTGAGCCTGAAAAATTTGATAAACAGAAGCAGTTTTGCGGACTCAGAAAAAACCTCACTCTGGGGAAACAAACCGGTTGGCCAAAAGTTGCTTGTTGGGAGATACAAAAAGATCTAAGTATGAAGTTGGCAATCGCACAAAAACCGGCTGATAAAATTGAACCAGAGTCTTCTATTCGAAGAGAATTAAACTCAAATAAATCATTAGCCGAGATATCAAAGTCTTTGGAAAAATACAACCAGGAGAAGAGCAAAGTTGAAGAGAGGGAAAATATATTAAATCGTTTCAGAGAAGTAATATTTAACAATTGTTACGTGCACACAGGAGACGACGCTGAGAGGAATCCCCATATAAAAACAGTCTCGAAAGCTGATGATTTAAGTACATACAAAGTGTTGGGTCAAGTACAAACATTTGTTAGTGCACTATCAGAAATTACAGGGCGGGTTTATGATCCTAACCCCAAAGAGATATTTTTAAATGAAGTAGCCCAACCGGCACATAACTGCAAACAATGTCCCCACATGGTGGATTATGAATCTTGGCAAAACCGAGGTTCGCTTACACAGTTTTAAAATCACAATATTTATTCCTCAGTTTCTTCCCCAATTTCCTTTGGTATCTTTTTACCTGAAGCAACTAACTCGCGAATCTTTTTTTCAATCTCGTCATAAAGTTTTTTATCCTCTTTTAAAAGCAGTTTTGCACCTTCTTTTCCCTTCTTTTCTAAAATTCCCAGTTCCGTTGCAACATCCAAAAGTCCACCGGTTTTAGAAATACCTTCATCATTCATGATGTCAAATTCAGCAACCCGAAGTGGCGGGGCGACTTTATTTTTGACAACACGCGCCCGATGACGCGAGCCGATAACCACATCTCCGTCTTTCAAAACTTCAATTCTTCTAACATCAATTCTCACTGAAGCGTAAAACTTCAGTGCCAAGCCACCGGGTGTCGTTTCAGGATTGCCAAACATCACGCCGATTTTTTGTCTCAGCTGGTTTGTAAAAATCAGGATTGTTTTGCTTTTAGAAATTGCACCGGTTAGTTTTCGCAACGCCTGGCTCATCAACCGCGCCTGAAGTCCCATCACCGCATCTCCCATTTCACCCTCGAGTTCAGCCCTTGGAACAAGTGCTGCAACAGAATCGATAACAATCACATCCAAAGCTCCGGATCTGATAAGTGTTTCCGCTATCTCTAACGCTTGCTCACCCGTATCAGGTTGAGAAAGAAGAAGATCGTCTAGATTTACACCTATCGTTTCAGCCCTCTCGGGATCCAACGCATGTTCAGCATCAATAAAAGCACATTGTCCGCCCATTTTTTGCGCTTCGGCAATAACATGCAAAGCCAAGGTTGTTTTCCCTGACGCTTCGGGGCCGTAGATTTCAATAATTCTACCGCGTGGAAGACCACCAACTCCAAGAGCAAGATCCAAAGCAATCGAACCTGTTGGTACTACATTTACCCTAAACTTTTCCTCCACCTTTTCGCCAAGACGCATAATCGCACCCTTACCGTACTGTTTCTCAATTTGATCCATTGCAAGACGTATCGCGGTTAATTTTGCGGAGGAATTTTCCTGTGGTACCGGCGTTTCAACCGGTTTACTTTTCTTAGACATTATAAGGTATGTTTACCATAAAAAATTCCTAATAACAACAAGAATTTTATTCAAACTTTGCCAAAACTGTGAACTTCGAGTTTTCGGATATCTCTGACTAGGAGAGAAGCGAATCAGTGAACAGACCCGCCTCGCCGGCTGGCAGGCTCTTCGCAGAAAACCGATGGTTAAGAAACCTCGGTTGTTTATTTATTAAGGTATTTTCTGACGTTTGCGGCGTGTTCCTCCGCGGTTTTTGCATAATGGATGGTTCCGTCCGGGGAATGAATGTAAAACCAGTAGTCAGACACTTGAGGGTCAAGTGCAGCTTGGAGTGACTCCAAACCGGGATTGCAAATCGGAGCCAACGGGAGACCTTTATACTTATAAGTATTATAAGGTGAGTCTACATCAAGGTCTTGTAGTGTAAGAACTGGCCACCAGTTAATATCTTTCTGCTTTTGCAACTTCAGACTTACATTTGCAACAGCATATTGAACACTCGCGTCAACTTGTAATGGCCAACCGTTTTCGATTCTTTTCCATAGTATCCCGGAAACTATTGGTTTTTCAGAAGTTGTTTTTGTCTCCCTTTCTAATATCGAAGCCATTGTCACAATTTCACCTTTAGTAAATTTGCTGTCGGCATATTTTTTTACAAGCGACTCATACTTATCATCAAAAGTCGATCTTAATCTTTCGAAAACGAGTTTTGCCGTTGCTTCTTTCGGAAAGAGGTATGTATCAGGAAATAAATACCCTTCTGATGTTTTTGCCAAATCCAAAAATTGCTCTTTAAAAACGATTGTCTCTTCAGAATTCATCGGCAGAGATTCTGTAATTCTTAAAACAATTTCCTCCTTACGAAGACCCTCGGGAATAATCACCCAAAACTCTTTTGGGCCTTTCCCAAGTACACTTACTATTTCAGAAACACTCATTGAAGGTGACAGTTCAAATTCACCCGCATTGATACTTTTTGTTTTATTTAATAATGTTACATAAATTTTAAAAACCAGTTGATTTCTGATTAATCTGTTGTTATATAGAAACGAACCAATTTCACTAGCAGCCGTCCCTTTTGGAACAACAAAGGTTACCTTCTCTTCTGAATTTGAAACTGGGGTAAGTTCTTTTTTAAACCAGTAGTAAAAGGAGGACGCGGAAAAGATAACGACTATTAAAATGAGAACAAAAATAAAATAAATCCTTTTCATTCCACATTAACAAGATGTAGTTTCATTTTTGCCCTCAATTACCAAACGCCTTTGGTTACACCTCTTCCAAAAGAGCTCTGCGGTAATTTTCGTCTTTGGGGTTATAAATAAAGATCCTTCCGCAAGAGCAGGTTACTTTCTCCATGCCATCACCGTGTTTTACTTTTTTCGCGATATTTAACGGCTTTCCGCAACCAACACACCTGCCTTGCGAAAGTAGCCAGGCCTGGATTGGAGCGATTACATTCTTTAGCATAATTATATTTTAATTATAACACAAAGATAAGCTTGTGCTGTCAAATAAACTACCTAAGGGCTAAGAGTCCTCGGAATTCTCGCCCTTTGGTCTCAACAAGTCCTTCAGTTTTTACTTAAGATGGTGAACTAACCCGAACCATTTGATCACTCCTTCCTTTCATCCGTGGACTAAGAGTCCACGGTTTTGGCGAAGATAATTGCCGCAGAGTAGGCATCTTCCATCTCTTTTCGTTTTTTCCTTTTGATTCCAGCGCCAATTGACAACTCCTGCGCATCCTGAGTTGACAATGATTCATCTTGAAAGACGATCTGGCAACTTAACTTCCTGCCTAACTTTACAACAAACCCCTTTGTCTCTTTGGCCATTTCCCCATCCGATAACCCAAAAACCACTGTTGCCACTGACTGTTCTTCTGCGGCTTGTTTCACTTTTTCCAATCCATCGACTTCGTCGTCATACCTGATAACCTTCCACGGTTCTGAAATCACACCGTCTGAAACAGCTAAACCTATTTTTTTTCTTCCATAATCAATCCCTAAAAATTTCATATTTTTACAATCTTCGCTCTAACCACAAGTCTTCTAGGATTAAGCGGGTGTCCAGGTGGAACACAAGTCACCAAACTTAAAAAGGAATCGTCATACCGCTGATCTAAAATATTTAAGTTGTCAGGATTAACTTCGAACATTTCGCTTACCAGATATTTATACATAACACTTCCACTATTTACAACAATCTCGTCACCAGTTTTTAATTTGGGAATTGTCGAAAAGATAGTCAGGTAGTCTTTTGGGTTAAAAAATATCGGCAAAACCGAGTGGCCAAAAATCACCGTGTTTCCAATCTGCCCCGGACGCGCAGTTCCCGGATATTGAATTAAGCTTTTTGACAAATCTTCCCCACCAACATAGACTTGCGCATTTGTTATCTTCAGACGAGGAATCGACAATCTGTATTCGTTACTATCAGAATCACCTTGTCCTAAATCATACTCTGAAGACCAATTTCCCAGTTCCTTATAGTCCTTAAGCGACTGCATTAAAATACTTTTGTGTTCTTGCTCGGTAATTGGACTGACCAGACGGGGAAACCTTTTTCTTGAAACGTATTCGTACTGGATGATCGGGTATACAGAAAGAATAATTACAAGTACCCCAAAAAATGCAAGAATCAACGCAAGCATTCTTAAGGGAGCTTTTCTTGCCATAAGGAATTACTTATCCGCGCTAACAGAAATTTCTATGTTTCCTGGCACTCTAGGAAGTGTTCCAAGTCTCCCCGGGAGGTTGATGTTTAAGAACTTGATGACAACTCTTTCATAGCCTGGGACATTATTTTTCAAATACTCCTCAGCTGTATTTGGGAATTTTCCAGTGATGTTTTTTCTGATCTTATCGATATCAACTTGAGGTAAGAGATTCGCGCTTACAATAAGCTTTAAGTTGTAAACACTATCTTCCTTAGTTTGATAAGTGAAGTCTGATTCAATTTGATTATTTTTCAAACTGTATCCTGTCGGAACCCTTTGCGATAAGTATTTTAGTCCGAGTTTTTCAATATCGTTTTTATTGACAGTTACACCATCTGCCTTCAACTCCAAACTAAGCGATAAAGTGGTTCCTTCGTCGCCAACTTTCTTGTCAAATTCTTTATTGGTGAGAGAATAGGTGATTGAGTCAGCAATCAAGACCTGGCTGTCGGGTATTTTACCGCTTAATTTTTCCTTTAAATTGCTTTGTATTTCACTTTGTAAATCGTCAAACAGTTTCTTCTGATCGGCCTCAGAAACCGCATTGACCTCACGGCTTGTTCCACCCGAAAAGGCAGATTCGTTGGTCGCCTCCATATCAGCATTGGAATAGTTGGCAACCGTAAAGGTTGAACCGGCCGCAAGATTGTATTGCGCACCAATTTCCTTAGCAGTTACCTTTGCTTTGGTAACACCTCGTGTCAAAACGCTCCCACTAGCAACGTTAATCTCTTCATCCAAAGAAAAATTCAGACTTCCCGGCCCTTTGATTAAAGTGTCTTTATCTAACTTGAGCGAACTTCCTGAACGGTATATTGTTACTTCACCACTAGCCTTGTCTCCAACAACTTTCGTTCCAGTCGTTGAAACACTTTTGTCTTCCGACAATGATTCGTCAACCACACCACCTGCAAGAAGCAGATCATCAAAATCTGATGAGCTTGCACTGCTATCAACCCTGATTTCAACATCCTCCTGAATATTTTTAGGTGAGACATAAATAGACACCTCCGCTTTCGGGAAAAACCACCAAAAAACAAACAGTCCTACTGTTACTAAAAATAAAATCAAAAATCCAACAATTAAAGGTTTCGGAGTTGGCAATCGCATTGTGACACTCGATTCCGAAATATTTTCGCTGTGGCGTTGAAATCTCTTGAAGAAAGAAAAAAGATTTGAAATCCTACCAAGTTTGTCCGTAAAAGTTTTTTTCTGGGGGGATGCAGGCATTTGTGCTTCTTCTTGTGGAGCATTTTTCTGCTCCACAAACTTACTAGCAATCGCAACTTCGTTGCCTAAGGCATCCTCCTTGTTTACAGTAAAACCAAAGTCTTCTGGAGAAATATCGCTGTCGGGTTCTGTCAAATTTGATGTTTCATGCCGAATAGTATCATTTGACTGGGCATCAAGTTTGTCATCCGCAGCTACATTTTCCATTCCAGGTTCCACTGGCAAATCGGAAGAGGTGTCGATTTGCTCAACGTTCCCCATTTCGGCACCACCCGCAAGGCAAACCGCATGGACTTTCTTGTCAGACGGAACAATTTCAATTTTTGGAGTGTGAAGAAATTTTATATCTTTATAATTTTCCCAATCAGCCTTAATCAACTCCTGCCTGATTTCATCTAATTCACCTTCTTTCGAATTGTAGAGTATAATTCTCGAAGGATATGCCTCGTCCGATTTAAAGCGGGACAGCCCTTCAGAAACATCTTCGACAACCGAAACGCTTCGCGCAATTTGCGACACACCAACCAATTTCCCCAATCTGAAAATTGACAATTCTAAATTATCTTGAAAAACTCCCAAAAAGACGGCGTTTACCAGACCACCTTCCTCCGCTTTAAAATAATTACAAAGCGCCTCGGACATCACCACAAAACCAACGGGTTCAAGGGATAATTCGGAACAGACTCTTTTTATTTTTGACAGATATTCCGCTTTAATCTCTCCATCTTCCACCCAAGAAGAGACTACGCCAAAAACAGTTTTAGAAGGGGGATCGATTTCTTCAGGAAAATTCTGTACAACTGAAGAACAACTTGCATCGCATGCTGAAACAAGCTCATCGTCAAGATGCCATGAAGATGAAGGACTAACAGAGATTACCTGGACTTTGTTTTCAGTCAATTTCCAAATACCTGCCGAAACCCATTCAGGCTCAATTGCCAAAGACCAAAAATACCTTTCTTCTTCCTTCCTTTTGGGCAGTACGCTTTTTAAATCCATACACTACAAAAAACCAAAACCGTCAAAAGATTTTGTATGTGTTTCTACACTGTTGGAAGCTTGCTTGTCAATTATTCTTCAAAACCAGATAAATTCTCAACAAACCAGCGCCAATTTTTTCCTGCTTCTCTATCTTAACACGGCCGATCTTACCCGTGTTGGCAACATGGGGACCTCCACAAAATTCCCTACTGAAAGCCTCATTCAGATTCTCACCAAGATAATAAACTTTGACGGTATCTGCGTATTTTTCATTGAAAGCGTGAATCGCTCCCGTCTTTAGAGCCTCCTCTTTGGGAAGAACTTCAAAGTTTACAGGTAGTTTTTCTGAAATAACTTTGTTTACCATGTCTTCAACTTCTTTCAGCTGCTCATCGGTTAGTTTCTCCGGATTGGGAAAGTCAAACCTCGACCTATCTTTTGTAATATTTTGTCCTTTTTGCACAACGTGCTCTCCCAAAATTTTTCGAAGCGATGCTAAAAGAAGATGTGTTGCAGTATGAAGTCTAACCACCTCGGGTGAATGGTCAGCGAGCCCTCCCTTAAATACACCAGCGGATAGTTTTCTGGACAGATCTTGATGACGTTTAAAAGCTTCATCAAATTTATTTTTATCCAGAATTTTACCCTTCTCTGAAAAAATTTCTTGAGTTACTTCATATGGGAATCCATAAGATTGATAAAGATCGAAGGCGTTTAATTCATTAAGTTGATCACCCTTGTAATCCTTAATAATTTTCAGCCCCTTTTGTAAAGTAACTCCAAATTTATCCCTTTCTTCCTTTATCACCTTCAGAATCAGATCTCTTTTCGAACTCAAATCTAAGTAGGAATCCTTATAAGTTTCAATAACTGCATCGGCGATTTCAATGTAACTTAAATCCCCTATTGTGGAAGTTACATCTCCTTTCAACTTTTGCATCTTAACCATTGATCTTCTCAATAACCTTCGTAGTAAGTAACCTTGCATTTTATTCGACGGAAATACTCCTTCCGATATTAAAAATACAGAAGCCTTCATATGATCTGCAATAATTCTCATTAGCTCCATAAAACCATATTTTTCTTTACCAGCATATTCTTCACCCGTGGTTTTTTCCACTGCTTCGATTACCTTGTTATACAAATCTGTTCTAAAAACATCAGGGGTCTTTTCTGTTGCTGCCGTTGTCCTTTCAAGACCTCCTCCAAAGTCAACATTTTTGTTTGGCAACTCTTCAAACGTGTCTTCACCTACTTTTTGAAACTGCATAAAAACAGAATTGCCAATTTCCAAAAATCTCCCGCAATCGCAGTTTGGATGACACGGTTCATCTTTCCATTCAGATTTTTCATGAAATTTATATTTTTCACCAAAATCATAAAATACTTCAGAATCCGGTCCCCCAATCTCACCTACTGGCATTTGAGAAGGAGTCCCAGTTCGACTCCACCAATTTTTTTCAGCACCATAATAAAATATTCTTCCATTTTTAATATCAGGTTTTTTGTTTCCAATGTTGGCCGTTTTTGCGTCGATACCTTTATCTCTAAAGAGACCTGACCAAATACTCATCGACTCAACATCAGGTCCAAGCGACTGGGTTACTTTTCCACTAACTCTAACGTGTTCGTCACCAGCAAAAACAGAAATATAAAGATTATTTGGATCAAGTCCTAAACCTTCTTTGTCGTCCGTTAAAAATTCAAAAAACCAGGAAATCTGTTCTTTTTTAAAATAATCTCCCAAACTCCAATTGCCAAGCATTTCAAAAAACGTCGTATGGCGGTTGTCTCCGACTTCTTCGATGTCACCGAGTCTTATTGAAGGTTGTGAATCAACTAATCTTTTTACAACTTTGCCCCCCTCATCTTTATATGACTCACCCATCAAGTAAGGAACCAACGGCTGCATTCCTGAAGATGTAAACAGGGTTGTTGGGTCGTCTTCCAAAACTAAAGGCGCTGGAGAAATTTCGGTATGCTTTCTCAGAGAAGCTTTAAAAAAATTTATATACTTTTGTCGAACCTCGCTTGCCTTCATGAACTTAAATTATAGCCTCATTTTCCCTTTGAATCTACACTAATACGCCACGTGTTTAAAAGCGGTATAAAATAATAACTTAGACAAACAACGAAGTACAAACTAGCACAATGAGTCTTACTTCTTCCCCTTTTTAAAAAGCTCTAAAATTCCTGATAATTTTTCGGTTCGAATAAGGCCGCCGCCCAAGATTGAGTCGTCCAGAATCGTATTCACTTTCTTAACTCCTTTTCGCAAGTCAAGAAATAAAAGAAGAACCTGTATGCCAACGGCGATAAGAAGTAAAGTCAAAACAATTACAACGATGATTAATAACGTTTGAATTCCTTGCATATTAATAATTTCCCGTTTAATTAAGCAACCTGATAAATTCAAGAAACGGTATCTAAAAAGCTTTTAAACAAACTTCACTCATCTTTAAGAAAAATATTTCTCACAACTTCAGTTTCTTTCCCGTACCTCGACCTCGCAACAAATATAATTTGCTTTGTATCTTGCCCCACTTCTATCTTATCAAAAAATTCCCCTGCTTCCGAAACCAAAATCTTTTGGTTATTAACACTTAAAGTAGCATCAGAATCTGTTTCACCAGAAATAAATATTTCTCCAACCTTCACAGGTTGGTTGTCTGTCGGTTGTTTAACAATTAGCTTCGGTGGAGAAATATATTGCAAATACTGATAAAGTAGATATCCCAAAAACGCCAGCACGACCAATATAGTTGAAACTATAGCAACTATCCGTGGGCTGAGGGTAGACTTCAACTTCAAATCCGGTTTTGGGTTAATGAGGATTTTTTTTCTATCGAATGGATAGTCACGTCGAAGATGTGCAATAGCTATGTTTTCAGGTATTTCAAGTGTTTGTGCGATTGTTTTTATAAATCCAGAAACTACTGGATACTCCGGTAAGTTTCCCCACTGTCCGGTTTCAATCGAAACGATAAATTGTTTTTTTATTTTTGTCTCTTTCTCCATTTGAGAAAGAGTGAACTTCCGCTTCAGTCTTTCTCCCTTTAAAAACTCTCCAATTTTTCTCATGAGTTGTTATTGTAAATACTTTTTACCTATCTTTAGCCAAGTTTAGTAGCCAAATATTTTGTTAAAACCCACAACTACTTGACCAAGTAATAACAGTTATTAAAAATTTTCTACGAAGCTCGTCAAACCGGCGATCCTTCTTCTTTTTTCGTAAAGATCTCCTCCGGGCTTCTAATCAAAACTTCTCTACCCTTTGAAGTATTATCCGTTGCTGGCGCGATTACACCTGCACTTTCAAGTTGGTCCATAATTCTCGCCGCCCTGGCGTAACCAACAGATAGCCTTCTTTGTAACATCGACGCCGAGGCTTTATCAAATTGGCACACCAACTCAACAGCTTTCTCGAAATGTTCATCAACGTCACCTTCGAGACCGGCAATTGCCATTACATTGTCCTTCGCGGTTGAGGTAACCTCTTCTGTGTACTGGGGAACAACTCCTTGATTTTTAACAAATGAGACCAATGAGTTAATGTCCCTATCTGAAACAAATGCTCCTTGAATTCTCATTGGTTTCGCCTGTTCTGGAGGCAAATATAACATGTCTCCCCTTCCTAACAGTTTTTCTGCACCTTGGGTGTCCAAAATTACCCTCGAATCAACTTGAGAAGAAACGGCAAAAGAAATTCGACATGGAATATTCGCTTTGATTAGTCCGGTGATAATATTCACACTCGGCCGCTGGGTTGCTAAAACCATGTGAATTCCGGTTGCGCGGCTCATCTGGGCAATTCTGGTAATCGTATCTTCAACTTCAACCGGCGAAAGAAGCATAATATCTGCCAACTCATCGATCAAAAGGACAATGTATGGCATCGCCTGAAATCCTGACATTTCGTTGTATGCGTCAATGTTTCTCGCCCCCGCTTCAGCGAAAAGCTTATAACGGCGGTCCATTTCATTCATTAGCCATTTAAGTGCTGCCACCACTTTGTTTGGTTCGATAATTACAGGAGAGAGCAAGTGGGGAATGTCGTTATAGTTTGTCATCTCGACTCGCTTGGGATCTACTAAAATCAACTTGAGCTCTGAAGGCGAAGCCCTAAAAAGGAGTGTCGATAAGAATGCATTGATACAAATAGACTTTCCAGAACCCGTCTGTCCTGCAATCAACACATGCGGCATCCTCGAAAGGTCAGCAACAATCGGCTTTCCGGATACGTCCAGACCCAAAGAAACAGCCAGTTTACTTTTGTGACTCTTCATTACGTCGGATTCCAGCATCTTCCGTAGAGGTACAAATTCGGGAGTAATATTAGGAAGTTCAATCCCCACAAGCGACCTTCCAGGAATTGGGGCCTCAATTCTAATCGTCCCAGTTGGGGCCGCCAAGGCAAGTGCTAAATCTCTTTCCAAAGCAGTAATTTTTGAAAGTTTCGTTCCAAGTGCCACTTCCAAAGCATATTGTGTAACCGCAGGGCCAAGATTGACCTCAACGACGCGTGCAGCGATACCGAAAGATTCCAAAGTTTGTTCAATAGTTGCGGCGTTATTTTTAATATCGCCGCGATTTGCTTTGCCCCCACCACCGTCGGTAAAAACCGATACCGGTGGATATCTCCAAACCCTCTCTTCACCAGGGCTGTTTGTAATTGTTTTTTGCATTGCCGGCTGCGGATCAAAAATGTCGGTCTTTCCAGAAACGTTTTTTGGCTGATTGATAGAAAGATCAACATCAGAGCCAAAGGCAGGTTTGTCACCAGAAACTTTTAAGTCTAGTTTTTGACCGCCTTTAAACACTCCCCCCAACAGCGGTTTTTTTCCCGACATTTTACCTCTTACACCATATTTCCTAAAAGCCTCCCTTAAAAACATATAAACCTGGTCGATCGAGGTGTTAAAAAGAATTACCAGCCCAACAAAACTTGTTCCAAAAAGGACGATAAAAGCGCCTGCGTCAGTAATCAAAGAAGATATTCCTCTCCAACCATTCATCCCAACCTTTCCCGCTTTCGTTAAAAAAACAACCGAGATGAAGAAAAGCAAAAATCCTACAACAACATTGGGTTGACTTAAGGGGATCCGCAGTCGGGAAACCAAAAGCCCGAAAGAAATTAGCAAAAACGGGAGAAAAATCGCACCCCAAGAAAAAAGACCTGTTAGAAGCTCGTTTATTTTATAAAGAATTACCCCGTTCCTCGTAAACGAGACTAAAATTAGTCCAGCCAGGACATAAAATGTAATTTGTGCAATCGAATATAACGTCGCCGGTTTAAGCTTTAACTTAAACGCTTTTTTTGATTTTGTCTTGTGATGTCTCCTTTTACTCATACTTTCATTATACCTAAAACGACCAGCTTTAAAAATAGAAAAACCAATCTATGAATAATTATGGGGTAGAAAGCTTCTGCTTTAAGCTTTGGTATAAAGATTCGTGTTGAGCCTGAACTTCATTGACACTTTTAACAAAAGAGTTGTAATTTTCTTCAATTTTCTTTCCTGACTCTACTTCTTCTTTATCCAGTTGTTCATCGCCACTTTTCTGAATTTCTTCGGCGTCTTTAAGAAACTCCTCCTGCAAAACCAGAAGTTTTTGATAATATTCATTCTTCATTTTCTGATATGTTTCAGGGTCCGTTTGTTTCACTACAAATTCCAAATTGTCTTCAAACTTTTTTATTTCTTCGTAGACTGAAACCAATTTTGTCACACTCTCGTCGCTTGATTTTTCAACAAACTCTAACGCCTGCTTATCGCTTAATGGTACTTTCATTATTTTGATCAGTTGTATTAAACGTTTTTTATTGTCCATTATTTAAAATTCTTGTATATCAACTATTTAATATCGTCCGAATTCCCTGAATATTACTTTTTAACACCGCGAGTTGACCTTGAATCGCACTATAATCTTCAATATTGCCTTTACTATTCATAGATTCAAAAAGTACATTAATGATAGATTTATAAGTACCAAAAGCGTGATCTTTTTCTGGTGTTATTTTATTTTGTTCTCGTAAATTTTCGATTTCGCCGCTTACTGAATCGTACTCCTGCCTAAGTGTTTCTGCTTGACGTAAAAGTTCCTCTTCCACCTTTTCTCTTTTGATCTGATCAGTAGTTACAGTCTCCTCCTTATTACCTTGCTCTGAAACCTGTCTTGCTTTTGAGGGTAGGTTGACAATAGTAGCTTCGGAAACAGAGCCATTCTCTTTCGGATTTTTATCTTCTCTGACTCCCACTACTTCCGGATTTTGTACTTCATCTTTTAATACTGCCTCTGGATTTTTTACTGCTGGTTCTTGCACTTTTCCAATCAGATTTAGACGTTTCTCTAAATCCTCTTGAAACACTCTAAATAAAGGATTGTCTTTGTTTGTCTCTCTGATTTCCTCAATTTTTGCTTTCAAATTTTCAGCCGACACCACCTCGATATCTGCCACTCGTGCTTCAACTTCCGCTTTCATATCTCTTCCCGTTATTTCAGCGGCCACACCAGTTACCCCAACTATCGCTTTCGCTCCTAATTCTTTCCTCTTTGTATACAAAATCACCTTACTTTCCTGCCAATGGATATTGGTCTCATGAATCGCTTCAAACAGGACTGATTCTGCACTAAAAATTGCGCTTTTAGTTTCTGCGTTTATCCGAAGTGTTTTATCTCTTACACTGCTGGCAAAGTCGGAGATATTTTCTTTTGCCGATCTGGTATGATCCCTAGCCTCCGAAAAAAAAGCCTCATCAATATCTTTTAACACTTCCACAGAATAATCCTTTCCTGACTTTAGACCGTAATCAATTTTATCAACAGAGTCGGTAACACCCTTTTTTAATTTTTCTCCCAACAAAGACCCGTGAGAGTTCAACCATTCTTTTCCAACATTAAATAGATTACCGAGTGCCCTACCCCTATCCTCACCTTTGACAAAGCTATCTAATACTTCATCCCAAGTTTTTCCCCACCCTGATTTTGCCTCGTCCAATCTTTGTTCGGCCAGAGAAACATTAGCTTGAGTAATCAAAGCTTTTCTCTCTAATTGAAGTTCGTTGATCTGCGAAACCATCTGACAAACATCCCACGGTTCAGAATTTAAGTTCTTTTCCAATTTCTGTCTTAAATTGGAAATTCTTTGATCAACCTCCGCGATGGGTTTAAAGGTATCATTTTTCCTTTTCTCACCCATTCTACCCATCAAATCTTTTTTATCTTGATCATCAGAAAATCCATCTTTGTATCTATCAGCACTTGCATTGATCAAACCTGCTTGTTCGTCTTCACTAAGCTGGTTAAATTTCCTGAGATTAACTGACTCTGTAACATTTTCTTTAAATTGAATATCTTCTCTTAATTGCTCACCTAAATCTTCTCTACCAATTGACGCGGAGCCTCTCTCAACAACATGAAGCAGTTTTTTAGATAGTCCCTCAACCTTATACGAAGCATTTCTGATTTCGGCTCGCGAAAGTTCCTCTCGATTCGTCTTTTTACCTAAATCCTCTTTCGCACCATGAAGCTCAACCAAAGATCCCACGTAACTATCGATAAATTTATCGGCGAGTTTTTCGGCAAGTCCTGAATAATCCTGAGTAATTTTTTCTCTTAACAAATGTTGTCTTTCTTCAGAAGAATTTCCGGATGAAATTTCTTTCGGTTCAATTTCATATCTTTTCATCCCCAATCGCTTATATAAAACATCCATTGATACAACAGCTTTGTTTGCCTCTGAAGGATTGTTTATATTTTCAACAGAATTTCCTGCATTTATATATAAAATCGAGATGTCACCAACATTGGGGTCTTTCAGAGAACCCAGGTATGCATCGTACAATTTCTTCCCCACTGCATCTTCTCCGCTTTTTATTTTGTCTACCGCTTCTTTTTTTAAATTATTAAAACGCTCCTCCTCTTGTCTTCTTTCAGCTCCATTTTCCCTTTTCTGTCCTGATACATTTAAACCCGGCTGTACTTGTGAAGTTTCTGATAAAGGTTCCATGGTTTATATTTATCTACTATCATATTAATATAAAATGCATCTGAAGGCGAGAACACTGCTCAGTAACTCACAACCGCTTCATTTCCAAACAACTAAATAATTTTTAAACCTCGACGATTAGGGGAAGAATCATCGGGCGACGCCCCGTTTTTTGAAAGAAGAATTTCTCCAAATAATCTTTGGCAACTTTTTGCGCTACTTTTTTATCAACTTTGCCGTTTTTTTCAATCTGACGACTTAATCTTCTTTTCGCATTCTCTAAAAGCGGCTGTTCTATCTTCTCAAAAACAAAGCCCCTACTGATAATTTCGGGTTCTCCTTTTAATTTATGATCGCTGCCAATTTTAATTAAAACTGCAGCAAAACCCTCGCTGCCCAAAATTGTACGGTCGCCAAGTACTACTTTACCAATATCGCCAATTCCCAGTCCATGAACCAGCACTTCTTTTGTGCCAATTCTATCTCCCTGCCTTGCTGAGCCATTCTGAAAATTTACATTGTCTCCCGGTTTTAAGATAAAAACCTTACTATCATCCCCACTGGTTCTGGCAACTAATTTCTTATAAGCATGCATAAAACGAATCGACCCGCCAATCGGAATAAAATACTTCGGTTTCACTAAGTTAAACATGGCAACAATATCTTCCTGACTACCATGTCCTGACACATACAAATCTTCGTTCAAATCGTAATAATGTACGTCTACTCCTTTATCAATCAGTTTATCAATCACATAATCCTCGCTTTCTTTTGAATAAGGAGGAGCCGGATCTGCCGAAAAAATCAACATGTCACCCTGGGCAACTTCTAACTTCTCATGTTTACCTTCTGCAATTCTGTAAAGCGAACTTCCTACTTGCCCATAACAACCTGAAACAATGTAGGTAATTTTATTTCTTTGGTAGTCATAAGATTCGTCAATACTTATTACAAGATTCTTATCATACTGAATATATCCCAGTAAATGCGCTGACTCGACCTTCTTCTGAATCGACCTGCCGACAAAAACTACTTTTCTCCCCAGGCGCGAGGAAACATTTACCATTTGCTGAAATCTCCCAATGTTTGACGAAATCGCGGTCATTAGAAGCGCTTCTTTAGCCTCCTTAGCAACGTTATAGATGTTGTCTTCAAGATAAAGCTCTCCTTTAGTATACCCAGGTTTATTTGCCCCCAAACAGTCCGACGCCAAACACAATACCTCGCGATCTGCAAGCTGTTTAATCTTAGCCGCATCAATTCCCCTTCCGCCAACCGGATTTTCATCCATTTTATGCTCAGGAACATGGAAAAATCTCCCTTCAGGTGTGTCGATTGCAAAACCGCACGAATCGGGGACAGAATGTGTAATCCTAAAAGGATGAAAAACAAAAGCTCCAACTTCAAACTGACTACTGTCGGGATCAAAAGTATTAATCTTTACACCTTCTACACCATATTCATTGAATTTATCTTTCAGAAATTCAGCCACAAGCGGTGCCGCCCAAACAGGAACGGAAACACTTCTTAGCAAAAAGGGCAAAGCTCCAATATGATCCTCATGCCCCTGGGAAACAACAACCCCTACAAGTTTCTCCTTATTTTTAACGATGTAAGAAAAGTCGGGTATCACCAGATCAACACCCGGCATTTCAAGATCAGGAAAACCAACCCCGCAGTCGACAACAACCATCTTTCCCTCCGATTCATAAACATAGAGGTTTTCCGTGACGCTCACTGTTCCAGACAAAGCAATAAACTTTAATGACATATTTTTACTAAAACAATAGAAAAAACTTTCAAATTAGATGCATTTGTTCAATCTCATCCTTAACTTTAGTTTTGTCGGTTTCAACTTCGATATTACTACTATCGGCCTTTTCTAATATAGCAGGTAATTTTTCAAAATCCATCGTAAACTTCAATTTAACTTCGCCACTGCGCAGTGCCGCTGCAGGATGATACATTGGCACGACAATCTTACTTTTACCTTTCCAGTCAACCACTCTTTCCTTTCCGTGCACACTGGAAATAAAAACACCCGGAATGAACTTCGCCATCGAAAATCTCCCTAAAGTTACAATTACTTTCGGATCGATAATATCAATCATTTCGTCTAAATATCTTTGGAAAGCTTTTATTTCAAAATCGGTTGGGTCTCTATTTTCCGGAGGACGGAAATGAACAACATTGGTGATAAAAATGTCTTTTCTCTGAAGACCAATCCTAGTGAGAAGTTGGTTGAGAAACGCTCCAGCATTCCCAACAAAAGGAATCCCCTTGACATCTTCCCAGTATCCAGGGCCTTCACCGATAAAAAGTAGCTCCGAATCTGGATTTCCATCACCAAAGACAAGCTGCGTTGCCCCCTCACGTAAAGGAAGGGTATCATCCTTTTCCATTTTTGCTTTCAGTTCATCTAGAAGTTTTTGTTTATCCATAAGGACTCGAATTTGTAACTTAATACTCCAACTACTCAATAAACTACCGAGGGCTAAAAGCCCTTGGTATTCTCGCCCCTCAGGCTCAACAAGTTTATTCGCTGCTTCGCTTCATCCGTGGACTGAGACCACGGTTTTCGCGAAGTTTGAATAGACATCACCTGGGCAAGTATTCTTTAATATTTTCGGGGCTTAGATCGAATTTCTGGTTTTTTCCCTCAACCATCAGTCTCGCAATCTTTCGTACAATACCTTTAATCGTACGTTCCAAGGTTCTAGTACCAGCATCAAAACCCAATGGTCTGACGATTTGTGGCCAAACATCCTCGGAAATACTAATTCCACCTTCCGGTATTCCTGATTCATTCAAAATTTTAGGCAACATGTAATCTCGGCCAATTGTAATTTTCTCCCGGTCAGAATACGAAGGCATGGAAATTGGTTCCAACCTGTCAAGTACAGCAGTTGCAATATGATGGGTATTATTCGCTGTAGCTACAAATAAGACTTCAGAAAGGTCAAAAGGGAAATCAACGTAATGATCAGTGAACGCGTGGTTTTGCTCGGGATCCAGAAGCTCGACTAACACACCCATAATTGACGCTCTACCAGCTTCAGTGACCCTGTCGACTTCGTCTAGGAGTACGACCGGATTTTTAGCTTTCGCTGCTCTAAGAGCTTTTATGATTTTACCAGGTTCGGCTTCAGCTTGAACTCTCGACTGTCCTCTCAAATCAAAGGGGCTTTCCATACCACCAAACGGTATCCTGACAAATTTACGGTTCAGAGCTTCGGCAATTGAGATGGCGATCGTTGTTTTTCCAGTACCAACCAAACCAACAAAACAAAGGGCGGGTGCTCTCATCATTTCTTTTGCTTCGCCTTTTTCTTGCTTAAGTTTCATCACAGAAATGTATTCTAAAATCCGATCTTTAATTTCCCCAAGACCGAAATGATTCTTGTCTAAGATACTCTTCGCATGCTCAAGATCAAGGTTATCTTGAGTCCTTTCATACCACGGCAGTGCAGTTATCCACTCTAGATACTTTGAAATACGGTCAAGTTCCGGCAAAAAAGACGACGAGGCTACAAGATTTTTCAACTGTTCCAGCCTTACAAGAATTCTCTCTTTGAGACCCTCTGGAATTTGAGCGTTTTCTAGTTTTTGCTTTAAGAGTTTCAGTTGTTCTTCAGAAGATTCATACTGAGCCATACTGATTTATAATACACGAAATAGTCATATATTAAAACCTTGTTGGAGGCTAACCGGAAGAACAAATTACCTTTCGTACTTGCCTTTAACTTGATCTAACAGTCTGCTAGTTGGGAAATGGGGCCCACCACCGCCTCCGGACGATCTAGAAAATCTGTTTCCACCTCTTCTATCACCACGATCGAAAGGTTTTTTATATCCTCCAGAATAGTTTCCACCTCTTGACCCCCCCGTCCTTCCACCGCCAGTATTTTTAGGCTTGTCGTGATCAAGAAGCATTGATAGATTGATTCTTCCCAGTTCATCAACTTCTTTGACTCTGACTTTGACATCCTGTCCTATTTTTACAACATCCGAAGGGTTTCCAACAAAATCATCACTCATATCAGAAACGTGGACCATACCTTCTTTACCAGGTAGGATCTCAATAAAAGCACCAAACGGCTGGATTCGCCTTACGACTCCATCGTAAATTTCCCCAGCAACCAGCTCACGGAACATGCTTTCAATTTCGCTGACTGCCTTTTCGACATCCTCAGAATTTATAGCCGATATGAAAATGTTACCGTCATCATCAACGTCGACTTGCGCTCCGGTTCGAGAAATAATTCCTTTAATTATCTTTCCTCCAGGACCAATAAGCTCTCCAATTTTTGATTGCTCAATCTTAATGATTTTGATCTTCGGGGCGTATTTCGAAACACTCGATCTCGGAGCCGAAATGGCTTTTTTCATAACCTCCAAAATTGTCATTCTCGCTTCGCGTGCTTGCTTAAAAGCAGTTTCTAAAATATTTACAGTCAAGCTTAAGGTTTTAACATCAAGTTGAAGGGCGGTAATGCCTTTTTCTGTTCCCGCAACTTTAAAGTCCATGTCGCCATTACCATCCTCAATACCGACAATGTCCGTCAAAATTGCAAATTCTTTCTCTGACTCGACAATAACCCCCATTGCAATTCCTGCAACTGGAGCTTTAATTGGAACCCCCGCATCCATTAAAGAAAGGGTCGATCCGCAAGTTGATGCCATAGACGTTGATCCATTTGATGATAGAACTTCTGTTACAACTCTTATCGCATAAGGAAACTTATCCTCTGATGGAATAACTGGGAGAAGTGCGCGTTCCGCCAAAGCTCCGTGGCCAATTTCTCTGCGTGAGGGGCTTCCAATTCTTCCCGTCTCCCCAGTAGAATATGGTGGCATGGAGTAATGGTGCATGTAACGTTTTGTTTCTTCACCTTCGGCAGTCTCAATTGTCTGCCCGAGTGAAGGTTCACCTAAAGTGGCAATTGAAAGAGCTTGCGTTTGTCCACGTTGAAAAATCGCGGAACCGTGCGTTCTAGGAAGAACCGATACTTCCGCTGAAAGAGCACGAAGTTCGTTATGTTTTCTACCATCTGCCCTTTTACCAGAAAGAATCAATTTTCTTACTTCTGCTTTAAAGAGATTTTCAAAAACAGCTGCTGCAGTTTCCTTTTCGGTAGCATCTTCAAAGTTGTCTACAATAGCGTTTTTAACTTCATTAAAAATTTCGTATCCCGCCTCTTTCGTAGCCATTTTTGATACCAGATCTTTAATCTGCCCCTCTGCAAGTTTTTTAACCTTCTTGACTAATCCTTCATCAATCTTTTCTTTTTCAAAAACTTCCTTCTTGGTTCCTACCTTTCCAACAAATTTATTTATTTGCATGACAATTTGTTTACACTCACCGTGTGCTAGATTTAGTGCCTCTACCATCTCGCCTTCGGGAATTTCTTTACCACCGGCTTCAACCATAACAACTGCCTTTTCAGTCGCCGAGACAACTAAATCCAGATCTGATTTTTCCAAATCAGACATAATAGGGTCAACAACAAGCTTTCCGTCAACCCTTCCAATCTTCACCACTCCAACCGGACCCATCCACGGAATTGATGAAATTGCTAAAACAGATGATGCAGCAATTGCTGCAGTGATATCAACAGAATTTTCTAAATCGACGGATAGTAACGTAATAACCAGCTGAACTTCGTGACCAGTATATTCCTTGGGAAAAAGAGGTCGAATTGATCGGTCTATCAAACGACTTGTGAGAATCTCATCATCAGATGGTCTTCCCTCTCTTTTGACCCAACGGCTTCCCTTTATTCTTCCACCAGCATAGAGCCTTTCTTGATAGTCAACGAAGAGGGGAAAATAATCCAGATGTTGTTTCATTGGAGCGGAAACGACAGTTGCCAAAACAACCGTTTCACCGCAAGAAGCCATAACGGCTGCCGTTGCTTGCTCTGCAATGTTTCCTGTGGTCAGGGTGAACTTTCTCCCAGATACTTCAAAACTATGTTCAATTTTTTTCATTAATGAAGCTAAAAGCTTTTTGCCTAAAGCGTATTGTTTTTTTACTTTTCCAATTTCAGTTGACCAATGAGGTCTTTATACCTATCTTCACTGTGTTTCTTCAAATAATTTAAAAGTCTTCTTCTTTTCGCAACCATCGACAAAAGCCCGCGCCGTGAATGATTGTCTTTCTTATGTTCCTTTAAATGATCTGCAAGTCGATTAATTTTGTTCGTTAGAAGTGCAATCTGTACTTCAGGAGAACCCGTATCACCTTTCTCTCTTGCAAACCTTTTGATAATACCCTGTTTTTCGTCGCTTGATAGTGCCATAACCGTATTAGCTTAAGTAAATCTGCAATTTCCAAAAACAGATAAACCTAGCTGTACTTGGAAGGTATGATAACACATTAAAACATCTTTCACAACTAATATCCTAACTCAAATAAACTTACGTTCATTCTCCCAATTTCAATCATCCCAAAGAAGTTCCTCTGTAGACTTTCGGTTGAAGCCATTCATCGGGAGGGTTTTCAACTACTTCTGCCTCATCTTCTTCTTTTTTTTCTTCCGGTTTTGGAACAGGAATTGATTCTTTTTTTACCACTTCAGAAGTTTGGGTAAAATCAGCAAAATCAGTCGCTTCAACCCGCTGCGGTTTGACTACAGATTCATCAAGATATTTATTAGGAGTATCTTGAGGAATCGCCCCTTGTGGAAACTTTGTTTTATCAACACCTTCTCCCGCCAGTCTTCTTCCACCCATTCTGATTAGTGACGCCGTTACCTCAAACGTATCAGCCGTAACCATTTCTGATCGATAATTTTTCGTTGCATGTTCAATACCCATCAAAAGATTCGTTGCTGTTTCGGAGTCGATGGGCAGTTGAGCTTCATTCATTAAAAAGAAGGTTAATTCAGAAGCGGACGCCATCGGTTGTGCGAAAGTGAAAACGACACGTGACGGATCAATTACCAACGGTTGAGTTCCAATATGATACATTTTTGTTGGCTCAAGTCCTTTAGTCGACAGCTGGGGAAAATCTGCATCAGTTGCTCCTCCAAAAAGTATTACTGTGTCAGCATTCACTCCCTCATAGCTGATTTTCACTTGACCTTCGTGGGGTGGATTTACACCGGATTTAGGAATAACAGTCAATTTGAATTTATTTTCGACAATATCGTAACTAACCCTTTCTATTCCGTTGGCGTCATAATTATCAAACCCTATCACCATATTCTTATTTCCCGCAGAGTTGGAAATTTTATCGACAGAAATCAGGCGATTAAAAGAAACTGTCATCGGAGAAACTGAAACGATCTGTGTTGGTTTTGAATCTCCAAGAGAAATGTAAAGAGCCAATGCAGATGCAACCTGATCCAAATTAGGATTGTTGGGAAGAAAAATAAGCACTGAACCTGCGTTTTCAATAACCGATTTAAAAGAATTTTCCATATCTTATGTTAACTTATAATATTTTGATTGAGTGGAAACTTTGCGTACTATTGGGCAGAGGAAAACACGATATTTTTTGTAAAGACTAATCTAGCTACAAACTTACCGATACTAACATATCTCCTATAGTGAAATCAAGTTGAGGCTTGAGTATTATACCGAATTCCTCACCTTGCTTAACCTCGGTAATATCTTTTTTTTCTTTGCGAAGCGAAGCAATTTTGGCACTTGCTAAAGTCTCGCCATTTCTTTCAAGTTTCAAATTATCCTCTTTTCCGATTCTTCCTTTTAACATTTTACAGCCCGCAACCTTGCGGTTCTCATAGGGGAATGATGCGATAATTTCCGCCCTGCCCATTTCCTTCTCGATTCCCTGCTTTAGGACTTCATCAATCCGCTCAAAAAACTTGTAAATAATATTAAATTCTTCTATTTCCACTCCTTCAGTTGCCGCAAGCCTGGCGATGTTCGTGGGTACTTTTACTTCAAACGCAAAAATTCGACAATCAGACGCTGATTTTGCAGCAAAAACGTCAGCTTCGATTACATCACCAACTCCCGAAGCTATTACACCTACGGGTGACGGAAGATTTGATAAAAGTGCCTCAAGACTGCCGGAAGTTTGGGCCTTAACAACAATATTTAATTTGACAAGATTTGCATCTGTCGGTGTGGCTGTCTCTTTAGTGGAACTCGTTTTATGTTTATCCAACAATTCATCTTTTAAGCCAGTAATCTTGGCTCCTATAGGGGGCATTTTTTCAAATCCTAAAACCAAAGCCGGCTCACCGGGAAGTACTTCTCTTATCGGTCTATTGAAAGAATTGAAAAGTCCCCTGACTTTACTGACTTCACCATCAATTAGTATTTTTTCTCCAACTTCTAATTTTCCATTTCTAACGATCACTGAGGCCATGCTTCCTCGTTTATCTCTTCGGGTTTCCACAACAAAAGCATCTAAATCTGCCTCAGAATCCGCCTTTATTTCGCCCATGTCAGAAAGCAAAACTATCATCTCCATCAATGGTTCAAGGCCTTCGTTTTTCTTTGCGGAGACCTTGATAAGTGGCGTATTTCCGCCACTGCCTTCAAATAAAATACCCTCCTTCTCCAGCTGGGTAATGACTGTGTCTGGGTCAGAACTAGGAAGATCTGTTTTTGTAACACATACCAATAACGGCAGTTTTTCAGCAACAATAATTTCGAGAGCTTCTTTCGTTTGCGGTTTGACCCCGTCGTCTGCAGCCACGATTAATACAGCGATGTCACATACCTGTGCACCGCGCGAGCGCATTTGTTTAAATGCAGCATGGCCCGGTGTGTCGATAAAAGTAATCCCTCTCCCCTCTTTGGTCGTTACCACTGAAGCGCCAATACTTTGGGTAATTCCACCAGCTTCCCTTGTTGCAACATTAGTCTTTCGAAGAGCGTCTAAGAGAGTTGTCTTTCCATGGTCTACATGACCCAAAATAGTAACAATCGGAGATCTTGGTTCCAACATAATTTACGTCCTTTCTAAAAATTAACCTTCCCATGGTCAAGATTTGGCTGCTGTCGTATCTTCCACGGCACCTTGTTTATTTATTTCAATCTCGTCTTCGGATTCCTGATTTTCAGACGAAACGTCGTGTTTTAGCTCTTCCGCAACTACTGCCTTTTCTTCAATGGGCTGTAAATCCTCTAAATGAGCTACCTTCTCATTTTCAACGTCTGTTTTATCCGCCTGATCACTTATTTTTTCTTGAGCTTTATCACTTTCAGTTACTTCCAACTTTTTTTCTTCTTTTTCAGTCCCAGCTTCTTTGACTTCAGCTTCTTTTATGACAGCTTCTACTTTCTTACTCTCCTCTGATTGTTGAATGTCAATCTTCCAATCAGTAAGTTTTGAGGCCAGTCTTGCGTTTTGACCATCCCGCCCGATTGCTAAAGAAAGCTGATCTGCCTTTGCTTCAACAACTGCTGCTTTTTCCTTTTTCTTCAGCTTGACCGTTAAACCTTCCGCTGGTGAAAGGGCGGCTTTGATATATTCAGCCGTATCATCGCTATACATTACAATATCAACTCTCTCCCCACCAAGTTCGTTTGTAACCGACTGCACTCTTACTCCTCTGTGGCCAACACAGGAACCGACGGGGTCAACACCAGATTGACCCGAAGCAACGGCGATTTTAGTTCTTATCCCCGGCTCTCGTGCAACACCTTTGACAATGACGCTACCTGAAGGAATTTCTGGGACCTCCCTTTCAAATAACTTCTGGACAAAGGAAGGGTCCGCCCGAGACAAAATTATCTGTTTACCCCTTGGAGTTTCAACAATATCTTTCAGCAGAAAAGTCATCCTTTGGCTTAGGTCTAACCTTTCATTTGGAACACGTTCAGATACCGGCATAATACCTTCCGTCTTTCCTAAATCAACTCTGACATCGGCGCCTTCAAAACGAAGTATCATTCCATTGACTATTGAACCAACTCTTTCCGTGTATTCGCCCATAATCGCTCCTTTTTCCGCCTCTCTTATCTTTTGGTGTATAACTTGTTTTGCAGTCTGTGCAGCAATTCTTCCAAAACCTGGAGGTGTAACATCTTTTTTCTCAACTCCACTCAAGTCAACATTCCCATCTTCATCAGGTTCAATGTGATCCCAGGAAAAGATTTTTGCCTCTCCGTTCACGGGATTTAGATTTACATCAAAGTCAAACATATCTGCATCCTCTCCACGATCTTTGGCATCCTTTTTATAAGCAGCAATAATTGCCTGCTTTATAGTATCCAAAATAACTTCGGGGTCTAAACCCCTCTCCATTGCAATCGCTTTAATCGCTTGCGCAAATTCTGTTCTTGGTGTCTGCATAATTAGAGTAAAAGAGTAAAAGGGTGAAAGAGTAAAAAAGAAGAAATTAAGTAGTTTAAAAAACTTACTTACACTCTTCTACTCTCCCGCTCTTATACTCTGTATTAAAAAAAACGGTGGGTATCGCTCCCACCAAATCTAAACCTTTGACCACTCGTAGTTTACTAAAGAAGGGCAAATAAGTCAAAGGCCTTCACGCTTCAACCCGTTTACCAAATCTCTTTGTTCGCGTGTGAGGTGGTCTGGAGTTTGAATCAGAAGACGGACATATTCGTCACCCTTCGCACGTGATTGGATTGAGGCAATACCTTTGCCCCGCAGCCTGACAACCGTACCAGATTGTGTTCCTGGGCGGATCTTAATTTTGACGGACCCGTCGAGAGTTGGAACCTCAATTGTGCCCCCCAGAATGGCCGTTGAGAAGGAAATCTCCATTTTGATGTAAATATCGGAAGCTTCTCTTTCAAAAAGCTCATGCGGTCTTATGTTGATTGAGAGTATAAAATCATCAAACCTGATTCTTTGTCCTTCATCGACTCCTGCCGGAATCTTGATTTTCCGTCTTTTTCCTTCGACTGTCACTTCCTTTTCAACTCCGTTTACAGCTTCCATAAAATCAATCGCGATACTGTATCTTTGAATTTGTTTACGAGTTTGTCTAAAAGGGTTGCCACCACCAAAAAAGCTTTCAAAAATATCAAACGGGTCGCTAAAGTCGTAACCGGCGAATGGCGATCCGTCCCCACCGGAGGTTGAATAGGTATATGTAAAAGGACCCCACTGACCACCCTGTCCAGCAAATGGACTCCCACCACCAGCTCTTCCAAAACCACCACCGGGTTCAAACGCCTGATGTCCGAAACGGTCATATGCCGACTTTTTTTGCGGATCAGAAAGAACTTGATAAGCTTCATTTATTTCCTTAAAACGTTTCTCGGCAGCTTCTTTATCGTCCTTGTGTCGATCAGGATGCCATTCAAGCGCTTGCTTACGATAAGCTCTTTTTAGCTCATCGGCCGAAGCGCTTTTAGTAACTCCCAAAATGTCGTAGTAGTCAGATTTTCCGTTTGCCATAGGATAAATGATAATCGAATTATCTCTTTTCTTAAAGCACTATTTTAGCACTCATCGGTTAATAATGCTAAACGTAAGTTATCCTTAAACACAGATACCACCCGCAGCGTATTAATATAAATCAGAATGTAATACCTGCAAACCAACATAAACCACCACGGCTTGAAAGCCGTGATATTTTGTCGCCTGCGTTTAACTGCTTTAATCGCAAAAATTTGCTACAACCACGGCATAAATGCCGTGGTTTTAAGCAAAGTGACAATAAAAAAACGGGCAAAATGATGGATAAAACGTAACGAACGCCAGCACTGTGAGTAAAATCATTTCAAAAATCCTATTGACAATTATTAGTTAAATATTTATATTTTATTAATATTCCATTAGTATTATGTTAGTAAATTTAACACCAAAACAAAAGAAAATATATGAATTCATCAAAAAATTTTATGACGAAAAAGGTTATTCTCCAACACTAAAGGAAATTTCTAAAAAATTTAAAACAACCACAACAACAGTCCACCAATTTGTAAAGGCGCTCGAAAAGAAGGAGTTCTTACACAAAACCAAAGGAAGTGTCCGAAATATCATTCCCATATCACAAAACCCAGCGGCCAGAAACGTTGTATCTAGACAACTCAGCATAGGAATAATCGGGTACGGAATGGTTGGGCAAGCTGTCGCTTACGGATTTTCCAATGACAACATTTTCGTGTATGACAAATTCAAAGATTCGCTGGCCTTAACGGAAGTGTGTACAAAAAGCGATTACATTTTTATCTGCCTACCCACACCGATAAAAGAAGATGAGTCGGGAATAGACCTTTCAATAATCGATGGAAATATAAAAAAAATTACTAAATTCACAAACAGTACCGACAAGATAATTATTATCAAGTCAACAATCGTACCTGGAACAACAGAGAATTATATCAAGAAATACCCAAAATCACTTTTTTGTTTCAATCCCGAATTTTTAACAGAACGCGCATTTTTACAGGATTTCATAAACTCCGATAGAATAATAATCGGGGCCGATAATTCACTCGTCTTCCGAAAAGTTTCTTCGATTTATCAATCAATCATGCCAAACACTCCAATCTTCCAAACAGATCCAACAAGTGCGGAAATGGTCAAGTACATGGCAAATTGCTTCCTGGCAACAAAAGTTATCTTTGCCAATGAAATGTATGACATCTGCCAAAGATTAAATATCAATTATGAGGAAGTTAAAAAAATGGTTGTTGCAGATAAAAGAATCGGAGCGTCACATCTGGATGTTACATCACTTCGCGGTTTCGGACAAAAGTGCTTTCCGAAAGACTTATTGGCTTTAAAGGGTTTAGCAAAAAAAATGAAGGTTGACACAACTCTTTTGGATTCGGTTTGGAGTAAAAACTTAAAGATCAGAAAGATTCACGATTGGGAAGAGATCCCCTTCGCCGTTGGTAAGCCTTCGTTCGGAAATAAAAATTAACACATGTTACTTGTTACACAAGCACTGTCTCACTTATACAATACTGGTTTAATTAAAGAGGTTAACCAAATATCTTTAATATTCTTCTTGCTAGACGCTCATGCAACTTTAACAAATAACTGGGGTATTTTTGTAAAAGTTGATGGTATGAAATTTTCCCTTCTACCCACTCGGTAACCGACCTAAAAAAGACGACTTGTTAATTATCAACTGCACAAACCTCAGATTTTGGAGTTCCCACAAAAGTATTTTCTAGTGTCATTCTACAACTTCCCCCTCTTCCACTTTATCTCCTTTTCCTTTTGGAGATTTTTTCTCTTCCCCATCACCTTCCGTTTTCTTCTCGTCCGTCTCCGCTTCGTTCTGACTTTTGACTTTTGAGTTTTGAGTTTGATTTCCGTACATTGCTTGACCAATCTGACTTAAAGTGTCAGATAAATCCTTCGACGCAGCTTCGACTTCTTCCTTACTTGCATCTTCTTTGGCCAAGACGTCTTTAACTGCTTTGATTTTCTCTTCAACTTTCGTTTTGACATCCGCCGGAGCCTTATCTCCCGCATCTTTAAGAGCTTTCTCGGCTGCGTTAACCATTGAGTCAGCTTGGTTTCTCGCAGTAATTTTCTCTGCCTTTTTTCGATCTTCCTCTTTGTGATGCTCAGCCTCCTCTTGCATCCTTTTAACTTCGTCATCGGAAAGCCCCACAGCTCCGGAGATAGTGATATTTTGTGTCTTACCGGTTGCCTTATCTTTGGCAGTAACCTTCAAAATGCCGCTAGCATCAAGGTCAAAGACAACCTCAATTTGCGGGACACCGCGTGGGGAAGGTGGTATTCCATCGAGGACAAAGCGGCCGAGATTTTTATTATCTGCGCTCATTGGTCGCTCACCCTGGGTAACATTTATTTCAACTTGGGTTTGATTGTCAGCGGCCGTAGAAAAGACTTCTGTTTTTGATGTCGGAATTGTAGTGTTTCTCGGAATCATCGGAGTTGCAACTCCACCTAATGTTTCTATTGCCAAAGTTAGAGGTGTAACATCCAAAAGCAAAATATCTTTGACCTCACCGCCCAAGACTCCAGCTTGAATTGCAGCACCGACGGCAACAACCTCATCGGGATTTACCGACTGGTTTGGCGTCTTTCCAAACAAATTTTTGACTACTTCAACAACCTTAGGCATTCTCGTCATTCCACCAACCATAATCACTTCGTCAATATCATGCGCATCAAGCTTTGAATCCTTAAGACACTCCTCAACAGGCTTGATCGTTTTTTGAATCAGATCGTCAACCAAACTCTCGAGTTTGCTACGTGTTAACTTCATTGTCAGATGGACCGGCTGACCGTCCTTCTGAGTAATATAGGGTTGGTTGATCTCGACCTCCATACTGGCGGAAAGTTCAATTTTTGCTTTTTCCGCCGCATCTCTAACTCTCTGAAGTGCTTGTTTATCTGCCCGCAAATCAATTGCATTATCTTTCTTAAATTCGTCACAGATGTAGTCTACAAGCTGTTCGTCAAAATCATCTCCACCTAAATGAGTATCCCCATTGGTCGCCTTGACTTCAAAAACACCATCACCAAGTTCGAGAATTGAAATATCGAAGGTTCCGCCACCTAAATCATAAACAGCAATCTTCTCTGATTTTTTCTTATCAAGGCCATATGCTAAAGCCGCGGCTGTTGGTTCGTTGATAATTCGCTCAACTTTAAAGCCTGCTATTTCACCCGCCTGTTTTGTCGCCTGGCGCTGCGAATCATCAAAATATGCGGGGACGGTGATTACTGCCTGATCCACACTCTCGCCAAGATAGCTTTCGGCATCTTTTTTCAGCTTCATTAAAATTCTTGCGGAAATCTCCTGAGGTGTATATGACTTTCCTTCAACTTCAACGTCTGCCCCGCCGTCTTTCCCCGAAACAATCGTGTAAGGCACCATTTTTTTCGTTCTTTCAACTTCCTTATCGTCAACTCTTCGTCCCATCAACCTCTTTATCGAGTAAACTGTATTTTTAGGATTTAAGATAACTTGTCTTTTTGCAACATCGCCAACTAGATTTTTGACAGGTTCAACCACGGACGGGGTGATGTTTCTCCCAGTATCAACCGCCGGTATGACTTTCGGGCGTCCACCCTCTATCACCGCTACACACGAATTTGTTGTTCCTAAATCTATTCCAACTATTTTTCCCATATTTTTATTATCTTTTTGCCTTATAAACTTTTACTTTTGCGTGTCTGATTATTAATTTTCCCTCGTTCAAACTGTCTTCACCTTTGTACTTCCAACCTGATAAGACAACCTCAGCAATCTTTCCATCCTGGTCTTGTTCACTTATCTCAACTATCTCAACTGCCTCATTCTCGTTGTTGTCAAAAGTATTGCCAACCTCAGGAACAATTTCTTCCAGACCTTCTTCCGTAAAAACTCTTTTAAACTCTCCAATTGCGATGGCCAATCCAGAATTGTTCAGATGTTTTTGCGCCGACTCAAAATTATCTAATATCGGAAGCATTGTGGTCAAGATCCTTTGAGACGAGAACTTAATCCACAAATCCTTTTCCGCGTCTGTTCTTTTGCGCAAATTATCATAATCTGCCAAAACTCTTGCCAACTGATTTTTTAAAAGTTCGACTTCCGGATTTTGACTTCCTTTTTTCGCTTCTTTAACTTTACTTCCTCCGGACGGGTCATTACTGGTGTGTTTTTTAATCCTAAAACTGGACTTATCCATTTTATCGCTATCTAGTTGCCTCTTCTATCAAACTGCCAAAATATTTAAGAATAGGCACAACTCGAGAATAACTCAATCTAGCAGGTCCGACAACCCCCAATGCACCCTTCCTTCCATAAATATTGAAATGTGTCGAGACAATACCAACTGGTCCGAGGTTGGGCCACGATAGCTCTTCGCCAAACATCACGTCAAGAATCGACGCGGGATCCATTCGATGAAATAAAAGATCGTTAATCCTATCTACTTGGTCAATCATCGAGAAAAGACTCTCGCAAACCAGCATGTCGGAAAACTCCGGATTAGAAAAAATGTTTGCGTACCCTGCATGCCAAATCTTGCCATAAGTATCAACGGCAGCAACAGAAAGATTTCCCGTTTGCTGCGCCAGCGCGTGGGTGGCCCCATCCATAATTCTGTCAATATCTCCCTTTCCTTTGTCCACATCTTCCCTCGCTTTAACCTCATCAGCCAAACTCATCTGCTTTTCTACCATTAGTTGATCAACATAAAGTTTCATAGCCTTTGGCGTGGGGACCCTCCCGGATGAGGTGTGAATTTGCTTTAAGAAACCCTTTTTAATAAGCTCAGCCATCTCATTTCTGATTGTGGCAGGTGAAATTCCAAGGTTAAACTTTTTGTCCAACGTTTCCGAGCCAACCGGTTCAGCAGTCTCGATATATTCATCGATGAGAAGTTTTAAAATTTGAATTTGTCTTGCAGATAATGAATCGGTCATATTCTCGTTGCTTCGCCCACTTGTTACAAGCAATTTTATCCTTGCTACCAAGTGAAGTCGAAAGGTTAGCAGAATACTAACACGAGTGCTAATTGCTTGTCAATAGCATTTCTACACTTCGATCAACTCACAACACAAGTATAAATTTAGTGAAAACCTAAAAAATAATCAGTCAGTGGTTTCAGCCGGAGTTGGAATAACATTCTCTGTTTCCTTTTGTGGAATGGAGCTAAACTGTCTTTTGATAAAGGTACGTTTCAATAGATTTAAAAACACCCCCAGTTCTTCAGACTTTAAAATAGCGGCAACAATAAAATAGGTAAAAAGACCGATTACACTAACAACAAATGTAAGAATTAATAAGTTACTTGTATATCGCGTATCCAAAACAAATTTTTCAAAAGGCAGGTTTTTTGTTGCTTCAATCTGGGTAAGAAAAGAAAGCCGCTTAACCCAAACACTTCGATCAAAAAATTTAAGGATTAAAAACATTACTGCACCCGCAGAGACGGCCGCTACAAGAGATTTTACAAACGGTTTAAGCAGAATAGTATATTTCAATCTAAGATATCTTTTGTTTAAAAGACAAAAAAGGACCGAGCATTGAAAAACACTTCCAACAGTAAAGGCCAAGGCAAGACCCCAAACTTCAAATTTCAAAACTCTGATCAGGACAAAATCCATGACAACAACAGCGATGATTGTTAATATCGAAATAGAAACTGGCGTCTTAGTGTCGTTTTGGGCATAAAAAGCCCTCGATAAAAGCGAGATGGCCGCCTGAAAAACTACACCGGATGCAAATGTAGAAAGTACATACCCGGTTTGTATCGTTGCGGCCCATGAGAAAATCTCCGTTCCGTAGACAAGCCTAACCACCGGAACACGGAGAATAATCAGAAAGACGGATGCTGGAAGGGCTAAAAATATCAATTGGTTCAGCGAGGAAAGAAGTGTTTTATTAAATTTCTCCCGATCGTCGACGTCCCGTGACAAAGTCGGAAGCGCCGCTTTTGCAATTGATGTTCCAAAAAGTCCCACCGGAAGAAGCTGAAGCGTGTTTCCGAAAGTGTAGTACGCGTACGACGCTTTACTTAAAAACGAAGAAAAGAAAAGCTCCACAACTTTGGAAATTTGCAAAAAACCAACCTCCAAAAGCCGTGGGAGTGCAAGCTTCCCTATCGTTCTTACATCCTCGTCGATCTTGATGCGTGGTTTGAATCTAAACCCTGATTTAATCGCAACCGGAAGTTGTATTAAAAAATGTGATGATGCGCCGATAATAACTCCCAATGTCGGCCCCATTAGTTGCATGTCTTTGGAAAAAACGACCGTTCCGATAATTATTCCGAGGTTATAAAAAAGGGGGGCTAAGGAAGGAATTAAAAATCTTCGCAACGATTCCAAGACACCAGTTAACACGTAACTCATGACAAAAAAACCTTGGGCGGCAAACAGCCAACGTGCAATACCGGCAATCTTTTCCCTATCGGCCAGGGAATAACCAGGCGCAAATACTCCATATATTTCCTTCGCGAAGATACTCATAAATATAGCGAAGACGGCAAATGCAAGTATCCCGATATTCAAAACCGACGACGCAATTCCCCAGGCATGTCCATTACCTTTTTTTATCGACTTTGAAAAGACAGGGATAAACGCAGAAGAAAAGGTCCCAAACACCAACACTTCAAAGATCAAATCGGGAAGACGGAAAGCGGCAAAAAACAGCGAAAGGTCGTCAGGTGTAAAAAAATGAGCCAATGTCCTTTGCCGAACCAAGCCCAGCACCCTCGAAGCGATAATCATAAACATAATTAACGTCGCGGCTGAAAGAACCGAACCTTGTGGTTCGAGAATAATTTTTCTACCTTTCTCGATTATTTTTTTAAACATAACTTCAGTTGACCTAAAACAAATTCGTTTAACAGACCAAACACCCACTTTGCAGTAAAACCATAATTGATATTAGCGCTCGATTAGATTATACTCACGAGTTAGCGATTAGTGTAGCGTAATTGACAACTGGTAACTAACTTTAGTTGTCCGTTGGCTACTTCCAAACATAATAAATTATGCCCGTTACAAAAACTGCAAAAAGAGCTCTTAGAAGTTCCAAAAAAAAACTTGAGGTTAACAAACTGATGAAAGCGAGGTTGGAAATTGCTATTCGTGTTGCAAAAAAGTCTAAAACTAAAACGAAAGTTATTGATGCGATTTCGCTTGTCGACAAAGCCAGAAAAAAGCACCTCATTCATAAAAATAAAGCTTCTCGCATTAAAAGCTCGTTAGCAAGACATCTGCCAAAAGAGAGAAAGCAAAAGGCGGTAAAAGCTTCTAAAAAAACGAAAAAGTAATCTTCTTAAAGGGACCCCTTTGTGTTATATTGAAAATCAGAGTAAAAAGGCGAAAAGAAAAGATTCTTATTCCTTTCACCTTTCGCTATTCTTTTCATGCCTGCTGCAAAAAAAAAGAGTAAATCAAAACTGATCAACCTTGTTCCCGAGGAAGGCTTCGCTTCAACCACCTCGGGGAGAATTCTTTTGTGGACATTGTCAACCTTCAGAGTAATTTTAATTATCACAGAACTGGTCGTAATCGGGGCTTTTATCTCCCGTTTCTGGCTTGATGCAAAAAACACCGACCTTACGGAACAAGTAAATGAGGTAAAAAACACCATCGTCTCACTAGAACCTTTCGAAGAAAATTTTAAAGATGTACAGAACCGACTTCAAATTTTCGATTCCTACATCCAAAATAAAGACAAAATAAATTCAAGCCTAAAGACTGTCGTTTCTTACAAACCCCAAGGCGTCAGCTTCCAAGAAATCAATGCCGGCCTTGACCAAATCTCAATTAACGCAACCGCCGTCAGCGAAATTCAGATTCAGCAATACTACGTTAACTTGAAGGCAAGCAATAAATTTGAAAATATAAGATTAAGCAACATCAGCATCAACAAAGAAAACTCGAGTCTAAATTTTGCTTTGACAGCTGATGTAAAAACAGAAATATGAGCACGACATTTCGGGACAGGTACTTGAGAAGCAAATATATTGTTCAGAAAACCATCCATGATTATAGCGAAAAGCCCGCGCTTAGGGCGTACTTGGAGATTTTCTTAACTCTAATTACCGTCTCGCTTTTCGGAATTTTTGCAATCAGGCCGACGTTGATTACAATCGGAAGGCTACTCCAAGAAATCAAGGCCAAAGAAAGTACTCTGACCGTCATGAATGATAAAGTTTCCGACTTATTGGTCGCGAAAGATCTTTACAATCGGGAGGAAGACAAAATCAATCTGATTGATGAAGCGGTTCCTAAATCACCAAAACCAGATAATCTGGCATTACAAATTGAAGAGCTAACCAAAAAAGATGGTGTTTTGATAAACAATTTAACAATTGAGGACACACTTGTTCTGGGTCAAGGATCAGATCCCAACGACAATGGTTTGAACTTCAATCTAGGTGTTACGGGTAACTACTTCGATTTAATAAAATTCGCAGAGCACCTTGAGACAATGCGTAGACCAATCAATTTTGACAACCTAACCATCACTTCAAATCAAAGTCCGGACGGTAACTCTTTATTTATGACGTTTGAAAACTTGTCTACACCATATTCATTACAACAATGAGAAAGCAAAAAACACCAGCGCTAGTCAATCTTGCAATATATACAACCATAACCGTTTTCTTATGGATATTTTTTGATGTTTACCGATCGCTTAAAAAGGCCCCTGTTTTGAATATTGATTCGAAAATTCTCGAACCCATTGACCCCAACCTCGACACAAACCTTCTTCAGGAAATTGAAAGTGCCACATTCTTTGACCAATCGTCACCACAAATTTCTCCTCCGTTAAATGACGAAAATAACGCTGAAGTCGCAACAGAAAGTAGTGAAGTTAATCAGTAAACGTTTATGAAACCACCCAGATACCAAAAAATACCAACGCTTGTGGGTATTTTTATCCTGTTAATCGGAGTTGCGTCTGGAGTTATCATGTTAAACGCAAAACAAATTTTCAAACTGGGGGCCAAAGCGGACACAACTCCAAAAAACATTATCTTCTCCAATATTGAAGATAACAGCTTTACTTTAAGTTTTGTCACATCGACTGATTGCCGATCGTCAATTAGAATTGCCGAGGATCAGTACTTTTTAAAACCTGTCGCGGTCGATAAACAAGACATAAAAACGGGTACGCACTACTTCAATATCGAAAACCTGTCAGCGGAAAAAGACTATTACTTGGTTATAAATATCGATGGAACCGATTATTTTACCGACAACCCTAAAATAATCAAGACCGGGAAAAAGATTAGCCCAAAGAACGAAGGAGAAATCGTCTATGGAAAGGTATATTCAAAATCAGGTCAAGAGCAAGGTGGCGCCATTGTTTATGTGCAAAGCGGAAATAATAGTATTATCTCGACAAAAACCTCAGAAAACGGGGATTTTATTCTAAATATTTCAAACGCAAGAACAACAGATTTAGCATCATACTCAATAATCGACGAACACAAAACAACCATCCAATTTCTTGTTCAGTACGGGAACCTCATCTCTTCTGTTTCATCGTATACTCAAAACGCACGACCACTTCCGCCAATTATTCTAGGTAGCAACCTTGATGCAAGAAACTCGTCGGCTCCAATAACTAACATCGAAATACCTACGCCGAGCGTTTACGGTGCAACTTTTTCAAACTACGACTATCCCTTTCCAATAAAAAACATCTTTAAAGAAAGGGGGTCGGTTTTATCAAATGAATGAATCAGCAAACAAAAATTCTACTCCGGGTGCAAGTCGAATACTTTTAATCTTTGCGCTTTTGATTTTAGTCGGCGTCGGCGGATATTCATTGTACAAAATCTTCCTGGATGAAACCGTCGAGGTGGGTGAAAACATTTCTCAACTTCCCCCAACTACCGCCATTGAAACTGTCCAACCAAGCCCGAGTATTTTAATGACAGTAACACCCGAACTGACGGTAACCGCCAGCCCTCTACCAACCAATATTCCAACAGCAACCGTAACACCTAAACCCTTAAGTACGGCAAATCCCACTCAACCATTAGTATCGCCAACACGTGCGGTAACACCAACTAGTACACCAGTCCCTCTACCCGTTTCGGGAAATTCATTTCCGACAATTTTTGTCCTGGCGCTTGGAATCGTCCTGATTATCCCCATCCTGGTTTTTTAACGATTACTGCTATAATTTAGCCTAATGGGAACTAAAAAGTGGACTCTGTTGGTTTTAGTTTTGTCATTAATTATCGGATCGTATCTTCGCTTTTACAAACTCGATTGGGGAGAGGGTTACTATTTTCATCCCGACGAGTACCACATCGTCGGTGCTGTACACCATCTAATTAGCAATGGTCTTTTTTCAAACCCACAGCTTTTTTCGTACGGATCACTCACTGTATACCTAATCTACTTCGCATACCAAATTCTCTCCCATTTTCTAGCCACTCCAAATATTTTTATTATCGGAAGGAGCCTCTCCGCACTTTTTTCAACATTGACACTAATCATCATCTTCGCAATCTCTAAAAAAAATTTTCCAAAAAACAAATATCTACCGGTTTTTGTAGTTCTTGTATCTGCATTTGTTCCCGGAATGATTCAACAAGCCCACTATCTAACTCCAGAAACGTTTATCACTTTTTGGATTACCCTTTCAACCTACTTTTTTATTGTCTATTTTGAAAAACAAAAATTAATCAATCTGATCTTGTCCGCGTTGTCATTGGGGCTTGCGGGAGGAACAAAAATTTCAGCTTTTGCGGTGTTGCCGTTTTTTCTGACTACAATCTTTTTTTACAAATTAAAAAAGGAAATTATTTTTTCCCGGTTGCAACGCGTACTACTTTTCCTCACAACCGCTTTTGTACTTTTTTTCAGCGTTTTTCCATACAGTATCCTTGACTACACGGACTTTAGAAGTACAACAAGATACGAAAGTTCACTCGCTACGGGGGCAACAAAAGTGTTTTATACCAGAGCATTCGAAGGCTCGATCCCTTTTCTTTTTCAGATAACTAAAATCTACCCCTACACGGTCGGAGTAGTGTGCTTAGGCTTTTCTATTTTTGGAGCGATAATCACCGCAATAAAGGTAATTAAAAACACTGGCGCAAAAAGAATTAAATACCTAATTCTCGCTGGCGTTTTTTTTTCTTATTTTCTTTTCAATGGTCTCCTCTTCACGAAATGGACGCGCTTTATTCATCCGACAATCCCATTTGTGATAATTTTCGCGTTTTTATTAATCGACTACGTCACAGAAAAAATTAAAAACCCTGTCAGAAAAATTGTATCTGCAGCTCTTGTCTTTGTATTAGTTGGGGCAACAATTATTTCAGGTTCAATGTATTTTACAATCTACCAGCGCAGCGACGTTAGGATTCAGGCAACCAACTGGGCAGCAACACACTTGGAGAAAAATAGTTACATCCTCACAGAAACTGGTAACACATTGGAGGTTCCCCTCAAGGGACAATACAATATTATCCCCTTCGATTTTTACAATGTGGACACCAGGCCACAATTATATGAAAAGCTATTAGAAAGTATTTCTAAAAGCGACTACTTCATCATTCAAAGCAGAAGAATTTACCTTAACCACAAAAATAAAAATGAATACCCTGTGGCCGTTAACTTCTACAAAAGTCTTTTTTCCGGACAGCTTGGTTTTACGGAAATACAAAGTTTCGAATCATTTCCGCAATTAACTGTTGGTAAATTTAAATATACAATTAATGATGAAAAGTCCGAAGAAACATGGACTGTATTCGATCATCCGGTTTTAAAAATCTTTAAAAAAACTAAGGGATTTTCAATCAACCATTATGACCAAATCCTTAGACAATAAACAACCGAGGGTTAAGAACCCTCGGTTTTCTGCAAAGAGCCTGCCAGCCGGCAAGGTAGGTTTGTTCACCGCTTCGCTTCAGAACATGGCCAAGAGCACTGAGTTTTCGCAAAGTTTGAATAAATTTCTATTTTTAGGAATCTTACTTTTTGCCTTCACCCTACGCGTGTATGGCATTAATTGGGATCAAAATCAACACCTCCATCCGGACGAAAGATTTTTAACGATGACCACAGAAAAAATGCTTTGGCCCAAGACGCTCGCCGAGTACTTAAGTCCGTCCATTTCAAAATTAAATCCGTACAATATTGATGCCGGGTTTTTTGTTTACGGAACGCTCCCAACAACTTCGGTGAAATACTTTTCGGCTTATAAACTTTTCGGAAATTATCAATATAACAATATAACCCTTACAGGAAGATTGATATCTGCCATTCTTGACACGACAGTTGTAATTTTAATTTGTCTTATCACAACTGCCATTTTTAACAACAAAGCTCTTAGCTTACTTTCATCTTTTGTTTATTCAATATCAGTTTTACCAATCCAGCTTTCACACTTTTTTGCTGTTGATACATTCTTGAACTTTTTTTTAATTTTGTCTTTTTATTTTCTAATCAGATTAACCAGTAAAAATAGGTGGGTGAATGTAATTTTACTGGGATTGTCATTCGGAGCAGCACTCGCATGCAAAATTTCGGCACTCTACTTTTTCCCAATAATTTGTTTAGGCTTTTTGTTGTTCTACCTGAAAACCAAAAGACTGGTTCGTGTTTGCGGGTATTTTTTACTTGCCGTATTCTCAATCATCATCTCATTTCGCATCCTCGATCCACACACATTCACCGGCAATCTTTTTCCACCCAAAGTCAGTCCGCAATTTGTTCAAAATATCAAAGAATTACAAAGTATTGCATCGGATAATTCTTTTTATCCCCCAGCAATCCAGTGGCTGAAAACAACTCCTTTGCTGTTCCCATTAAAAAACATCGTCATCTGGGGGCTTGGTTTACCGCTGGGGATTTTATTTATAGTTTCAATTGCGTCTGAAATTTATCGACTCAAATCTTTCTACAAACTCAAGCCGGTTGAAAACATTCGTAACATTTTAAACGGCCTAACAACAAACGACTTTGGCCGCACTTTAATCCTGATCTGGATACTTTTCCTTCTTGTATCTCAAGGTTTTCAATTTACTCCAAGCATGCGTTATTTTTTACCAATTTATCCATTCATGGCAATTTTCGTAGCTAAATTCTCCGTGGAAAAAATATTTCCTGTATTTAAAAATCACATCCTACTTTTTACGACATACTTTTTACTTTTGTTAATCTGGCCTTTGTCGTTTTTATCAATCTACACCCGATCTCACTCCCGCATTTCGGCATCCGAGTGGATTTATCAAAACATTCCTGCAGGTACAGTGCTTTCCTGCGACCTTTGGGATGACTGCCTGCCACTGCCCTTAGACCAAACAAAAAAACCACAACAATATCAGACTGTAACAATGCAGCCATTTGCAGTCGACAGCCAACAAAAAATTTCTGATTTCGTAAATGGATTAAAACAAATTGACTATCTTGTTCTTTCCTCAAATCGGGCTTGGGACTCAATTCCTAAGTTGCCTGAAAAGTATCCATTTATGGCAAAATTCTATGACGATCTTTTCTCAGGCAAACTTGAATTTGAAAAAGTTGCAGAAATCACCTCCTACCCCACAATACCAGTATTAAATATTTCCATCCCCGACCAACCGTCTGAGGAAGCGTTTACTGTTTATGACCATCCTAAAATTCTGATTTTTAAAAAAGTATCTAAATCTTTCGAAGAGTAAAAAAAACCGCCGCAGAATTATCTTGATCCGTAACTGCTTTTTTGCAAAATCTCAAAAGATACTTTTCCAGCAGTGAAAACCCGCCCGGAAATAAAACCCATCTGTCAAACAGCCTCTTGCTAATTAACGAATCAACAGATAAATAGTGTGACAACTCAAGTAAGTGCGAATCATTTTTTCCCAGATAACCAATCTGCTCAACTACCTCAAAACCTGCTTCTTTGAAGGCTTTTTTCCAACCATCTACCGATAATAAATTTGGATGTTTTTGGATTTTTTTCAACCATTGTGCGTATCTTTTTCCAAGAAATTTTGCTCCAATAAGATAGCTCTCCCACATATCGGTCATTACACTCACATAGAATTTTCCACCTTTTTTCATCACTCTACTGATTTCATTTAAACTCAGATTAAGGTTATCAACGTGTTCCATGACACAGTTTGAAAAAACTGTGGAAAATTCTTCGCCATTAAACGGTATGCTTACTCCGTCATACGTCAAAACCCGACGATAAACCCGCGATTCTTTCGCTTCATGTAAAACAGTCTTATCAACATCAATTCCCACATCAATTCTTGAATTACCAAAAAGAACTTTTGCAAAAAATCCGTCACCACAACCAAAATCTAAAATCGGCTTTTTAAACGGCAGACGCTTTTCAAACAACCCTAGCTCTCTTGGACGAATAAAAACATAAAAAAATGGCCTATTGTTAAGATAGCTTTTTAAAAATTTTTTCATACGCGGCGATTGTATCATCCGGATTAAAAATCCGATTTATCTTTTTGTAAAAATCTTGATATTTGTTGCTACCTTTTATAACTTCTACAATTACATCCGCAAGCTTTATCGAGTCTTTTATCGGGGTAATCTCACCCATTCCACCAAGTCTTATCGGAACTCTAACTCCAGGTAAATCCGAGGCAACGACAGGACAGCCGGAAAGCATCGCCTCAACTTGGACAAAGCCAAATGATTCCAACTTCTCCGTAGAAGGGAGAACTAAAACATCTATCGACTTGTAAAACATTGCCATCTGTTTCGCATCAAGCGCTCCCAAAAAAGAAATTTTCCCCCGAAATTTACTTATTAGTTTTTCCAAATCTTTCTGAAAACCCCCGCCAACAACTTCCTTTCCCGGCCCCGCTAAAAAGATTTTAAAATTATTTCCTAATTTTCTTTCAAGAGACGGTATTGCCCCAAAAAGATATTCGATTCCTTTCTCCCGGGCAATCCGCCCAGCAAAACCGATTTTATATTTAATGCTGGAAGGAATTCCTTTCAATTTTTGTGGAGACGTTTCAAATTTTACTGGCGGTAAGACGAACTGCAATTTATTTTCAAAACGCAGCAGGTAATTTGAATGATCCGCATAATCCTTCGTATAGACAACAATTGTGTCGGCTAAGTAACCAATAAGTAAAAGGCTGAAATAAGTTGCCACTTCCGTAATTCGATTTATAAAACCAGGCCAGTTTGATAAATCGCAATGGTGTGTCACAACAACTTTTTTACCGAGCAGTTTTGCAACCAACGCGAGCAGAAAACCTTCAAACTGTGGTATGTGTATATTAACGATGTCGTTTTTCAAGCTCTCCAAAAATGCTGCAAAAAGATAAGTTGGCATGATTGGTCCCCGTCCGAAAACAATCGGTGTCCAGAGCCTTTTAATAAAAACTCCGTTTATCGCCTCGGTTCGCGGAAGTTCATTTTTGTAACGTGAGGCCAAAACGGTAACTTGGTGTCCTTTTTTAACCAGCTCTTCAGCAAGATTTTTGGCGTAGACTGTTAACCCGCTGATGTTGGGCGTGTAATAACTTAATGAAATTAAGATTTTCATCGGTTTGAAAAATGCTGATGTTGATCAGAAACATAAACCAAATCGACGTTTTTAACTTTGGACTTCAAATAATCCAGAAGCGGTTTGTCGTCATCGATAAAAACATCCAGTTTCAACCTTGTAATCATTTTTTCTTTATACAGGTGCGGCTGTTCGTTATGCAAATTTATAAAAATTTTTTTAAAAAACTTCCTCGTTTTGTAAAATCTAAACCATTCTCTTGTTCGCTTGTTCAAAAATTGGTAGCGCGACGAAACAACAAAAAGTTCGTATTTGTTGCTCTTGTAAAGCTCCTCAATTAGTCTAATATTTTCTCTTATTGGCGGTCGCATTAGTGGATGGTGACTCGCAATCCTAATCATTATTTCCATCTCGCTTTTGGGGTAGCGATATAGAAGTTCGTGGTCAATCCTTTTTCGGACCAGTTTTTCCAAAAGCACTTGGGGAACAAAAAACGGTTTACCTATTACCACTCCGTCAAGGTCAAAACCAATCCTGATTCTTTTTTGCATTTTATATTCTCTGTATACTCCTCTTGCTCGAGTTTATTACTCTCGCAAGAGATTATATACTCACAATTCTCGTTTGCTTAATGCAAACTCGATTTTTTTGAGTATAAAATACAATACCAGATGTAACAATTCAATTACACTGGAAAAACAGTATGTTTATTAACGATCTTCCGAACATTCTAAAGTGGTGGGGTTATCTTTTTATCATTGGAGTGACTTTTTTCCCTTTAACATGGTTTGTTTTTAAAAAATTTTTCGGGGTCGGATACACGCTTTCAAAAACTTTGGGAATAATTCTTCTGTCCTATACAACGTTTCTTTTCGCAACGCTTCACATCGCAAAATTTTCGGCATTCAACATCCTCCTCTACCTGGTTGTTTTTCTTGCACTAAACTTATACATCGCTTTCAGAAACAAGCAGCCGTTCTTAAGCGATATGAAAAAAAATCTTTTACGAATAGTTCTCCAGGAATTCATTTTTGCCTTTGGACTTTTTCTCTGGTCATTTGTTCGAGCACACCAACCGGAAATTAGAGGCTTGGAAAAATTTATGGACTTTGGATTTGTCAACTCCGCTCTAGGATCGGATTATCTGCCACCACACGACATGTGGGCGGCGGGTTATACAATCAACTACTATTGGTTCGGACATTTCGTTACGGCGCTTCTTGCCAAACTGACAAATATACCATCCGAAATTACATACAATTTAATGTTGGCAACAATCATGGGACTGATTCTTTCTTCAGCCGTCGTAATTACCTCAACGCTTTTTGAACACATTTCAAAAAATATTAGAGGTCGATACGTCTTTTTGGCGGGAATTATCTCTGCATTAATTTTAGTTTTTGCTGGTAATTTCCACACACCTTTTTATATTTTAAAAAACGGCGTTGATAATTATTGGTATCCCGATGCCACGAGATTTATTGGCTATAATCCAGAAACAAATGATAAAACGATACACGAATTTCCAATGTATTCGTTTGTCGTTGCCGACCTACATGGACATCTCTTAAATCTTCCCTTTGTCCTTCTGTTTCTGGCTTTCGCGTTCAAACTTGTGTCGGATAAAGAAAAGAACTCCTTTAAAATCAAAAATCTTATACTCCCGGGTGTGCTTTTAGGAATAATGTTTATGACTTCAACTTGGGATTTTGGCAATTACCTGTTAACACTCGGTTTTGTTTTGTTGTACTCATCTGTAAAAGATAATCATTACCGATTAGTCAACGTCTTTGTGGAAGTAGCAAAAATATTGATTATTACCATTTCAATCGGTGTGGCGACGGCTCTGCCTTTTATAACCCATTTTGAATCGATAGCTCAGGGAATTAATTTCGTTCATGGCCACTCACCTTTGTGGCAACTTGCAATCCTCTGGGGTTTTCCCGCTGTGCTAACAGTCGTCTTTGCAAACATTTTAAAAAAGCTTGGAAAAAAACTAACAACATCCGATCTCTTTGTACTTTCACTTCTGACTTCCTCTTGGGTTTTGATCCTTTTGCCCGAGATTATTTACGTCAAAGATATTTATGCAGCAACGCACTATCGGGCCAACACAATGTTTAAGTTAACTTATCAAGCTTTTGTGATGAGTTACTTAGCTGGAGGATATATCATAGTCAGACAAATCGCACTGGAAAAATATGCCTATATTAGACGTTTTTTAACAATTTTTTGGATGGTAATTTTATATTCGATCCTCTCATATGCACAGATCTCAACAAATTCGTATTACGGACGTCTCAAAACTTATCTCGGTCTGGATGGAATAAAATGGTTACAAAACCAATATCCCGATCAGTATCAGATTGTTTACTGGCTTAAGAAAAACGCAGAAAAAAACAGTGTCATCCTCGAAGCTCCGGGGGACTCTTACACCGACTACAACGCCATTTCCGCTTACACCGGAATACCAACCGTTTCAGGATGGTTTGTTCATGAATGGCTCTGGAGAGGAACGCCAGATTTTCCACAACAAAGAGTTACCGATATTACCAATATCTATCTAACACCCGATGCAAAGCTCGCAAAAGAACTTCTCAACAAGTATCAGGTAAACTATATCATCGTCGGAACTTTCGAAAGGCAAAAGTATCCGCTTCTGAACGAGGAAAAATTTACAAAAATCGCCTCGATTGCTTTTCAAACAGGCGTGACTACCGTATATAAGCTAAACTAAAAGCTCGATTGTACTAGCAGTTAAGTTGCAAAATGGAAAAAATTCTTAAAGGTTTAAACGACAAGCAGAAGGAAGCAGTGACGTTTACTGGTAATTCACTTCTTGTTCTTGCAGGGGCAGGAAGCGGAAAAACTAAAGTCTTAACACACCGCGCAGCTTTTATCGTTTCGCAAAAACTCGCAGAACCGCAAAATCTTCTTCTTTTAACCTTCACTAATAAAGCCGCCAGCGAGATGAAACAGAGAATTGGTAATTTGCTTATAACCCACAACTTGCAAGCGTCCTCTCAACCGTTCGCAGGAACTTTTCATTCTTTTTGCGCAAGACTGCTTAGGATTGACGGGCAGCGCATTGGGATCCCCCGCAATTTTATAATCTACGACGACAATGACCAAAAGGATGTTGTCGGTCAAATCATTCGAGAGCTTGATTTGCCAAAAGAGTATTACAATGCCGGATCAATTTCTTCACAAATTTCAGAAGCAAAAACAATGATGCTAACACCTCTTGAATATGCGGAGGTCGTCACGGGTAGAAATCAAGACAAGATTTTCCAGATATATGACCTATATGAAAAAGAGTTAAAAAAAGCTGGCGCTCTTGATTTTGACGACCTGCTTTTACGTGGTGTCAAGCTTCTCGACAGTGACAAGGAAATGCTTGATAAATGGCAAAACAAACTGACAAACATTTTTGTCGACGAGTGGCAGGACACAAATAAAATTCAATACAAACTAACAAAACTTCTCGTGGGCGACAGAAAAAATTTAACAGCTGTTGGTGATGCATCGCAAAGTGTTTACTCCTGGCGTGGGGCGGATTATAGAAATATTACCTATCTGATGAGGGATTATCCAACAATAAAAGTTGTCAACTTGGAACAAAACTATCGCTCGACACAGACAATTCTTGATGCTGCAAATAGTGTTATCAAAAGGAATACCTCACATCCCATTTTGTCACTTTGGACAAACAAAATGGGCGGAGACAAAATTAGGCTTTATCATGCCCGCAACGAACTTGATGAGGCTGATTTCGTCGTCCAACAGATAGATAAGTTGATTACACAAGGATACGAGTTTAAAAACATCTGCCTCTTGTACCGAACCAATGCCCAATCACGTGTTTTGGAAGAAGCGCTTCTTCACAATTCAATCCCCTATGTTCTAGTTGGCGGCGTTCGGTTCTACGAACGGAAAGAGGTCAAAGATGTCCTGGCATACTTGAGGCTTTTTGCCAACCCAAAAGACCGGGTCTCAAGAAAGCGTCTTGAGAAACTGGGTGCTAGACGACTTGAAAAGTTTGAGGCGTTGGCGAACGAATTACAGGCTGGATCCAAAAAAGACAAAAAAATACTTGACCAACTTACAACCTTGGAAATTTTGGATGCAATTCTTCAAAAAGTAGACTACCTGTCCAAATATAAAATTGAGAGCGAAGAGAATCTGGCGCGTTTGGAGAATATCAAAGAGCTGCGATCTGTTGCTATGGAATTTCCAAACCTCTATGAATTTCTAGAAAACGTTGCGCTGATCGAAGCCGAACAGCTTGACACCGGAAAAATTCGTCGACGGACCGCTGAACAAGAGAATAAAAACGCTGTCACGCTTATGACTCTGCATGCCGCAAAAGGACTTGAGTTTAACGTCGTTTTTATTGTCGGTATGGAAGAAGGGCTTTTTCCACATTCGCGCTCCCTATTTGATTTAACTCAGCTCGAAGAAGAAAGGCGCCTTTGTTATGTTGGCATCACCAGAACTAAAGACATTTTATACCTAACCTACGCAGGAAAAAGACTTTTCTTCGGACAAAAATCGTCAAACCCACCTTCACGATTTATTATCGACATCCCCGAGGAATTGCTGACTGATGTTGGAGATAGGCTTGGTCATAATCTCCAAAGCGACAATAATTTTAGTTTTGACGATATTGACAAAATTGATAACGACGACGATTTAAATTTTTAATCGATAGATACTCTTTCTCATCACCGTGACTTTAGTTAGCTATGTAGTTTAATAATTTTGAGTTTCAGGTTTGACCTTTGAATTATAAGTTTTGAATTCTCCTTTGTTGTATCATATAAGCATGAGCTTCAGACTAGCTACAAATTCCGAAAAAGAGCAATTCGATAAAATGGCCGTTCACCCACTGCAAACCTGGGAATGGGGAGAATTCAGACGCAAAGCGGGTAACGATATTATTAGATTCGTCAACGCTCACAAAAAAAACCTTATTGATTCCTACACTCTAATCATTCATAAACTACCTTTTGGCAAATACAAAATCGGAACACTTATCAAATGTCCACACCCAACAAGAGAACTTTTCCCTTTCCTAAAAAAAATTGCCATCGAGAATAATTTAATTTTTATCAAACTGGAACCAAACGTTATTATTGATCCAAAATTCAAAGGTCAAAATTCAAAATTACAATTAAAAAATAAAAATGAGTGGACGAGCTGGCTTCAAAATTACGGTTGCGTTAGAGGGAAAACCCTCTTTACCCCAACCTCCTTCTGGATCGACCTGACAAAATCCGAGTCAGATCTTTTAAAATCCTTTTCATCAAAGACGCGCTATAACATCCGCCTTGCTGAAAAACACGGCGTAAAAGTGACAGAGGACAATTCTTCAGAAGCTTTTGAGAAATATTTACAACTGACTTTTGAGACAGCGCATCGGCAAGGCTTTTATGCACATACACAAAAGTATCACAAGCTAATGTGGAAATATTTAAACTTACAACCCACAACTTACAACCTACAGCCCGTTGCCCACTTATTAACTGCAAAATATGAAGGCGAGATTATAACTACATGGATTTTATTTGTCTGGAAAGATTTTCTCTACTATCCATACGGCGCATCATCTGATAAACACAAAAATGTTATGGCAAATAACTTGGTTATGTGGGAGGCAATCAAACTCGGTAAGAAAATGGGGCTCACCACTTTTGATCTTTGGGGCAGGGAAGAGGGTAAAGGTTTCACCAAATTCAAAGAAGGCTATAATCCCCAAGTTGTGGAATTTTTGGGAAGTTGGGATTTTATTGTCAACAAACCACTCTATTATTGTTACCGTATAGTGGAATATTTAAGATGGAAAATCCTAAAATTACCAGCTTGGATAAAACACAAACTATCAAAATGAACATCTATTTACTCACACTTTCTCTCGGCGTTATCCTGGGGTTTATTACAGGAAAAATGTGGTCGAATACGTTCTATAAACTCCAAAAAATGATAACCCATAAAACATTTTTGAAAAATTATCATATTCACCATAGTCTTGGTGGGTTAATTATTTCATTATTAGCTGTCATAATTTTAAATAACTGGTTGGAAACAATTATTGTTGGATTGGGCATTGGCATGTTAATTGAACATACGATTTCCAACGGATTTGTATTTCTAACAAAAAAATAGTATGAAAGTTATTGAAAAGAAAACTTGGCCGGAACTTTTTGAAAAAGTAAAAAACCATCAGAAAAATTTTGATGTCCGACTCGCCGATTTTAAATGCCAACCGGGAGATGTTTTAGTTTTAAAAGAATGGGATCCAAAGGTTGAAAGTTACACAGGAAGAGTTATCAAAAGAAAGGTGAAATTTGTTATCAATACCAAAGAATTAGAAAAGTTCTGGAAAAAATCTGAAATTAAAAAAAATGGATTTCAAGTAATGGGATTTTAAATTAAATCTATGGACAACACGTTTACAGAATCTGAGATAACCCCAGAGGGTTACCTAAAGCTTAAGGTTGACAAAATTAAAGGTTCAGGCTTGGCTACTAGTATAAAGGACGAATGTCTGTCATCTGAAGAATTATTACCATCTGACAAAAATGGATTGGTAATTGCTTCGGGAAACTCAACAGAAAAATGGCGGGGAAAAGGATGGAAGACGTTAGATATCGACCGGAGTAATTACCCCGATTTCCCAATTGACATCAGACACATGGACGAGCAAATTAAACCTGATTCTTTTGATTATATCCTCCTCGATGGGTTACCAATGAATAAAAATGGAGGGGTCGAACTTGAGACAGTAATACAGCAAACAAGAAACGCTTTAAAAAATGGTGGAAAACTTTTTTTCCAAACTTCCATAGACGACGAGGGTTATTCTCGCCTACCAACTGAAAATGAAATAAGTCAGACTTTAATAAAAAATGGATTTGGGTTTGAAGGTTCAAAATCTGGACCAATACAGATATTAGACCAAAACGGCACACCTGTTGAAACGTATCGTTCTGCTCAATTTTTTGCCGAAAAGCTAGTTCGATAAAAATCTGTTTTAAGTATGCAAAAAGTAAATTTTTATCATTCCTCCAAGGCAACATGAACTACAGCAAAATAATCAAAAAGTTAAAATCCCTCAAAAACCAGAAAAATATTGATGGGATGGCAAGATTTGGCATTAATCCTAAAAATACTCTCGGAATTTCAATTTATGATTTGAGGAAAATTGCAAAAGAGATCGGAAAGGATCCCTCCTTCGCCAAGGCTTCGATGGGCAGGCACGAACTCGCACTCAAACTTTGGGATTCAGGAATTCATGAAGCAAAAATCTTGGCATCTTTTATCGACGAACCAGATAAAGTTACAGATGCACAGTTGGAAAAGTGGGTTTTGGATTTCGACTCGTGGGATGTGGTTGACCAAGTTTCAGAGCTTATTGCCCACACACCGTTTGTTGCTAAAAAGATTTTTGAATGGTCAGAACGGAGCGAAGAATTTGTCAAACGTTCCGCATTTTCTTTAATTGCCGAAGTTTCTTGGTGGGACAAGAAAATAACCGATAAAGAAATTGAGAAATTTTTTCCTGTTATTAAAAAGGCTGCAACCGATGAGCGAAATTTTGTAAAAAAAGCTGTTAACTGGGCACTACGGAATATCGGAAAAAGAAATAAAAAATTAAACAAGAAAGCAATTAAGGTGGCGAAAGAGATAGATAAAATTGATGACAAAACCTCCAAGTGGATTGCAAAAGATGCTTTGAGGGAGCTCACTTCCGACAAAATCCAAGCAAGAATCAAGTAAGTTATTACAAGCAAACTAACTCTTACTCAACAGCTTTCTGATCTTTTCCTTGTTTTTTTCAATCAGTTCTTTCTGTTCTGGAAAAAACATCGGGGGAAGCTTTTCTAAATCAAACCAACTAAGTTTCAAATCTTTTTCTCCTGGTTCTAACTTTTGTTGACCACTTACCTCTTTCGTCTCAAACAAAAAGTAGTGTGTTGTTTTCCATTTATCTTTTTCAAAAGTCAGTCTTTCTTTCACTCCCAATTTGCAAATCAACTTCAAATTGTGAAGTCCAGTTTCCTCCACAATTTCTCTTCTTGCAGTATCTTCAACACCTTCCCCTTTTTCTTGTGCTCCTTTCGGCAACATATAATCTTCGTGATAATCCGTCCCAATCAGGGCAATCATTAGTTTCCCATTATCCTTTCTGACAACAACCCCGCCTGCAGAAGTGGCAACAGGAAAATTCGGGTCTTTTGGCTTTTCGTACCAACTTTTGTCAATTTTCATCAGTTTTGCAAAAAAGTTTATATTCGCAATTTTCACAAAGCATATTTCCCGAGCATTTAAACTCAGAACTTTCAATTTCTTCTCTTGCCTTAAATATCTCCTTTTTAGCTTCCTCCAACTGTTGAGCTGTTCTGACAGTGGAAATTTTTGTCTGCGTTTCAAAAAAATAAAAACTCAAGATAATATCTTCCGGTTTTTTATTAAACGGCTTTTCCTTAATATTGGTAGCCGCAATTGCATAAAAAGCCAGCTGTCTTCCAATGTCAGCATTTTTTTCCATCTCTTTTTGCGTGGGTGGTTTTTCAGAAGTTTTATAGTCAATAAGCTCGATCTTGCCGTTTGGGAATGTATCAACCCTGTCAATTCTTCCGCCAATCTTTAACGGCCGTTCACCATCAGAAACCAATGGAATTGTAAATGGCACTTCTGTTCCCTCAACCATATTTTTCGGGTTAAAGCTTTTTTTGTAATAACCTTTTAGATAGTTGGCTCCCCGCTGCTTATTTTTTTGTTCATGATTTTTACTTTGATATCCTTCGTCTATCCAGTTCTTCTCCAAAAGCTCCATCAAAAGTCTTTCAGACCGTTTGCCGCCCGAACCGACCAGGCGGTAAAAGTCGCGAAGGGCCGTATGAATTGATGTTCCGAAACTCTGCGCTGATGATGGGGGAGTCGGAAGTTTGTAAATATATTTTAATTTGTAGTGCAGGGGACAAATGCGAAACGTTTCGATCTGTGAATAAGAAAGGTAATCTATGTGAATTTGTTGTAAGTTACGGGTAGTCGGCTGCAGGTTGGGTAAAGTCGGCTGATAATCATTAAAACTTAATTGTTCACCTTTTTCTTCCGAAACTTCACTTTTTACCACGCCATCCCCCAATGTTTCAAAAATAAACGGTGACAATTTTTTCTCACGTTTGCCTTCGCCGTAAAAGTTTGCTGCAGTTAAATAAAGTTTTTCTTTCGCACGGGTGACGCCAACATAAAAAAGCCGCCTTTCTTCCTCAAGGTGATAATCGCCTTTCGGCAAGGTTTCTTTAATCAGTTCATCCGGAATGGGAATTTGCTCACGTCTTTGTGTTGTTGGGAATCTCTGACTGACAAGATTCACCAAAAAAACAATCGGAAACTCCAACCCTTTTGAGGAATGCACGGTTAAAATATTTACAGCGTTAATCTCTGTCCAATCTGAGTCTGCCGCCAGAGGAGACTCTCCTAACTCGCTTGCCAAGTCAATCCAATCAACAACCGCCCTCACACCGGCATCTTCGTGCTCGACTTCATAAGTCTTTAATTTATCAAAAAACTTTGAAATATTTTTCGCCCGCCGTTCAGCAAGTGGGGTATCGGGGTTTAGAAGCTTTAAAATAAGACCTGTTTCGTTTAAGAAATTGTATAAAATCTGCCCGGCACTTTCTTTGTTAACAAGTCCCTGCTGATCCGAAATTACTTTGATTAATTTGTCAATTTTTTCTTTGGTCTCATCACTTAAAAAAATATCATCGACTTTCTCGCAGGCTTCAAAAAGCGATAAGTTCTTCCACTTTGCATAGTTGGTAATTTTGATTAAATCACGGGCTTCAATTTCAAAATACTCCATGGACAGTAACCGATACATTGAAACCGAATCCTCAAAATCATATATCACTTTCAAAAAAGAAATTAAATCGACAATCTCTGGCTGCTTGAATAACCGACCAGGACCTAAAAACTGGTGTGGAATACCGTTTCGAACCAAGGCTCTGATGAACGGATCTGCGTGATTATTCGCCCGCACTAAAATTGCAAAATCTCTAAATTCGTGTCCACCGCCTTTTACAATTTCAGCTATTTTGTGGGAAACGGCTTCAGCCTCGTTTTCAACGCGGTCTTTATGAATAAGTTTAATTTCAGTATCTTTATACTTAACTTGCGAAACAAGTTTTTTGTCAATCTTTTCAATAACCTCAAGTCTGTCCGGATTATTAAATTGAATTAAGTTGTAAGCCTTATCCAAAATTTCCTGACTTGAGCGGTAATTTTTCACCAAGGTTACAATTTTTGCTTTGGGGAAATTTTTTCTGAAATACAGCGCATTGGAAACAGCAGCCCCTCGAAATCTGTAAATACTTTGGTCGTCGTCTAAAACCACGGTGATGTTACCCTCTTTTCCTGCTAATAACTTTACCAATTCGTTCTGGGAGATGTTTGTGTCTTGGAATTCATCGACTAAAAGGTATCTAAATTTCTTTTGGTATTCACGCAAAACATTCGGCCTTTTTCTGAAAAGCTCCAGGGTTTTGATGATCAAATCGCCAAAATCCATCACTCCCGCTTTTGTCTTTAGCTCATCATAAGTTTTATATGCATTAGCCAGCTCTTCCCACTTGTCACTTTCAATTTTTTCTTCTTCATTTTTTAATTTTAAATTTTCATTTTGACTTTTAACTTTTGATTTTTGATCTTGTGCCCATTGGACGTAGTCCAAGGGTGAAATATCTTCGTCTTGAAGCCGGCTAAAGTGCTGGATCATTCCGTCAACAAATTTTGTCGGATTTCCCAAAGGCCGGAAATACTTCAAATCAAATTTAAACAAGTTACTTCTAAAAAATTGAATAGACTCACTTTGTGTATTTAGTTTATAAGCCGGGTTTAATCCAATATGCAAAGCTTCGTCTTTCAAGACGCGATCGCAAAAAGCATGAAACGTCGAGATCCACATTTGTGTATAACCGTATGGGAGTGCAACGTCAATTCGCTCCTGCATCTCGGCGGCAGCTTTTTCGGTGAATGTTAAAGCCAATATTTCAGATGGTAGTGCGACTTTTTTTTCGATCAGATATTTAATCCGCTCCGTAATAACAGTAGTTTTTCCAGTTCCCGCACCGGCAATAATTAAAAGTGGACCTTTTCCGTGTCTGACTGCTTGGAGTTGTTCTACATTGAGTTTTTTTCCAGAAGTAGCCATAACAACCAATTATACCAACATTTTTACTCCATTAAGAAGTCAAATGGTATAATTCCAAAATTAGAAACATCCTTAATCTGGTTAGGCTTTGTTGCTTCCTTTGATTACCTTTTCAACCACATCTCTTGGAAGCGAAGCCGCACCAAGGAGCGCATCCTTAACGGATTGCGCCGTCTCACTACCAACATCGTCAGCAGCTTTTACAGCCCCCAAAACAGCTTCTCTCGTTGCTTCGGCAGTGTCTTTGCCAAGCTTGCCGGCGACTTCAACAACACCTTCAACTGCAGAAACGGCAACTTTACCGACATCACCACCGATATCAGCAGCAGCTATAATCGCACCTGATACGGCGTTCCTTCCTGCGCTAATCACACTTCCCCCGGCTTCGGAAACGGCGTCGAGTGCTCCAACAACGATTTCTTTTGTCGCGTCCACCAAAGACGTTCCAAGATCAGATGCGCTTTTTAAAGCCCCGCCAACGGTATCGGAAACAACACCCATCGCACCGCTGGTGAGATCACCAACGTCTTTCAACGATCCGCTAAGTTGGTTTTTAACCGCCCCACGAAGAGCTGTTAAAACATTATCAGTTCCTTTGATAACCGCGGTTAATGTTTCTGAGATTTCATCTACAACTTTCGATAGCATAATTTCTTCACCCCCAATCTAATATTTACTATTTTAAGGTTAAAGAAGAAAAATTAATTAGTCAACCTTTACGTCCACACAACATTGACTTATTTGATTAATAATATAGCTTCTGATACTCTTTACTCAAATTATGGATTTACTAAATTTGGATAGAAAGTTTCTTGGGAGAGATGGAACATGCGTGCGTGTAGAATATTTCAAGTCGAAAGGTAATTATATAATAGATTCAAAAAGAAAGAAGTTTATCGATTTCCTATCTGGCTGGAATGTTGGCAATGTTGGATGGGGTGTGAAAGAAATTAGGAAAGAGATTAGAGATTTTGAAGGACCGGAATATGTAGACCCTTATTCTTTATAATACAAACCCTGGGTTGACCTCGCCGAATTACTTTCCGAAATTACTCCCGGAAAACTCGTAAAAAGTTTTCGCGCGACAGGTGGAACTGAAGCCGTAGAAATCGCACTTCAGGCTTCAATGCTTCATACCAAAAGACAAAAATTTGTTGCAAATAAATACAGTTATCACGGCCATTCAATTGGCACCATGAGTCTTATGAAAAGGCCGGGGTTTAATTTCCTAGATTCCTATCAAATAGAAGCTCCTCTTGATGCCAAAGCCGGAAAAGAAGTAGAAAAATTATTAAGCAAAGGCGATGTGGCAGCATATATTTCAGAACCGATAATAATGAACTTAGGAGTAGAAATTCCGACGCAAGAATACTGGATTATCGTTCAGAATGCATGCAAAAAATACGGAACAGTATTAATTGTCGATGAGGTAGCAACCGGTTTTGGCAGAACAGGAAAACTCTTTGCTTCCGAACACTACAATCTAAAACCAGATATTATGTGTTTGGGAAAAGCTCTAACTGGAGGATACGGCGCTTTGGGTGCAACAATAATGACAGAAGAGTTGGCAAAATCAATGGAAGTAGATTTTAGTTTTTATTCAACTTTTGGTTGGCATCCATTAAATACCACCGCAACAATAGCAAATATTAAATATCTTCTAAAAAATAAGAACTCCATTTTGAAAAATGTAGCCGAGATGAGTAAATATTTTTCAGACCGACTTTCTATAATGAAATTTAAACATGATCCGACAATCAGAATTAAGGGATTGGCAATTGCAGTAGAATTCAGAGAAGCGGGTTATGCTCAAGAAATTGTAAATAAATCTTTGAAAAATCATCTTCTTCTATCAACTCTTACTCCATTCATCTTTACAATATTTCCCCCATTAACAATCGACAAAAATACTGCTGAAAAAGGTTTAGAAATCCTTGAAAACTGTATATAATTTAAGTGTCACCTTCGGGAAGATCAATCTTTTTTTTCTCAATCTCCAGATTTCTTGTTGAAGAAATCTTCTGCCCCAGCTGCGAAAAAATTGATAAAACATCGCCCATCATATTGTGAGCGTTGGTTAAATGTTTTTGCAAAATCGACAAACCATTCCCAACTTTTTCGTAGTCCTTTTGAATTGCTCGAAGTGCTGTCAAAATTTCTTTTGCCTGGCTTTCAATCTTCTGCCCTTCGAAACTCATAAGAATTGCTTTGAGATATGCATAAAAAGTAGTGGGGGAGACGGGGAGAACTCTTTTTTCTGAAGCGTAATCAAAAAGGTCGCCATTGTTAACAACCTCGTAGTAAATTGCCTCTGATGGAATATACATCAGCGCGTAATCGATTGTTCCTTCTTCTGTCAAAATATATTTCTTGCTAATATCGTCGATGTGTTTTTTGACATCGGATTCAAAATCCCGTTGTGCTCTTTTTCTCACTTCATCATCTTCGGTATTCCCCATCTTTCGGAAATTCTCCATCGGAAACTTTGAATCAATGGGGATTATCCCGGCGGAAGTTTTAATTGCAGCATCAACTTTCTCACCGCTTTTAAAAACATACTGCAGATTAAAAGATTCTTTGGGCAAATACTGTTTGAGAAGTTCGTTCAAAACCTGTTCACCAATGTTACCCCTAAGCTTCGGATTTTTTAAAAAGTCCTGAAGTTCGCGCATTCCACGGCCAATCTCGCTCATCTCGCCAATGTTTCTTTGAACACTTCCGATTACCCTTGCGGCAGCATCTAATCTTTCGTTAAAAGCCTTACCTTGTTGATCGAGTCTCTGGTTGGTTGTTTTTAAATATTCCAAAAGTTCACTCGACGGCTTTTGCTTGTCTGAGAATTCATTCAGTTTGCGGTTTAGATACAAAGCAATCGCAACCAAACCAACAGCAAGCACAAGTATATAAAAAATCTCCATTACTTATATAATACATTAAGATGAGAAAAAGACCGAAAATAATCAAACGGCAAAAAGAGGTTAAGCTCCGAAAAAACTTCTTTGTAACACTTCTTATAACTTTGTTACTCTGGCTTGGTGTAGTGGGTGTAATCTACTTTCTTGATCCATACCGGGCAACAAACATAATTGTATTTTTCGCTGTCGTTTTCTTTGCCCTATTTTTTACACTCTCGATAATTTTCATAAGTTCAAGACGGGGCGTCACTGCTTCTTGTGCTTTGATAATTTTTATTTTGTTGCGCTATTTCGGTGTCGGAAACATCATCAATTTTTTATTAATAGCAGGCATTTACATTACTCTTGAAATATATCTTTCAAGAAAATAACTCCATAAATATTTCTTCATCTCCATCCGTAAGATGTGTTATACTGACTTTGATTGAATAAAGTATGCATTTGTCAAAACG
>LBWP01000005.1 GCA_000993685.1 Candidatus Woesebacteria bacterium GW2011_GWA1_39_21
GATAAATATCTTCCGATTTTGTCAAAGATTATTTACGAAAACTAATTTGATAGAAATTTCTTCGTTTAGTTATTGACAAGTTGGTGGGCATATGATAAAAACCCGTACTAGGCGTACTTAATTGTACGCTGGTGTTTTTATCCCAAGATATTTCTATGGGGGTTTTTGGTGTTAAAAAACCTAATAGCCTTTTATTTTTCAAATGACGCCCAAATCTAACCGTCGCAATTTCGGCAAAGAGGAAAAAGATCTTCCCGAAATAAATTTAACTGCAGTTCAAAGAGAGTCGTGGGAGTGGTTTTTAACTAAAGGAATTGCACAGGAATTGATCGACATCTCTCCAATTGAAGATTTTACTGGTAAAAACTGGAAGATTGTTTTGGGAAACCCCAGTTTGGGTGTCCCGAAAATGTCTTCAAGGATTTGTCAGGAAAAGGGGTTAACGTATTCAGCTCCATTAAAAATTACAGCTACACTTGTTAATAAAAGATCCGGAAAAGAAGTTGTTCAAGAAGTTTTTTTGGGTGACCTGCCGCAAATGACTTCAAGGGGAACCTTTGTTATCAACGGTATTGAGAGGGCGGTTATCAACCAGATTGTCCGTAGTCCAGGTGTCTATTTTTCTGGAAATTTGGATGTCTCAACAGGCAGGATGCTTTACGTGGCAGAGGTCAGACCCCTACGTGGTTCTTGGCTCGAATTTGAAATATCGAAAAATGATGTTATTGCCGCGCGTATTGACAGAAGAAGAAAAGTTATCGGATCAGCTTTTTTGCGAGCAATGGGTCTTTCTTCGGATGAGGAAATTATTAATGCTTTTAAGGAAGTGGATACAAACGAACATCACAAGTATGTTCAGTCAACACTTGCTAAAGATCCTTCGAAAAACAAAGACGAAGCGTTTCTTGAAATCTATAGGAAATTAAGACCTGGTGAACCCGTCCTTTTGGAGAATGCAGAAAATCTCTTTACGGGTTTGTTTTTGGATTCGAAAAGATACGATTTAGGTAGTGTTGGAAGGTACAAAATCAACAGGAGACTCTCCCTAAATATTCCAAATGTTAAGGAGAATCAGATTGTAACTAAACAGGATATTGTAGGCGCCTTGCGTTATCTAATTGGATTGCAAAACGGAAAAGGTAGAGTAGATGATATTGACCATCTTGCAAACAGAAGACTGCGTAGGGTCGGTGAGTTGGTGGCGGTGAACGCCTTTAGAATTGGACTTTTGAGATTAGAACGTGCTGTCAAAGAAAAGATGAGTTTGATTTCTCCCGATGATAAACCCGTACCATCGACGCTTATTAACGCACGTCCCTTAATTGCCTCGCTGAATGAATTTTTCAGATCGAATCAGCTTTCAACCATCCTGGATGATACAAATCCGCTGTCAGAGTTGGATAATCTCAGAAGAGTCTCGGTTTTGGGTCTGGGTGGAATCAACCGTGAGAGGGCTTCATTTTCGATCAGAGATGTTAATTCTTCTCAGTATGGAAGAATTGATCCTGTAAGAACTCCAGAGGGACCAAACATTGGTTTGGTTTCATATTTGGCTTTGTATGCTCGCGTAAACGAGTATGGTTTTATCGAGTCGCCATATAGGAAAGTTGAGAAAGTTAAAAAAGGCAATAAAACAAAAATGAGAGTTACCAACGAGGTGATATATCTGGCTGCAGATGATGAAGAGTTGCACTATATTACACACGCTGGAGTCAATGTTGATAATTATGGTTATATTACAGACAGTAGAGTCTCGTTCCGGTTTGGTGGAGTTGCAACGGAAGGACCGGTTTTACATGTGGAGTATATAGATCTTAGTCCACGTCAAGTAATCGGAACATCCGCTTCATTGATACCATTTTTGTCGCACGATGAGGGTAACCGCGCTTTGATGGGAAGCAATATGCAATGTCAGGCTGTTCCGTTGGTAAATCCCGAATCTCCTGTCGTTGGGACGGGTATGGAAAAAATTATTGCTAAGGGGATGTTGCGAGGAGTGTATGCAATTCATCCAGGAAAGGTTGAATATGCCGATTCGGAAAAAATTATTGTCTCTTTAAACAAAAAGGTAGATGTATCAGAAGCGACAGAGGATGTTGATGTTATTGCTGGTGGCAAGAAAGAAGTCTACCATGTTTCGAAATTTAAAAGGACGTCTCATTCGACTTGTTATAACCAGACAATTAAAGTTAAACCCGGAGACCGCGTTATCAAAGGTGATGTCCTGGCAGATGGGCCAGCATCAGAGTTTGGTGAGTTGGGTTTGGGGAGAAATTTGGTAATAGCCTATATGACACTCGATGGATATGGTTTTGAAGATGCAATTTTAGTATCGGATCGGTTAGTCAGAGAAGATCTTTTGACCTCGATTCATGTTGAAGAGTATGAGTGCGACGTTGTCGACACAAAATTAGGGCCAGAAGAATTAACACGCGACATTCCTAACGTTTCCGAAACAGATTTAGCGAATTTAGCGGAAGACGGAATTGTAGTTGTAGGTGCTGAGGTTAACCCGGGAGACATTTTAGTCGGTAAGATTGCTCCGAAAGGGGAAACGGAGTTGACATCGGAAGAGAGACTTTTAAGGGCGATTTTTGGAGAAAAGGCGCGCGAGGTTCGCGACACTTCGCTTAAAGTTCCGCACGGAGAAAAAGGAATCGTTATCGGTGTGAACATTTTAGACCGCGACAAGGGTGACGAACTCGGGCCCGGAGTGATCAAGCGGGTTTTGGTCAAGGTTGCCCAGATGAGGAAAATCACCGTTGGTGATAAAGTTGCTGGGAGGCACGGAAACAAAGGAGTGATTGCAAGGGTTATGCCGATTTCTGACATGCCTTATCTCCCCGATGGGAGGCCAATTGATATTATTATTTCACCGCTTTCCGTCCTTGCAAGAATGAATCTGGGCCAGCTTTTAGAGTGTCATTTAGGTTGGGCTTTGAACAAGGCTAATATGAAAGGGGCGCTCCCTGTGTTTGATCGAGTAGGTGAGGATGACATCTTGGCAGAGCTGCGAAAAGCGGGGCTCCCATTAACTGGAAAAACTAGGCTTATCGATAGTCGAACGGGGGAACCCTTTAAAGAGGATACGGTAGTTGGTTTGGGTTACATTTTGAAGTTGACACACATGGTCGAGGACAAGACCCATGCAAGATCAACTGGTCCGTATTCTCTTGTCACACAACAGCCACTTGGTGGAAAAGCGCAAATGGGGGGACAAAGACTGGGGGAGATGGAGGTTTGGGCTTTGGAAGCACATCAAGCTGCTTATATTTTGCAGGAAATGCTTACAATTAAATCAGACGACATTTCGGGAAGGGCAAGAGCTTTTGAGGCAATTGTAAAAGGTACGGATATTCCAGAAGCTACGGTTCCAGAGAGCTTTAGAGTGTTGGTACGAGAACTCAACTCGTTGGGGATGTCGATTGAAACAGTTGGCGGTGCTTATTTGGATATCAGTGCAGACGATTCGTCTGAAGCTAAAGAGTTGGCTGAGGCGTCTGGTAGTGAGGTTGTAGCAACTGATGAACTGCTCAATCCGAGTGGGCCAATGGAGGTTGAAGAACAAGTTAAGTAGTTTCAAAAGAAAGAATATTAATAATAAAACATGGACCCTTTAAATGAATTAAAAAATCTAAGTGATTTTAAATCTTTGATCATCAGGCTAGCGTCTTCCGATGACATCAGAAAATGGTCGCGTGGTGAGGTATTGAAACCCGAGACAATAAATTACAGGACGCTTAAGCCGGAGAAAGATGGTTTGTTCGACGAAAGAATTTTTGGTCCGACAAAAGACTGGGAGTGTTACTGTGGAAAGTACAAGAGGGTAAGGTACAAGGGTGTTATTTGTGACAAGTGTGGAGTTGAAGTTACACAGTCGCGCGTTAGAAGAGAGCGAATGGGTCATATCAGCCTGGCTTCACCCGTGATTCATGTATGGTACTTTAAGGGTGCCCCCTCGCGTCTGTCTCTGGTTTTAGACGTTCCTCCGCGTGCGATTGAGCAAGTTATTTATTTTGCAAGGTACCTAGTTTTAAATGTTGAAGAGAAGAAAAAAGCTGAGGCTATTTTGCGGATTGAAAAGGCATGGGAGCAAAGAGAGAAAGAGCTGCAGGGTAGTTTTGATGAAAGAAGGGAACAGCTTAAAGCCAAGGCCGGAGAGGAAAAAACAAAAACTTCATCAAGGATAAAGAACAAGGAACAAGTCTCTCTTGCCGTTTCCGAAATCGAACTTGATTATCGAAAAAAAGAAGCCGCACTTTCTAAAGAGGAAAAGACCGCAATTCAAAACACAAAAGAGTTGTTTGAAGGGATGTCTCAACTTATTAAGAATTTAACGCGTCTTTCCGTACTTTCTGAGGAAGAATACGAACAGCTTGCGTTGTATGAAGCCGTCGACTTTTTTGAAGCGAAGATGGGGGCGGATGCTATTTTAAGCGCGCTTTCGGGTGTAAATATTGAAGAAGCGGCCTCAAGTTTGAGAAAAGAACTCATTGAGCTAAAGAGTACAACCGCTTCCAGGTATGTCAAACTGGCAAAAAGGCTAAAAGTAATCGACGGAATGCGCCGCGCGAAAGTGAGTCCTTCTTGGATGGTGCTCAAAGTTATTCCAGTGCTTCCGCCAGATCTTAGACCAATGGTTCAGCTTTCCGGTGGAAGATTTGCAACAAGCGACTTGAATGATTTGTATCGAAGAGTGATCAACCGAAATAATCGCCTGAAACATCTTATAAATCTCGGTGCTCCGGAAATCATTTTGCGAAATGAAAAAAGAATGTTGCAGGAGTCTGTTGACTCTTTGATTGATGCATCGCAAAGAAAGGCTACACGAAGAGGACGCGGAAGACAGCCTTTGAGATCCCTTTCTGACATGCTTAAAGGGAAGCAAGGGCGGTTTAGACAGAACTTGTTGGGTAAAAGAGTTGATTATTCTGGGAGGTCGGTCATTGTTGTTGGGCCTGACTTAAAGCTAAATCAGTGTGGTCTGCCGAAAGAGATGGCGCTTGAGATGTTTAAGCCCTTTGTTTTGAGGGAAATGATACTCCGGGGAATTGCCCCTAATGTTAAAAGTGCGAAGAACATGCTTGAGAAAAGGCCGCCAGAGGTTTTTGATATTTTGGAGGAAATTACTAAAAAGCATCCGGTTTTATTAAATCGTGCTCCGACACTTCATAAACTCGGAATTCAAGCTTTTTATCCAATTTTGATTGAAGGTAATGCCATAAGGCTTCATCCGGCTATTTGTAGCGGTTTTAATGCGGATTTTGATGGTGATCAGATGGCTGTTCATGTACCTTTGTCGAAAAAGGCAATTGAAGAGGCTGAAAAGTTGATGCTTCCCGAAAGCAACCTCTTACGACCTGCAGACGGAAGCCCAATTTCAACGCCTTCAAGCAAAGAGATGGCGCTTGGGGTTTATTTCTTGACAGTTGTTGATTCAAAAAAGGAGCCTTACAAAACGGTGTTTTCAGACCGTGTGGAAGCGATATTGGCTTATCAAGCGGGTAAGGTTGATTTGAGACAGTTGATTAACGTCAAGATTGAAAAGGAGATTTTGGAAACGACCGCTGGAAGGATACTCTTCAACGAAGCGCTTCCTGACGGTTATGAGTTTGTCAATCAGTCAGTTACTTCATCTTTGATAAAACAACTTTTCGCAAAGGTTTATGCAACCAAGGACACTTCAACAGTAGTTGAGATGATTGACGCAGTTAAGGACCTTGGTTTTTTTGGGGGTACAATTTCCGGTTTTTCGTTCAGTATTTTTGACGCCAAGATCTCTCCCGACAAAGCTAAAATAATTGCCGATGCAGATAGGAAAATTGCTGAAAACGACACCAACTTCGCTCAAGGATTAATTACACTTGAGGAGAAAAAGAATTTGAATCAGAAGGTCTGGATCGAAACAACAGAGGAACTTACAGACAAGACTTGGAATCTTCTCGACTCCGACAATCCGATAAAAATTGTAATTGACGCCAAGGTGGGTAGAACTTCCAGAGATCAGGTTAAACAACTTGCTGCAATAAGAGGGCTGGTTGTCGATCCTCTTGGAAAGATTGTTGAGATGCCAATTAAATCCAACTTTAGGGAAGGTCTCTCGATTTATGAGTATCTCACCTCATCTCGAGGTTCAAGGAAAGGTCTTACCGACACCGCATTAAAGACTGCTGATGCAGGATATCTAACCAGGCGTTTGGTTGATGTTTCCCACGACTGTATTATCAGAAGTGAGGATTGCGGTACGAAGGAAGGTCTGTTAATAAAAAGATCGGAGCGAGCAAAATCCTTTAGTGCAAGATTGGTGGGAAGGGTGTTAGCAAAGGATGTAATTGACAAGAAAGGTAAAGTTTTACTGGCATCTGGAGTTTTGATTGGCGATTCCGAGACTAAAATCATTGAAGAAAATCAAGTTGATGAGGTTTCCATAAGGTCACCGCTCTCGTGTATTGAGCGACACGGTGTTTGTGCAGCCTGTTATGGGCGGGATCTCTCAAAGAAAGGTCTTGTAAAAATTGGTGTACCAGTTGGTGTTGTTGCGGCACAATCTATCGGTGAGCCGGGAACGCAGCTTACACTACGAACCAAACATTCAGGGGGAGTTGTTGGTGTCGATGTCACTCAAGGTCTACCACGTGTGGAGGAACTTTTCGAAGCAAGAACGCCAAAGGTTTTTTCGCCTCTTTCGGAAATTTCCGGTCGCGTCACTCTTGGTGAGACGGAGGAAGGTTGGAAAGTTACTGTAACATCAACTTCGAAACCAAAAGAAGAACGTGCATATTTGGTCCCGATGACGATTAAATTGGCGGTTGAAGACAAACAACTAATTGAGGCAGGTGGACCTTTGGCGTTTGGCTATCTTGATTTGAAAGAAGTTCTTCTTGTCCGTGGTTTGAAATCCGCGCAAGAATACTTGGTTAACGAAGTTCAGTCGGTTTACGAAAGCCAGGGTATTAACATTCACGATAAACACTTTGAGATTATCATCAAGAAAATGAGCGATGAGGTTAAACTTGTAACAAGCGGTGACACCTCTTTGATTCCCGGTGAAATAACAGAGAAAACGGTTTTTGAGGAAGAAAATGAAAAAACACTTGCAGCCGGTGGTGAGCCGGCGACGGCACAGCAAATAGTTCTTGGTATAACAAGACGGGCGCTTTATACGCAAAGCTGGTTGTCCGCTGCTTCATTTGAGCAAACGACCGATGTTTTGACCAGCGCCTCGCTTTGTGGCAGTGAGGATAAACTTTTGGGACTTAAGGAAAATGTCATTATTGGTCGACTTATTCCGGTTACACCAGAACGGCTTGCCTTGTAATTTATCCCGATTACCTGTAAAATCGCATCTTGCAGTTTTGAAATAACAGATCCGGATTCAAAAAATAGCTGTTCCGACAAATTTTGACGGATAATTAATAATATGCCAACAATAGCGCAACTTGTAAGAAAAGGTCGAAAGAGGATTGTTAAAAAAAGTAAAAAAGGTGCTCTAAGACGCTGGTTTAATGCCAAGGATCGAAAATTTGCTGAGAACCCGTCTCCCTTCAAGAGAGGTGTCGTTTTGCAAGTAAGGACAATGACTCCCAGAAAGCCAAATTCTGCCTTGAGGAAAGTTTGTAGAGTGCGTTTGTCGAATAAACAAGAAGTCACGGCTTACATCCCTGGCGAAGGACATGAGTTGGCAGAACACTCGATTGTTTTGGTTAGATACGGACGCGTTAAAGATCTCGCAGGCGTAAAGTACCAAGTCGTTAGGGGAAAATTTGACACAGGCGGTGTTGTTGGAAGAAAAAGATCCAGAAGTCGCTATGGCACGAAAAAATCGGAGAATATCACCGCTGGATCTCAAGCGGCTCCCGCAGCCTAAGACAAAGCATTATAGAAAGTTGTAAATATGCCAAGAAGAGGATCAGTAAGATTAAGAAAAATAGAACCCGACCCGGTATATAAAAGCCGGCTGGTTTCCAAGCTAACAAATCGGGCGATGTTTGGTGGAAAAAAATCTGTAATTCAAAAGGAAGTTTATACGGCCCTTGAGCTTATCAAAAAAGAGAATGAAGATCCTATAAAAGTTTTTTCCCAGGCAATGGAGAATGTAAAACCCTCAATGGAAGTACGACCGAGAAGAATAGGTGGCGCTGCATACCAAGTCCCGATGCAGGTTAGGGGTCCAAGGAAAGAATCGCTTGCGATCAGATGGATTGTAGCGGCAGCCAGAATGCGATCGAATTCGGAGTACAAAACCTTTGCTCAAAAGTTGGCAGCAGAATTATCTGATGCCGCAAAAGGCGAAGGCGGGGCAGTGAAGAAGAAGACGGACATGGAGAAGGTTGCGGAGGCCAATCGCGCCTTTGCCCATTTCAAGTGGTAATATGACAGGGGAGTTGGATCGGGATCTTTAAAATCTACTAAAGAAAATCTATAAAGTTTATGGAGAAGATTCTGAGAAGTGGGGATGGGATGTATTAGCAACGTTTCAATGTCGAGCTGCAAAGGCAAAAGGTCTAAAAGAGATGGAAGTGAATTCAAATTTAGCTTTAGGTAAAATTGAATGTCCATTAAAAGGTAATGTAGCAGGATTTGTTAAAACTCCACATCCGGCAGATAATATTGCAGGTGCTATCGCAGCCAGGAACTTTCCAGAAAAGTGTCCTATTTGCAGCATGAGACCTGGATGGCCCGACTTTGATATTGACTAAAATTTGTTTTTTCTAGCGGAGGAAATCTTTGTTTATGGTTACACCACCCAAAAAGAAAGCGAGTATGGTCATAACGGTTACAAAAGACCGTGCTGTCCCGATGGAGAAAATTCGAAATATTGGGATTATTGCCCATATTGACGCCGGAAAAACAACCACGACAGAAAGAATACTTTTTGAAACCGGGAAAACTTATAAATTAGGTTCTGTTGACGAAGGAACAACAGTGACCGATTGGATGGCACAAGAACGCGAGCGTGGAATCACAATTGTTTCTGCCGCGATTACAACTTTTTGGGATTTACAAACCGGGTCTGCGATTGAAAATGGCCACTACAGAGTCAACATTATTGACACTCCAGGACATATTGATTTTACGGCGGAGGTTGAGAGGTCGCTTCGCGTTTTGGATGGAGCAGTGATGGTTTTTGATGGACGGACAGGGGTCGAATCTCAATCTGAAACGGTTTGGCACCAGGCCGACAAGTATGGTGTTCCAAGAATTTGTATTTTAAACAAACTCAATCTGATTGGTGCTGATTTTGAAGGTTCCATTAAATCGATACGGGAAAAATTGGGTGCTAATACTGCGCCGATTGAATATCCGATTGGGCTCGAACATACCCTTCATGGGGTTGTTGATCTGATCAAGATGAAGGCTTATACCTATTCCGGCCCAGAGGATAATAAATTGACAGAGGAAGAGATCCCTGCAGAACTGGTTGAAGTGGTTGGGAAATACAGAAGAGAATTAATTGAGTCTGTTGCGGAATTTGACGATGAAGCTTTGGCTTTGTATCTCGAGGGGAAGGATCCTGACGAAGAACAACTTAAAAGGGCAATAAGAAAAGGTGTTATCACTGGTAAATTCTTTCCGATCTTAGGTGGAGACAACAGGATGGCAACGGTTCAGCTTTTATTAGATGCTGTTGTGGAATACTTACCGTCGCCATTAGATGTTCCGCCGGTTGAAGGGGTGAATCCAAAAACAGGTGCAAAAGAAATTCGCGAAGCTAAAAACGACACCCCTTTTTCTGCTCTTGCTTTTAAGGTTGTGACCGACCCGCATGTTGGGAGACTTGTGTATATCAGAATCTATTCAGGTAAGATCAGAGCAGGTGACGTTATTTATAACGTTTCCAAGCAGAAGCAGGAAAGAATTGGGAAACTTGTACTTCTCCACGCCGATCAAAGAGAGTTGATTGAGGAAGCTTACACGGGGGAAATTGTTGCTGTTGTTGGAATTCGTGACACTTCTACGGGAGACTCGCTAAGTGCTTTAAATAGTCCGATCTTTCTGGAATCCATCTCTTTTCCCGAGCCGGTTATTTCTTTGGCAATTGAGCCAGCAACAAAATCTGATCAGGAGAAAATGGGCCTCGCGATTCAGAAACTTGCGGATGAAGACCCGACGTTTAAGGTCAAGACCAATTTTGAAACGGGACAAACAATTATTTCTGGAATGGGAGAGCTTCAGCTTGAGGTTTTAGTTGACAGGATGAAGCGCGAATTTAATGTCGTTGCTAATACGGGTTCGCCGCAGGTTGCATATAAAGAAACTGTCAAAAAGTTCGCCGAAGGGGAAGGCAAGTATATTCGACAAACAGGTGGTCGTGGACAATATGGACATTGTTTTGTGAACGTAGAACCGAAAGGGAGGGGCGAGGGTTTTGAGTTTGAAAACAAAATCAGAGGTGGGGCCATCCCAGCTGAATTTATTTCTTCAATTGAAAAGGGTGTTAAGGAAAAACTTGAAAAGGGTATTATGGCGGGTTTTCCGATGACCGACATCAAAGTAGCGGTCTATGACGGTACCTACCACGATGTCGATTCTTCCGATATTGCTTTCCAGATTGCCGGTTCGATGGCGGTTGAGGCTGCAGCCAGAAGAGCTGATATGACACTTCTCGAGCCGATAATGAAGGTCGAGGTTGCAACCCCAGACGAGTATATGGGAGATATTATCGGCGATCTTTCGAGCAAGCGTGCTCAAGTTCAAGGTACTGAAAAGAAGGGATTAGAAACATTTATTTATGCGCTTGCTCCGCTTTCTGAACTGTCGGGTTATGCGACAAAATTAAGATCAATTTCACAGGGTCGAGCTCGTGCCTTTGTCGAACCGTCGCATTACGAAGAGGTTCCGAAAAATATTGCCGACGCTATTGTTGCAAAAAGCGGTAAAACTCCAACTTAACAGATTTGTAGAAGTGTTTTACTTCCTCCTTTTTATTGGGTATAAAGTTGCCTATTGACAGCTTTGTTTAGCCTTAATTATAATACCAAACATTAGGACATTTATTGTCCTTGTTTTTTTGAAGAGTAATCTTTATACTAAAAAAACTATGGCAGGTGACGCAAAACAAAAATTTGATAGAAGTAAACTGCATGTAAACATTGGAACTATCGGCCATGTTGATCACGGTAAGACTACGCTGACTGCTGCAATCACTACAGTTTTAGCAAAAAAACTTCCAGGAGGAGTAAACAAAGCTTACAAATTTGACGAAATCGACAATGCCCCAGAAGAGAAGGAACGTGGAGTTACGATTAACATTACCCACGTTGAATACGAAACGGAAAAACGCCACTATGCCCATATTGATGCTCCGGGACATGCCGATTACATCAAGAACATGATTACTGGTGCTGCGCAAATGGATGGAGCAATTCTGGTTATTTCCGCTCCCGATGGTCCGATGCCGCAAACAAGAGAGCACATCATTTTAGCTCGTCAAGTTAACGTTCCCGCTTTGGTTGTCGCCCTTAACAAGATTGACGCAATGGACGATGAGGAGCTGATTACGCTTGTCGAAAGCGACATTAGGGAACTTCTTAAGAAATATCAATATCCCGGTGATGAAATTCCGATTGTTCGTGTTTCAGCTCTAAAAGCCATGGAAGGGGACGCCAAGGCCGAAGATCAAATTATGGAGCTAATGAAGCAGGTTGACAATTACATTCCCGATCCGGTCAGAGATGTTGATAAACCTTTTTTAATGCCGGTTGAGGACGTTTTCTCAATTAAAGGTCGCGGAACAGTAGCGACAGGTAGAGTTGAGCGAGGAAAGTTAAACCTTAATGAAGAAGTAGAGATTGTTGGACTTAAGGCAACGCAAAAGACAGTTGCAACAGGCCTTGAGATGTTTAGAAAGAGTCTTGACTTCACTCAAGCAGGAGACAATGTAGGCATACTTTTGCGGGGGGTTGAAAAAGATCAAATAGAGCGAGGTCAAGTGCTTGCAAAATCTGGAACAATTACACCCCATACCGAATTTGAAGCTGAAGTTTATATCCTTTCGAAAGAAGAGGGTGGACGCCACACTCCATTCTTTACAGGTTATAAACCCCAGTTTTTTATCAGAACTGCAGATGTTACAGGTGAAGTAACTCTTCCGGAAGGCATTGAAATGGTGATGCCGGGAGATTCTGCAAAAATGAAAGTGAAACTTATTCAGCCCGTTGCAATTGAAGAAGGGTTCAGATTTGCTATACGTGAGGGTGGCTCAACGGTCGGGGCCGGAGCCGTCACCAAAATTATCGCGTAAGAGCAAACTGATGCCCCGGAAACGGGGATTTTTTTTGGTTGGATATCTAGCACTTTAACGGTATATGGCATCTGGAAGATTACGAGTAAAGTTAAAAAGCTACGATCACCGCTTAATTGACGAAGCGGCGGCTAAGATTTTGGATGTTGCCATAGCAACCGGAGTTAAAATAATTGGCCCGATTCCACTTCCTACTAAAAGAACATTAATGTCAGTTATTCCGGCTTCAACTCGCGGAGTCAAAAACGCCCAAGAACACTTTGAAATGCTTGTTCATAAAAGATTGATTGATATTATGGATCCTACACCAAGAACAATTGATTCCCTCTCCAACCTTGACCTCCCGGCAGGGGTAAGTATCGAGATAAAGATGTAGAAACATGGTGGAAAGATTGGCTTGTGATATTGAAGCCCAAATCGAAAGAACCTCACGATATCTTAGAATATTTCCAAAAAAAGGTGAAGACTATATTGGTATGGTGACAGCGGAGGCCACGGGAGAATATTGGACCATAACAGATTTTGTTCTAAGTCCGGAAGTTAGGAGAATTGGGTTGGGTAGCGATTTACTTCAATTGATGGAGCAAAATATTAAAGACGAGGGTGGTAAAAGTTTGAAAATTGATTTGACTGATTTTTCAGTCGATGGTATAAAACTAAGTTCAGGGTTGACAGAATTAAAGAAATTTCTTTTGAGAAGGGGTTTTACAAATTCTGAGGAAAAACCTTTGTTACTGTCAAAAGGTCTAAACCTAGAGGTTTAAAAGATAATTATGAAATTTGTTTCCAGAGCTGGAGAAAAACTTCAGTTTGCATTAGAACAATTTGGAATATCAGTTAAAGATTTAGTTGTCGCTGATTTTGGAAGTTCCACCGGGGGATTTGTTGATTGTCTTTTGCAAAACGGTGCCAAGAAAGTTTATTCGGTTGATACGGCATATGGAGAGCTTGCGTGGAAACTTCGTAATGACACTAGGGTTGTGGTTATAGAGCGGACAAATGCGATGCATGTAGTGTTACCTGAAAAAGTTGATATGGTAACGGTTGATACTTCCTGGACAAAACAGAAAAACATTTTACCCAGCGCTTTTGCTAATTTAAAACCCGGAGGAGCGGTAATTTCTCTTATAAAACCTCACTATGAAGCAGGAAAAGGAAAGTTAAAGGTTGAAGAAGTGGAACAGGTATTACAAGTGGTAAAGGAAGATATAAAAAATGTTGGTGAGAAAATTGAAGTTTTGGTTGAGTCACCGATTTTGGGTGAAAAGGGGAAAAATCGCGAGTTTTTAGTCTTAATTACCTGTGTTTGATTATTTTATTACTTTGTAATGAAGCTGAATTAAATCTTCTTTTAACTTTTTTACTCCCGATAGCTTTAGATTTATATCAAATTCTCCCAGATTAAAAATTTTTATCTCATCTCCAAGGATTTTAGGGTGTACACTAAAAAAGAGTTGTCGATTAAACCTTCTCTTAAAAAAGAGGCATTAGTCTTTCCACCTCCAATTATCAATAATTTGGTGAATCCCCTATCCTTCGCAAGTTTTATGATTTCTTTTGAACAGAAATTGGTAAAAAGCGATTCAGTTTCTCTCTTTTGCAGAAGAGCTTTATCTGAAGTAATTACAATGTTTAATTTGCAATTATATGGAAAATCTTTTCCACTGGCTTCATATGTTCTTCTTCCCATAACTATGCACATTGTATTCTTAACTATTTTGGAAAAAACTCCCTAGTCTGTTTTGGTTACCCAATCTGTATCATCGTTGTTTTTGGCAATAAAACCGTCCGCTGATATTGCCATATACAAAATCACCTTCATGGTGGAATTATAACATTTTAATTATTTTCTTCCTCCCCATATCGCAACGAGAAGCATGGTGGGCAGGGTCTTGCCTAAAATAAGCTCGTTTGATATACTTGCCTTTGCTGTGGAGAAGTTCGTCAAAACATACTCGCAGTAAATGAAGCTGGATTAGGTGTAAAAGGACTGGCGCCCATCCGGCGCCTTTTTATTGGTTGTTATCATGCTAAATACAATTTTAGGATTTAAGCAAAAAATGGGTGCGGTTTATGTCAAAGACCGCAGATTTCCCGTGACTTGGATAAAGGTTGGACCGTGTGTAGTTACAAATGTTAAAAATATTGAGAAAGATGGTTATATAGCAGTCCAGCTCGGAGCCGGAAGCAAAAAAAGCAAAAGCCTTACAAAACCACTTCAAAACCACCTCAAAAACGTTATAAAAGACAAAGAAGCACCAAGATATTTAAAAGAAATCAGAGTCGAAAGCGATACTGAACTGAAGGTTGGAGATCTAATTAAGGTCGGCGACGTTTTAAAAAGTGGTGACGTCGTTGCTATTACCGGAATTTCTAAAGGAAAAGGCTTTGCGGGTGTTGTTAAAAGATGGGGTTTTCATGGTGGACCAAAAACGCATGGTCAATCTGATCGTGAACGCGCACCCGGGTCGATTGGCCAAAGAACGACACCAGGGCGTGTTTATAAGGGTAAAAAAATGGGTGGAAGAATGGGGTCAGATCAGGTTACGCTAAAGAATTTGTCAGTAATCGATGTTGATGAGAAGGAAAATACGATAGCCGTTGTTGGAGCAGTTCCTGGTATTTTTGGAGGACTTCTTTTTATTAAAAAGATTGGCGAAGGTGGAGTAAAGGTGGAGAAGTCGGAAGTTGAAACTAAAAGTAGTGCAGATAACAAAGAGGAAATAAAAGAGGCAGAATCTCAAGAACTAACAAGTGAAACACCGAAGGAAGCGGCGGAGTCGGGCGTTAATAGTAATGAGGAAAAGAAAGAAAACCCACAAGTGCAGGTTGCAGCTGGTGAACAGAAAGAAAAAGTTGAAGATAAAAAGTAATTAAATAAATATGTTAAAAGTGGATTTATACGACCATCAAGGAAAGAAGAAAGAAAGCATTACCTTGCCTAAGGATTATGCTGTCAAAGCAAACTCAAAGCTGCTTTCACAAGCTGTGCGTGTTTACGAAGATAGGGCCCACCTTGGTTTATCGCGAACAAAAACCAGAGGCGAAGTTGCGATATCAACAAGAAAGATCTATCGACAAAAAGGAACGGGTGGGGCAAGGCATGGTGCCAAATCGGCGCCAATTTTTGTAGGTGGTGGAACAGCGCATGGCCCAAAGGGAATAAAGAGGACTCTCAAACTTTCCAAATCTATAAAAAATATGGCTTTCTTACAAGCCATCAATTATAAGGGAACGGATGCGCTTGCGTTGGTTGATAACTTGGAAAAGATTGAAAAGACTAAGGATGCAGACAAATTGATAAAGAATATTGTAAAAGAAAAGAGTTGGGGCAATGGAAATGTGCTTGTAGCGCTGGCTGGTGAAAACGGATCGGTGGCAAAAGCGTTTAGGAATATTGAAGGAGTTGTTGTCGACAGTTTTAAAAATTTGAATGCATACAAAATTTATTTAGCAAACGCTTTGCTCGTTGATAACAAAGCTTTGACGGAAAAGACCGATAAAAATGCAAGCGGTGCTAACGCCAAAGAAGGTGCGCCCAAAAGGAAGGTTGGTTTCGACAACAAAAAGCCTCTTATTAGAAGAGATGTAAATTCCCAGGTACGAAAAACAGCGAGAGCTGTTAATGCTAAGGCTGGAACAAATAAAAGAAAGGCGGCTGGCAAGTAGTTATGATAAAACCAATATTAACTGAAAAAGGACTTAGTGAGGCCAAGAAAGGCAGGTTTAGTTTTTATGTTGATCCGAAATTGGGTAAGTTTCAGATTAAATCTTTGATTTCGCAAATGTTTGTGGTTCATGTAACCGGCGTAAAAACGGCAAATCTTAAAAAAGTTACTAAAAAAGATTACAAGGGTAAGATCAGGACTGTAAAAGCGAGGAAAAAAGCGACCGTTACCTTAAAGGAAAAAGAGACGATCGATCTTTTTGATACGAAAAAATAATAATTTATGAGTAAAAGAAAATATATTCTAAAGAAAAAGTCAGGTAGGGGTGCAAAAGGCAGAATAAGCATTAGGCACCAAGGTGGAAGGGAAAAGCGCTACTATCGGATTATTGATGACAAGCGTGATAAGCGGGAAATTTCGGCAAGGGTTACCGCTATCGAATACGACCCCAACAGAAACGCAATGTTAGCGGATTTGGTATATAGTGACGGAGAAAAAAGATATATAATTGCACCTGTTGGATTGAAAGTTGGGGATAAAGTTGTGTCCTCTGATTCTGCACCAGTTGAAAAAGGCAATTATCTTTTGTTGGAAAAGATACCAGTCGGAACACAGATTCATAATGTTGAAATTGTTCCGGGAAAGGGTGGCCAGATGGTCAAAGGTGCAGGTTCATTTGCGGTTTTACATGGAAAGGAACTCGACAAAGTTTTAGTTAAGCTTCCCTCCGGTGAAATTAGAAGGTTTCGTAAAGATTGTCGCGCGTCCATCGGTCAGGTTGGTAACATGGAGGCAAGGAATGTCACGCTTGGGAAAGCTGGAGTAAGAAGACACATGGGAATAAGACCGACCGTGCGCGGCGTTGCGATGCATCCAAACGCCCACCCGCATGGTGGTGGTGAAGGAAGAAGCCATATTGGACTGAAATATCCAAAAACACCCTGGGGAAAGAAAGCGGTTGGTAAAACGAGAAGGAAGAGAAAATATTCAAATTATTTGATAATTCAAAGAAGGAAGGCTGGCAAACACAGCAATCCGTCAAAAATAATAAGCTAATATGAGCAGAAGTACAAAAAAAGGACCATACATCGATGAAAATCTCTTGAAGAAGATTCAGAAGGGCTTGGGTTCAAAAGAAAATCCTGTAAAAACCTGGGCCAGATCAAGTGTTATCCCCCCCGAGTTCGTGGGCAAGTATTTTCAGGTCCACAACGGGAAAGTCTTTATCAATATTTTTGCCACCGAAGACATGGTTGGCCACCGATTGGGTGAATTTTCACCCACACGGACATTTAGAGGTCATGGACAAGTGGTCAAAAGAGTACTTGAGAAAACATAAAGTTTTATGGATATTATTGCAACTCAAAAATATGTCAGGGTTTCGCCAAAGAAAATGCGGGTTGTTGCAGATGCAACAAAAATATTGACTCCATTGGAAGCGGTTGAAAAATTACCTTTTTTACATAAGAGGGGTTCGGAAATCATTGTAAAAGTAGTAAAATCGGCTCTCGCAAACGCAAAGCAGAAGGGCGTTATCGACGACAGTTTGATCTTTAAAGAGATCCAAATTGGCGAAGGTCCGAGATTAAAAAGGGGGATGGCTGCTTCTCGAGGAAGGTGGCACCCCTATAAAAAACGGATGTCTCACATACGTGTAGTTTTAACATCTAAATTGGTTAAAGTTGACGATCGTGGTAAGTCGGAGGGTAACACTAAAAAAGTGAAAGAAGATAAAACCGATACAAAAAAAGAAGGTGGCAAGCTGGGAATAAAAAGCAAATTGAAGAAAGTATTACCGAAAAAGGCAAAACGTCAAGAATAATAAAATTATTATGGGACAGAAAGTTAATCCAGTGGGTTTTCGAGTCGGGACTTTTTCCCCTTGGAAATCACGATGGTTCCAAGACGATAAAAATTACAGGACTAATCTGTTGGAAGATATTAACCTTAGGAAAACACTTTTTCGAAAATTGAAAACAGCCGGAGTAAGTCTTATCGAGATTGAAAGACTTCCAAAAAGCATAGTTTTAACATTAACTGTTGCAAGGCCGGGTGTTGTAATTGGGCGCGGAGGAACCGGGATTGAGGAGATCAAAAGGTTTATCGTTTCTGAAATTGAAAAGGTTGGAGGTAAAAACGTCAAAGATGTCAAAATTGACCTTAAAGTAAATGAAGTCAAAAACCCGGAGTTGTCAGCACATCTAGTCGCAGACAGAATCGCGTTGGATTTGGAGCGCAGAATGCCCTATCGTAAGGTTGTTTCCAAAACGCTCGACAGAGTGATGCAATCAGGAGCTTTGGGGATCAAAGTCGTCCTTGCCGGAAGAATCCAGGGGGCGGAAATTTCCAGAACCGAGAAGTTTCATAAAGGGTCGGTACCTCTACAGTCGTTGAGGGAAGATATCGAGTACGCACAAGTGCCGGCTTTGACGAAGAGAGGTTACGTCGGAGTTAAGGTTTATATTCATCGAAAGCCAGAGTAAAATACGATACGGACAATTTATCGGTAGCATTTAATAAAATATGTTAGAGCCAAAAAGGAGAAAATACAGAAAAGAGTTCAGAGGCAGGCGGCGCGGAAAGGCCCAGAGAGGGTTTGATCTCTCGTTTGGTGAGTTTGGATTAAAAGCTTTAGAAGTTGGTTGGGTTACCAGTAAACAGATAGAGGCGGGGAGAAGAACCATTACCCACGCTCTCAAAAGAGGTGGAAGGGTATGGATTCGGATCTTTCCCGACAAACCAGTGACGGCTAGGGCTGCTGGCCAAAGGATGGGAAGTGGAAAGGGTGAGATAGACCGTTATGTCTGCGTTGTGAAACCTGGAAGAGTGATGTATGAAGTCAGTGGTCCGTCGAAAGAGATAATTGTTGAAGCCCTTAAAAAGGCAGCAGATAAGATGCCGATCAAAACGACGACGGTAGCGAGAGATTAATATGAAGAAGAAAGAACTGAAAAGTTATTTTGTAAAATCTGCCGATGAGCTAAATAAAACATTGAGTATTTTGCAAATTGACTTGGCAAAAACAAAACTGACGATAGGTGTCGGACGCGAGAAGAATTTGAAAAAGGCCAAATTGTTAAGAAGAAGGCTTGCACAAATTGAAACTATTCTGAGCTTAAAAAAAATGAGTGATAGACCAGAAGCTGAAAGTGCTGGAACTAAGGACAAATAATATGAAAGTTTATACAGGTAAGGTGATATCAAAAAAGATGCAAAAAACCGCCACTGTTTTAGTGGAGAGTGTTTTTATGCATAAACTTTATGGGAAAAGGTTTAAGAAATCTAAAAAATATCATGTCCACGACGAATTTAACACGCAGGTTGGCGAGACGGTCAGCTTTGTGGATTCAAAACCATACAGCAAAATAAAAAAATGGAGAATAGTCACGCCAAAAAAGACAAGCGGTTCTAAGAAAATAGTTGCACAGAAAAAATCTGCGAAGGTAAAGACCAAAAAGAAATAAATATTATGATTCAATTACGAACAGTTTTGACACCGGCGGATAATTCGGGTGCAAAGAAATTAATGGTTTTTGGTGTCTCGCATAAGATTGGGAAATACGCCTCGTTAGGAGATGTTGTTAACTGTGTGGTTCACGGCGCAGACCCAAACGGCGTTGTTGCCAACAAAGAGAAGGTTAAGGTGCTAATTGTCAGAACCAGAAAAGAAGTCGGCAGAAAAGACGGGAGCTATTTACGCTTTGATGACAACGCCGGTGTTGTCATTGATAAGCAAGGTTTTCCCAGAGGTACAAGAATCCTAGGCCCAGTAGCACGAGAAGTTAAAGATGCTGGTTTTACAAAAATTGCCTCTTTGGCGAGGGAAGTAGTTTAAAAAAGTAAAAAGAAGTTATATGTTGAAATTTAAGGTAGGAGACAAAATTAAAGTTATTTCAGGGAAAGATAAAGACAGAGACGGTACGATTGAAAAGATTTTACCTAACACTGCTGCGGCAGTCATTCCTGGACTTAATGAATATAAAAAGCACATCAAGCCACAATCAAATCGTAAGGGGGGTATTTTTCCGATTCCTAGACCGATTCCTTTTTCAAAGTTGAGGTTAATTTGTCCAAACTGTTCAAAAGCCTCAAGGGTTGGTTTTAGATTTGCCGGAAAGGAAAAGGTTAGGTTTTGTAAGAAATGTAATAAAGAGATTTCAGGTAAGAAGTAATATGCGCATACCAAGACTAAAAGAAAAATATCAGAAAGAGGTTTCCAAAAAGTTGCTTGATGAATTCAAAGTTGGCAACTTCCTGGATGTCCCTAAAGTAGAAAAAGTCGTGATTAATGCCGGAATTGGTGATACGCAGAAGAACAAAGAAAGTTTTGAAAAAATCAAAAATGATATCGCTGCAATTGCTGGACAGGCACCAAGTATAAGAAAAGCCAGGGTATCGGTTGCCAGTTTTTCCTTGAGAAAAGGTGCGGTAGTTGGACTAAAGGTGACCCTGCGGGGCAATAAGATGTACGACTTTTTGGATAAACTCTTTTCCGTCGTTTTGCCGCGTTTGCGTGATTTTAGGGGAGTAAAGAGGAATTCATTTGATAAAGATGGAAACTATACGCTGGGTATCGTTGAACACCACGTCTTTCCGGAAATCGATATTTCCAAGTCGCTTCCAAGAGGATTGGAAGTTACGATTGTTACCAAGTCAAACAATGTTTCTCAGGCATTTCGTTTACTTGAACTACTCGGTATGCCGTTTGAAAAACAGAGAGAGGGACAAAATAGTCAGTTAATTTAATCGAACAAGTATGTCAACAAAAGCTAAAGAAGTTCGTGAGAGTAAAAAGTTGAAATATCAAACGAGATACACGAATCGTTGTGGCTTGTGTGGAAGATCAAGAGGTTATATGAGAAAATTCGGATTGTGCCGATTGTGTTTTCGTGACTATGCGCACCGAGGTGAAATTCCCGGTGTTAGAAAGGCTAGCTGGTAAAACTATGACGAACTATCCTATTGGAGATTTTTTAATAAAAGTCAAAAACGCCGCGGCTGCAGGCAAAAAAGACGTCGTCGTTCCACAATCGAAGCTGATTCTTTCTGTTGCTGCGGTTCTTAAGAAAGAAAAGTATCTATCCGATGTTGGTATTTCCGACGGGCAAGTAACTGTAAAAATTTCTTATATGAAAAAGATGCCGGTGTTGGTTGAACTGAAACTGGTTTCAAAGCCAGGTAAAAGAGTATATATCGGTGTGGAAGAGATAAGAGAACATAAGGGCCTATCATTTTTTATCCTATCAACTCCTATGGGAATTATGGCATCAAAGGATGCTTTAAAGAAGAATATTGGTGGTGAAGTAATTGCCGAAATTCATTAAAAGTATGAGCAGGATTGGGAAAAAAGCCATTGAGATACCACAGGGGGTTGAGGTTTCTGTGGAAAATGGCCAATTTATTGTTAAAGGTCGACTTGGCGAGATGAAAAGGGATTACCCTGCCAGAATGCTTTCCGTTAAGGTGGAGGACAATAAAGTTTTTGTTTCACCAGTTTCAAAAACGGAACAAACGGGTGTTTTTTGGGGAACGTTCAGGTCTCATTTTAACAATATGATCCAAGGTGTCTCAAAGGGTTGGCAAAAGTCGCTCGAGTTGGTCGGCGTAGGATACAGAGCGGAAGTTCAAGGAAACGATCTAGTCTTGACAGTTGGGTATTCCCATCCAGTAAAAGTTACTGCTCCCGAGGGGATTACTTTTAAAGTCGAGAAATCAATTATTACGGTTTCGGGGGCCAACAAAGAATCTGTCGGCGACGTCTCCGACAAAGTTAGATCGATTCGCCCACCCGAACCTTATAAAGGTAAGGGTATCAAATACATAGACGAAGAGGTTAGGAGAAAAGCTGGTAAGGCGGCAAAGACGCAGACGGCGTAGGAACAACGCTGAATTTTGTGAGTAACTAAGAAAATCGAAGAATATGAATAAAAATAAGTTGTTTTTAAGAAGATTAAAAAGAGTCAGAAGTTCATTGAAGGGAAACGCTTCCATTCCGAGACTTTCTGTTTTTAGATCAAATAAGCACATTTATGCACAGGTGATTGATGATAAAAAAGGTGTAACGGTGTTGTTTGAAAACGATTTGAAAATTGTTAAGAAAGGTGAAAACAAAGCAAAAGTTGCCACGAAACAGGAAGTGGCTTTTCAAGTTGGTGAAAAATTAGCCCAAAAAAGCATAAAGAAGGGGTTGGCGCGTGTGGTTTTTGATCGTGGTGGTTATAAGTATCACGGCAGAGTAAAAAATGTGGCAGAAGGTGCAAGAAAGGGTGGTTTAAAATTTTAATTTAAAACATATGGAAAATAATTTAAGAGAATTTTCTGAAACAGTAATTGAAATTAAAAGGATTTCAAAGAAAACCAAGGGGGGAAACACGATTCGTTTTTCAGCACTAGTTGTTGTTGGTGATAAAAAAGGTAGAGTTGGTTTAGGTTTGGCAAAGGCGGGGGATGTTTCGGGAGCGATACAAAAATCAATTGCGGCGGCAAAGAGGAAGATGTTTCGTGCACCTTTAAGGGGAACGACTCTACCGTATTCTGTTAACGAAAAGTTTTCTGCAGCGAGAGTGTTGATCAAACCGGCTCCGAAAGGTTCGGGAATAATTGCGGGTGGCGCGATTAGGGTTGTACTTGAAGCTGTTGGGGTTACGGATGCAGTTGGAAAAATATTGGGAACCAAGAATAAAGCATCAAATGTTTATGCAACATTAAATGCCTTAAAGAAGTTGGCGTATTTTGACATGATCAAAAATATGAAGGAGGGAATAAATGAACTTTAGATCCGAAAAAGTTGTTTCGCCGCGAAAAAAAAGGTTGGGAAGAGGATATGGAAGCGGAAAAGGTGGACATACCTCTGGCCGTGGTCAGAAGGGTCAGAAAACGAGAAAGAATCTAGGCATTCTTTTTGAGGGTGTAAAAGTTAAGAAATCTCTTATTAAAAGACTACCGTTTTTGCGAGGAAAAAATAAATTTAAAGCTAAAGTGAAGCCTGTGGAAATTGATCTTGCGCGGTTAAATGCCGTTTCTGCAGGAGCTAAGGTTGATCTTTCCCTTTTGATAAATTTGGGATTGGTTAGCAAAAAAGAAGCCGACAGAGGTGTCAAGATTGTTGGTAATACCAAGTTAACAAAAAAACTTACGGTAGAATTGCCGACATCGAAAGGTGCCTCGAGTGAGATTGTCAAGGCGGGTGGAAAGGTTGTTTAAACCCCCCCCAAATAACTTTTAGTTGTTTGCAACAACTACCTTTTAACCTGACACGCAGTTAAAATATATTGATAAGATATGCTTTCTGAAATTACCAGGTTTTTTATAAATCTGTTTCTATCTAAAGATTTAAGAAAGAAATTGATTATTACATTAATTGTGCTTGTTTTTTTCCGTCTCCTTGCCCACATTCCTGCAACCGGGATTGACAGGACTTCTTTACAGGCGCTTTTTTCGGGTAGTCCGCTACTATCTTTGTTGGATGTTTTTTCAGGTGGAACCTTGGCCAATTTTTCGATTCTAGCCCTTGGCCTTGGGCCATATATTAACGCCTCAATTATTATGCAACTTTTAACGTATGTGATCCCCAAGCTTGACGAACTCTCGAAGGAGGGGGAATATGGGCAAGAGAAAATTAACCAGTATACGCGCTTTATTACGGTTCCGCTTGCACTATTCCAGGCTTTTGGAATGTATTCACTTTTAAAAAGCCAACATGTTATACCACAGCTGGACATTCTGCGTTTGATTAGCCTTATTCTGACAATGACCGTTGGAGCGATGCTTGCCGTATGGTTGGGTGAATTAATTACAGAGTATGGAGTCGGGAACGGAGTATCCTTTTTAATTTTTGCGGGGATTGTCTCAAGGCTACCGGTAATAATTGGGCAATCGGCTTCGATTGTTCAGGGCGAAGATGTTTTGAAGATTGTTATCTTTTTGATACTCGCAGTCTTAATTGTTGGTGCTATCGTTTTTATGAATGAGGCAACAAGGCAGATTCCCATCAACTATGCCAGAAGGGGGTCGCGGGTCAGTGTCGGTTCTTCATATCTTCCACTGCGCTTAAATCAGGCAGGAGTAATCCCGATAATTTTTGCGGTTTCTCTGGTTTTGCTTCCGTCACTACTTGGACAGTTTCTCTCCGGTGTGGCTAATGTGAGAGTTGCAAGATTTGCATCAGACCTTGCACAAACATTTACCCCCCAGTCAATGATTTATAACGTTGTTTATTTTCTTTTAGTTTTTGGTTTTACGTATTTTTACACTTCGGTTGTTTTTAATCCTGAAAAGATTGCCGAGAATTTGCAAAAAAATGGCGGTTTTATTCCGGGGATTAGACCGGGAAAACAAACAGTGGAATATTTAAATAAAGTCCTAACGAGAATTACATTTTCCGGAGCACTGTTTTTAGGAGTCGTTGCAGTCATGCCGTCATTTTTCCAGAGTTTTATCGGCGTTGCCAACTTGGCCGTTGGGGGAACTGGTGTTTTGATTGTTGTTTCTGTTGTTTTGGAATTAACGCGTGATTTGCAAGCTCAATTGGTAATGAAAAGGTACGACTCATTCTTGGGAAGGTAAATATGAATATTGTAATATTAGGTGCTCCGGCGTCTGGAAAGGGAACACAGTCAGAGCTTCTTACTAAGAGGTACGGCTTGTATTACCTCCAAACGGGCGACCTCTCGAGAAAATTGGCAGAAAAAAATGAAAGATTGAAGGAAATTGTTAATTCCGGTAAATTAATTCCCCAAGAAGAAATGACTTTGTATGTTCTGGACTTTTTGAAAGATGAAAAGATTGATTTAAACAATATTCTTTTTGAAGGGTTTCCAAGATTTGTTTCTCAGTACGAAGCTTTGGAAAATTTTTTAAAAATTAAAAACAGCACCATCAATTTGACGATATCTATAGATGTTAGTAAAGAAGAGGCGATAACGAGGATGTCTGCGAGAAGGATTTGCACGGTATGTAAAAAGGTTTATAACCTCATAACAAACCCTCCACCTAAGGACGAAGAGTGTGGTTGCGGAGGAAAACTTGTGCAAAGGGAAGACGATAGCCCCAAGTCTATTGAAGTACGTTTTGATTATTATGAAAAAAATACAAAAGTATTAATCGAATACCTGGAAAAAAGGGAAAAACTTGTGCACGTTAACGGAGAACGGCCGATTGAGGAGATCTTCAATGATATAGTTAACATTTTAGATAAAATCAATGGGAAAAATAACAATCAAAACTAAACAAGAGATCGACTCGATTATTGAAGGGGGGAAGCGTCTTGCCCAGGTAAAAAACAGTTTGTTTGAGGCTGTGAAAGTTGGTGTCAGCGCTTGGGAAATTGAACAGTTGGCAGTAGCGCTAATTAAGAAAAGCGGTGCTGAGGCATCCTTTAGCAAGGTTCCAAAGTACCATTGGGCGACGTGTATAAACATCAACGAGGGCGTTGTCCATGGAATTCCCAAGAAGGAAGTGGTATTTAAAAAGGGGGATGTTGTTAGTGTTGATGTTGGACTTTACTACAAGGGTTTCCATACAGACACATCTTTTTCAAAAGGGCTTGGTGTTGATGCAGTAGTCGAGAAATTTCTCAATGTAGGAAAACAGACACTCAGTAACGCGATAGCGGCGGCCCTACCTGGTGCACGAATTTATGATATTTCGCAGAGGATTGAAACATCATTGAAAGAGGGTGGGTGTAATCCAGTAAAGGCCTTGGTTGGGCACGGTGTGGGTCGTCAGTTGCATGAGGATCCACTGATTCCGCAATTTGTGTATGGGAAGAGGGAGGATTCGGCGGAAGTTAAACCGGGTATGGTTCTTGCAATCGAGGTGATTTACACTTTAGGAGACGGAGAAATTGCGCACGATAAAGACGGGTGGACAATCGTAACCCGTGATGGTACAATATCAGCGCTTTACGAGGATAGCTTAGTTATAACAGAAAAGGGCCATTTTGTTGTTACCAGATAAAGCCAGGCTGTTTGCCCGGTTTGTTTTGTTTTGCGGTCTATGAAGAGAATTGATCCTGTAAGTGTTTTTAACGGAAAAGTGACGCAAGCCTTACCTAATACGATGTTTAGGGTTGAGTTAGATGACGGCAGAGTTATTTTAACGACATTGACAGGCAGAATGAGAAAAAACTATATCAGAATTTTTCCCGGTGATAAAGTTAAGATTGAAATGACAAAATATGATATAGATCGGGGAAGAATAGTTTATAGATACTAGAGTAGAAGAGTAAAAGAGTGTAAGAGTATAAGAAAAACTTAGCGCTTAACGTTGAGATCATAATACTCACGCTCTTATACTCTCCCGCTCTATCAAATTAAAATATGAAAGTGCAATCGTCTATAAAACCAAGGTGTAAAGATTGTAAATACGTTAAAAGACATGGGGTTTTGTATATTATTTGCAAAAATCCAAAACATAAGCAACGTCAAGGATGACGTTTAAAGCTTAAGACTTTGTCAAAAGCAAAGATAAGGATAGTTTAAGCTGATTTCAAAAGTAGTTAAAAAAAACATGGCTAGAATAGCAGGGCAGGAACTTAGCGATAAAGACAGAGTTTTATATTCTTTGACGCGAATTAAAGGTATTGGAATGCCTATGTCGCAGAGGATCATGTTGGAAGCGGGCCTTTCAGAGGCGAAACGCGTTAAAGACCTGACACCTGAAGATATCGCAAAGATAAATGAACAAATTGAGAAGATTGCTGTTGAGGGTGATTTGATTAGACAAACAAGATCCAATCTAACACGTCTCCACCAGATCGGTTCGTATCGGGGTTTGAGGCATTCACACAATCTTCCAGTTAGAGGTCAAAGGACACGACATAACGCTCGTACAAAAAGAGGGAAGAGAAAAACAATCGGAGCTTTTAAAAAGGATGCTTTGACGAAGGTTCAAAAAGATCAGAAAGAATAAAAAAATGGCCGAAAAAAAGAAGAAAAAAGTAACAAAACAGATAATAAAAGGTAGGCTCTATATCGCTGCGTCATTTAATAATACCTTAGTTACGGTTACGGACGAGAAGGGTGAAGTTATTGGCTGGAGTTCGTCAGGTAACGCAGGTTTTAAAGGGACGAGAAAGTCAACTCCGTTTGCTGCAACTTCGGCAGTCGAAAAGGTTTTGGAAAAGGCAAAGTCTGAAAATGGGTTAAAGGAAGTTGAAATCTACGTAAAAGGTCCGGGGGCAGGAAGAGACGCTGCCTTAAGAGCTGTCAGAAGCGCGAACTTGAAGATATCGATGATTGCAGACGTTACGCCCATTCCGCACAACGGGCCAAGGCCTAAAAAGAAAAGACGTGCTTAATTACTATGGCTAGATATACAGGACCAAAAGACAGGTTATCAAGATCGGTTGGATTCGACCTTTTTGGAAAGGGTGGCAAATTGACACGTTTAAATGTACCCCCAGGTATGCATGGTGGTCGTGGTTCACGAAGATCACCTTCGGAATTTTCTAAACAATTAAAAGAAAAACAGAAAGTTAAAAGATTGTACGGTGTTTTAGAAAGGCAGTTTTCCCGCTATGCCGGAAAAGCGTTGAAGTCCAAAGGAAATACGGGGGAACAGTTACTATCGCTTCTTGAACGAAGATTGGACAATGTGGTCTACCGTTTGGGTTTTGCTCCAACAAGAATGTCTGCGAGACAGTTTGTTTCTCATAGACATGTTTCTGTTAATTCTAAGAAAGTTAGTATTCCGTCATATCAAGTAAAAACTGGTGATGTCGTTTCTTTGTCGGAGAAGGCTACAAAAATTCCCTCAGCCGCAAAGATGTTGGAGAATAAGAATTTGAAGTTTCCCAGCTGGCTTGAAAGAAAAGGTGGATTTGGGAAAGTTGTATCACTTCCCATAAGGGATGATATTACAGAACCAATATCCGAACAAGATGTGGTGGAATATTATTCAAGATGATAAAATTACACGCTCTAAGGTTACTTTTTGGATATGCTATTAATACGATAGTTTATTATGCGAACCAAAGAGTGGATTTTTAAGTATTGTTGAAAGGCGGTGATAAAGTGAACGAACCAATATTTCAAATTATAGAAGAAGAGAAAAAGGCGGATTACGGAAAGTTTATTATTAGTCCTCTTGAGGCCGGATATGGAAATACGCTGGGTAATTCTCTAAGAAGGGTCTTATTAACAAGTTTGGCCGGAACTGCCATTACTAGAGTGAGAATTGCAGGTATCAGGCACCAGTTTTCTTCACTAAAGGGAATGAAAGAGGATGTTATCGAATTTTTACTAAATCTTAAGAAAGTCAGAATTTTTTACAACGATGAAAAACCGATCAAGGCAACCTTGGAAGCTAAAGGACCTGGTGAGGTGAAGGCTAAAGATATTAAAATAGGCGCGCCGGCAAAAATAGCAAACCCGGATCTTGTTTTGGCATATCTTAACAAAGACGCTTCCATAAATGCAAAAATGGATATTGAAACAGGTGTAGGTTATACGTCTTTTGAAGATAGGAAAACGGGAGAAGTTGGAGTAATACCTATGGATGCCATTTTCACTCCAATTACGCGAGTCAACTACAAAGTTGAGGAGACACGTGTTGGTAGATTTACAAATTACGATCGCTTGGTTTTGGAGATTTGGACCGATGGAACAATCGAACCGAAACAAGCCCTACTAAAGGCTGCCAATATTATTGTCTCGTACTTTATGCAGATTGTTTCGCCAAAGAAGGTAGAAAAAACAGTTGGTGAAGATAAAAAAGATGATTTCGGGCCGGTTGGCAAACTGTCTGTTGAAGAGATAAATCTTCCGACAAGGGTAGCAAATGCCTTGATAAAAGCTGGCTACGACACAGTAGAAGATCTTGCAAAAGCAGAAAAAGCAAAATTAGTAAAGGTCCGTAATTTAGGAGAAAAATCAGTTAAGATAATTGAGGCTGCGTTGGGTGAGAAGGGTTTAGCTATCGGTAAATAAGCCGGAGAATCCTTTTTTGCCGTGGTTTGTTTGCTTTTCGCATATTTTTTTATGAAAAAACATGTTGCTGGAAGAAAGTTTTCGCGCGATACAACCTCTAGAAGGGCGATGTATCGTGCTTTGGTAAGAGACTTTTTTATGCATGACAGTCTTACGACCACCAGTGCTAAGGCAATGACAATTCTTCCCATTATTGAGAGACTAATTGCCAGCGCCAAGAGCAGCACTTTGTCGCAGAGGCGGAGCGTTTATTCTTTTTTGGGAAATGATAGGAAAACAACTGATAAGATTTATGAGTTCTCAAAAAAAATGAAAACTACTGCTGGCGGATATCTTAAATATGTGAATCTGCCTTCCCGTAAAGGAGATAATGCACCTCTAACTAGAATTGAACTTTCCCAGAAATTAGAAAACAGTTTAGTAAAAAAGGGAGTTTCTGGAGGGAAAAAAGCCGACACGACAAAAGTTGACGGTGCCAAAAAGTCCAATGTTACACTTTCAGAACCTGAGCAAAGCGCTCTGAAAAAGAATAGCGAAAGCGCGAAGAAGGGATCGATTTCAAACGTATTACAGAAGTTATCGTTAAAAAGAAAAGCACGAGATTAATAAACATGAAGACGTATATTTTGAGAAAGAAGAATATAAAAAGACAATGGCATCTAATTGATGCAAAAGGGCAAGTACTTGGTAGGCTGACATCTCAAATTGCCATGAAGTTAACCGGAAAGACGAAGGTTGACTATACTCCCAATATCGATAATGGTGATTATATAGTTGTTATTAACGCAAAAGACGTTAAAGTTACAGGCAATAAGGAAAAACAGAAAGTTTATCGAAGTCACTCTGGATACCCGGGGGGATTTAAAGAGATCAAGTACGCCAAGATGAAGCTAGAAAATCCTGCACGGATAATACAGTTGGCTGTTTGGGGAATGCTTCCTGACAACCGATTAAGAGATGGGAGAATGGCGCGTCTGAAGGTTTTTGTGGCAGACAAGCATCCTTATACAGATAAGTTTGATGTCTAATTTCAGGCATCAAACTTTTTGGCCTAAATAATATGGCAAAAATAAAAAAAATTGATTACACATATTCAGTAGGAAGACGTAAATCTGCATCCGCAAGAGTTAGGTTTTATAAGGGCGTGGGTGATTATCTCGTCAATGGACTTGTTATTGGTAAATATTTTTCAAATCCAGTTGACCGAAGTCTTTGGGCAAAAATGCTCAAGCAATATGAGGCTCTTGGTGAATATCATGCTTCAATTCGGGTGATTGGTGGGGGCAAGCATGGCCAGTTGGAGGCTGTTATCTCTGGAATTGCCAAATCGTTTGCTAAAGTTGAAAATGGAAAATTCAGACAGGAGTTGAAGAAGGCGGGGCTTTTAACACGCGACGCGCGAACGCGGGAAAGACGAAAGGTTGGAACTGGCGGAAAAGCAAGAAGAAAGAAACAAAGTCCGAAGCGTTAACTTTTTGTAGTCCGTCGGTTCGCACAAAACATGCTCCATATGAGTTTACTAGTCTTCTATGAGGATCTATTTGAGTGTTATAATTCTCATTCATGAATGTAAAAAGCTATCTTAAGGAATATATAGTAAGGGCTGATGCCTTTATGGCTTCATATATAGCTAGAAAGATTTTAGAGGTTCAGGATGTTGGCAAAAATAGCAAGGGAGGACTTGTCGCTGTTGATATGCTCGAAAGATACAAAAATTTTTGTTTGGGTGGAAAAAAATTAAGGGGAGGAATTATACAACTGGGTTATGAACTCTCCGGAGGGAAAAAGGAAGATGTTTTAGGAGCGTCTTCATCCATAGAATTCATTCATTCATTCCTTCTTATGCATGACGATATCCAAGATATGGATTTTCTTCGTCGGGGGCAGCCTACTATCCACAAACAATACGAATCAAAACATGAAGAAATGAAGTTTAAAAAAGATTTTAAACTTTATGGTACTTCAATGGGAATCAATATGGGGGATCTTGGTGCTTACATGGGAATGGAAGTAATTCTTTCTTCGTCATTAGATGAGTCGCGGAAATTAGAAGCATCAATTTATTTTTCAAGACTTTTGCAGAGAGTTGCTTTTGGTCAGGGGCTTGATGTTACATACGAGCAGCTTCCCAAAGTTACTGAAGCGGATGTTATGGAATTACATCTTCAAAAAACAAGTGTCTATACAGTTGGTGGCCCATTAAAAATCGGTGCTATTTTAGGTGGTCTACCTAAGAAAAATATTAATGCGATTGAAAAGTACGGAGAACCAATAGGTATAGCTTTTCAGCTGCGAGATGACGAACTCGGTCTCTTTTCAAGTGAACAAGAATTGGGAAAACCAATCGGAAGCGATATAAGAGAGGGAAAAAATACAATTCTGAAAATCAAAGCTATTGAGAAGACAAAAGGCAAAGACAGGGAATTTTTGATGAAAGCTTATGGAGATAGAAACATAAGCAAGAAAGCTGTTGATAAGGTTAGAGACTTAACTGTCAAAACCGGAGCCTATGATTATTCTAAGAAACTCGCTAAGAAGTTGGTTGCGGATGGGAAGAAATTTATACCGCAAATTACAAAAGATTTATATTTTCAAGACGCACTTTCTTCGTTTGCTGACTTCATGATAGAGAGAGGATCTTAATGTGTTATAATCATTAACATGCCTTCGGATGACAAATCACCGTTTCCTCCCGGTACGATTGTTCCAAACCACATTGCTGTTATTCTTGATGGAAACGGAAGGTGGGCACGCTCAAGAGGGCTTCCTGTTACCAAGGGACATGAAGCCGGGGCGAAGGCAATAAAAAAAGTTATGGATGCGGCGCGTGGTTGGGGAGTTCACACCTTAACGATTTGGGGATGGTCGACAGAAAATTGGTCTCGCCCATACTGGGAGACTAAAAAAATTATGTCACTAGTTATGACATATCTTCAGAATGAATTAAAGACGGCGAAGAAAGACGGGATTAGATTTCATCACATAGGTAGAAAAGACAGGCTTCCAAAAGATGTTAGAGCGTGGATCACGAGAATAGAAAATGAAACAAGAAATAACACCAAATATATTTTGAATGTAGCGTTAGATTACGGGGGACATGACGAGATAGTCAGAGCTGTAAAAAGAATAGTTGAAGACAAAATTCCATCAACAGAGATCGACGAGCAATTGTTCGAAAGCTATCTTGATACTTCCGGACAGCCGTATCCCTACCCCGATCTTTTTATCAGAACTTCCGGCGAACAACGAACAAGTGGATTTTTGCCGTGGCAGCTGGCTTATACTGAATTCTATTTTGAACCCGACCATCTTCCCGACATGAACCCTGAAAAACTTAAAGCTGCGATACTGGATTTTAGCCGCAGAAGGAGGCGGTTTGGTGCGAAGGATAAGGTAATGCATTTTAAGTTCGAACCTGAAGCGGTTGCGAAACTTGAGGTTGCTTGGTGGCGGTTGAAGAAAATTCCGGCTGGCATAAGATTTCGTGATTATGCAATTGAACACATCAAAGAGCAGTTTGGAATTTCAAAAGATCTTGCCAAAAAAGCCGCGCAGTTGATGGTCGAGGCGCTGGTTTGGGGTGAAGAGAAAAAGTGGGAAGAAGCGAAGAATCCACTAAAGAAGTTTTATGAGCTGCTCAAAGGCGAACTAAAATTGGCATTTGAACCATCAATTGCTGCGTCATTGGAAGTTAAACTCTGGCAGGATATCGGTGATAAGAAAAATATCGGGAGTGTTTTAGATGTGGAAGAGGTTGCACGTCAATATTATTCTGAAGTCTATCGTATTTCCGATTTTCAGGCGGCCAAAATTGCGCATTTGAGGATATTGGCTAATCTTGAGAGAAATTTAGCCGAAGATGGGGAAGGTGATGATCATTGGAATAAGGCTCGGGATTATCTGCAGAAATATTACGTCGCACTAAAAGACCGCGTTGCTTAATCAACTTTTATTTCAAAACTTCTTAATTTTTCGATAAATGGTTTAACTTTTTCCTCTGTAATATCTTCAGATTTTATTATGCAATGAGAGAATATTTGTTTTTCATTTTCATAATTTTTCTTTTTAAGAAACTCAAATTTCTCGATTGTATATTTTTTGTCTATTTTACCGGCATACCGTTTCCACGCTTCTTTATATCTTGCTTCCATTGAAACAACACCATATGGCGAAACTCGCTGGTCGGCATAAGATAATATTTTAAGATTATAGTTGGACGAACCCGAAATTTTTTCGGATTCGGAAAAACCGATTTGATCGATGAGATTTATAACATCTTGCAAAACTCCGATTTCTTTTAATATCTTGATTGTTACTTTATGATCGTCGCTGCCGTATTTTTTTGTAAATTCCCTGTAGACATCTTTCCAGTAATCAACACCTTGAGGTAGAAACCATGTTTTACTGAAATGTTCAAAATCAAACTTAACAATGTTACCCAAATCATGGAGCAGTCCGGCGCCTATAATGAAATCTTTATTAATTGGAATTTTGACACTATCGCAGATAAAAGCAGCAACTGAAGCAACGTGGAGCATGTGGAGTTGAAGATTAGGTAAAATGTAATATTTCTCGTAAATTTCTTGTATTTTCATTTAGCCTCCGACCATAAAAGAAGAAACGATAACTAGTAAGACGAAAAAGAGATTTAAATAGACTATTTTTTTAGATTGTTGCGATTTGTTTTTAAAATAGCTTATCAAGGCTAAATTTAAAGCAATAAATGGTACAACTAAAAGCAGAAAAAGTTGTCCGGAAGATGTCAACCTAGAGATTGTAAATTTGTAAATAAAACTCCAGAGGTAGCTTATCCCTCCGCTCAACCAAATCAGGATGGACGGGAGAGTGAAGATAATTGACAAAAATAAGACTTTATCTTTCTTGAGAAGCAGGAATACTCTTTTGAACATCAAAACAATCTTCATATTGTCGGTGCAGTTTTTATTCAAACCCCCTGAAAACCGTGGACTTCTTAGTCCACGGATGAAAAGGAGGAATGATCAAATGGTTCGGCCAGCTCACCATCCTGAGTAAAACTGAAGGACTTGTTGAGCCCAAAGGACCGAGAATACCGACGGCTTCTAGCCCTCGGTAGTTTATTCAACCTTCTTGTCGGGGTGGGCAGAATTGAACTGCCGCCGGACGCACCCCATGCGCCCATTCTACCGTTAAACTACACCCCGTAGAGCTTCTAACTTGTACCTTGGTATTTTAACAAAACGTAGCGTTTATAGTAAGAGACTTTGTTCTTCAATATAGAATGTTGAACTTCTAATATGTTAATATCAAACAGGTTATGTATTTTTATACTACGCTTCTAGCACAAGTCAGAAACCCTCTTTTTTCATCAGATTATAGTGGTTACAACAGTGGTGGATGGGGGTACTTTAACATAACTATCCAAAACATCATAAATGTTGGTTTTATAATTGCCGCCGTTATTTTTGTTATTATTTTTATTGTCGGTGCTTTCCAGTGGATTACTGCTGGGGGTGATAAGGGGAAATTATCTGAAGCAAAAGGGAAGATCACACATGTGATTATTGGACTTATTGTCCTTCTTTTAATTTTCTTGATTATCCAGTTTGTGAATTATGTTTTAGGAATTAATATTGGGATGTTTGGAGCGCCGCCGGGAAATAACCGTACGGCATACGATTTTACTCCGGGCGCAACCCTACCGATTGCAACTAGTACTTTAACGGTTGTGTTAACAAATACACCAGTTCCAACATCTACTCCAACGGGAACCCCAGTTCCAACCAGGGTTCCAACATCCACTCCAACCAATGTACCAATTCCGACATCAACCAACACTCCAATTCCTACCTCAACAAATACCCCAGTTCCAACCAGGGTTCCAACATCCACTCCAACCAATGTACCAATTCCGACATCAACTCCGCTTCCCACAGTAACTCCGATATTGGCGTTTTGTTCTGACACTGATACCGGGGTAGATTCCGAGAATATCGGTACGGTTGCAGAAAATTCATCTTCAGGTGTCGTCCAATACCACACCGATTTTTGTTATTCGCTTTCATCCCTGAATGAATACTTCTGTAGTTCATCAACGAACTACTCTTCAACTTTGATTAGTTGTTCTGATATAAGAGCTAATTCAGCCTGTCAAAACGGTGAGTGTTGCTCTGTTCCAAACACAGCCTGTTTGACGGACTCTGATTGTTGCTTGCCATACGTTTGTAATTCCGGGAGGTGTCAAAGCTCAGGTAACATATTGTTAAATCAAGCGGCGAGCGTAAGCTGCAGAAATTATTGTCTGGACAGTGGCTTTTCCGGTTGTTCTAGCATTGGAACAGACACTGCAGGAACGAACGGTATGGCAACTCTTTACCAGTCTGGAAGTTGTGTAACCACAAATACTTATGACTGCTTTACCGTCTTATACAACCAAGGTGTTGTTTGTAGTGGATTTTTGGCTAATTGGACATACTGTCGGTGTTTTTAAAGTTATAACTTTATGGAGTTACGAGATCTTAATCCGGCTAATAAACTACCGTTTATAAAATCTAGCAATAAAAAAATAATTATCTTGCTGTCTGTTGTTGCTGTGCTTTTTGGAGTCGGACTTTATGCAAACCTGTATGGTGCTTCAAAAAGAAATAGTACAGTTCAACAGTCGGAAACGACGCAAGCTGTGACTCCAGTGGTAACGGGTTCGATGGGTAGTACCATAACGGAAGATGGTAAAAAAGAAGCGCCAACAGTTTTGAATGGTTTTTTAAATCTGCTAAAACAGGGACAGATAGATGAAGCAAATCAATTTGTTTCTAGCTACTCGTCGATTGAATATTTCACAGACCTTAAGAATAATTTGTATAATCCCAGTCAGCAAGTTTTGCTTAGCACTTTGGAGACTAAATATTCAGAATCGGGAAAATTTGCATTCGTTACCCTTGAGATTGCAACAGTAGAAAAAAAGACATATTACAAATTTGTTTTGATGAAAGAGAATTCTGGGTGGAAAGCAATGTCTGCTTGGTTGTTATAAAACTATGTTGAATTTAATTGTTACCAGGTTAATAAACCCACAGATAGTTTCGCCAATTAACACCTATATTGGCGGTAATTATGCCAACAGAATTGTCACGATTGCGATTGACGTTGGTTTAATAATCTGTGTCATCGCTTTTATCATTTTATTCTTGATTGGCGGCGCGCAGTGGGTGATGTCGGGTGGCAACAAACAATCTTTGGAAAACGCACGCAATAAAATCGTCAATGCGATCATTGGTCTTTTAATTCTTCTACTTTTGTGGATACTTTTGCAGGTAATTAATCAAATATTTGGTGTTAATATTGGTGGTCTTGGGGTTCCACAACTGAGTGCCCCGGCACCGACGCCAATGCCGGTTACTACCGGGATATGTCAAACTTCTGGTGTGTCATGTTCATGTTCTTGTTTGTCCGGTTATGTTCCAGCATCAATTTGTAATGCAGCGTGCTCTGGAACTTGTCAATGTGTTTCAACAGGTGTAAATCCCGGAACGTGTGGCTGTGATCTGGGGGTCCCGCTATCAAACTCCTGTAACAGTCCATACAGCCCCGTATGTTTTGGTCAGCTTGCATGCCAGTGTTTGCTTCCACCTTATCCCAATGGTGCTCGTTGTCAAAGTGGAAGCGAGTGTCAGTCTGGGGCTTGTGTCACGAGTTCCGATACTGACGGTGATGGATATTTTGTTGCAGGTGCAGGCGTCTGTGCAGTAGCCGCTGATTGTAACGATAACAACACTTTGGTCAATCCTGGACAAACGCAGTATTTCCAAGATCCGATTGCGGGAACGTTAAACGATTTCAACTACGATTGTGCTGACGGTGACAACAACGGTGACCCGAATGATAAGCCCCCACAATTAAATTGTCTATCACAGCCACCTCAGAATCTTAGTTGTAATAATAGTCCGTTGGATATGTCTGTATACGGATCGCAAATTGGATGGGCCAATTCTGTACCAGTATGTGGTGCGACTTTTAATAATGCAACAGATACTTTTTATGTTTGTTTGGCAAGTGAGTCAATTACAGCTAACTGTTCCGGAGGGGGGACCTTTGAAGGAATAATATGTAATCAACAGTGTGTGACAGGAAACAATTGTGGATCGGGCGCTCAACAATGTGTTAGATGGGCGCTTCGAAGTGTGCTGCCTTTCCCGTCGTATTTTGATGCGGCCGGGTTTTCAAGTTTGACACGAATGCCATGCAAATAAAAATACTAGGAAACAGAAAATTGTTAATGATTCTACCTCTTGTTATTGTGTTTTTGTTGGTTGTCGGTTTAATTACATATAGACCTTCGGTGACGGGGAATATTTCAGATAATAATCTTGTTTCACTCAAGCCCCAAGCGGACGGTGAAAATGATGCTATTTTTTCAGCTAATTTAGAAACAGAGGATTTTTTATATGAAAAGAGTGTTTCGTTAATTATCCAGATTTCAAAAGCAGACAATAGTTATCTTGAAAACCCTGTTTATCAAGGTGTCAAGGAAAGTTTGTTGAATAGAGTGAGCGGGGAGATTTCACCGCTAGGATCGGATATTAAAATAAGGGTTTTAAAAGTTTTTGTAAACTCGGATAAATTATCGGGGACAGTTTATTTGGGTTTGGATGGCGGGCCGCAGAAAATAGCACGCGTTACGATATCATATTATAAGAATTCACAAGGTGAGTGGAAACTTTCTGATTTTCATTTAGGTAGGCCAGTTTCAGGAGGTTGAGCCAGCATTTCCGATCTCTTCTGATAAGCCTCACAGGCAATAAACCCTATCAGATTGACAGGGTTTATTGGAAGATAAATTTGGTTTTTTTATTTTCCCTTCGTCCGGACGGCGATTTTTTTAGTTTTTGCTGCTTCAGTTTTTGGAATTTTGATGGTTATTACACCATCTTCCACTTCAGCATCAGTTTTGTCCCATTGTCCCCGGTTAACGCACAGGTGTAATAATATTGGAATGACGAAGAGATATAGGAATCCTTTTTCTTACTCTCTTCGCTTTTTTCAGCCTTAATTGTCAAAACTCCGTCATCGATGTGAACATCAACATCCGATGCTGGAACACCAGCGACAACCGCCTCGACGATAATATGCTTGTCGGTTTCATGAACTTTCAAGCCTCTTTGTGAGGAGAATGATAGGTCATCAAAATCCTCCATCCATCTTGGCAAAGATAAAAAGCTTCTTAGAGGATCTCGTTTTACGATATCTGCCATAATTATTTTCACCACCTTTCTATAAACGTTAGCACTCATAGTAGACGAGTGCTAACATGATCATATAAATTTCTTTTTCGGTTGTCAAGAGTAATTTCTTTTGTTAAACTTCTTTACCGAACCCCCAAAAGGGGACCAAGAAGTTTTAATCCGAGGAAAGTATACTGCCGGAAACTTACAAAGAGCTTAGAAAATTTCTGCCTAAGTTTATGAAGAAACTGCGCACACTACTGATTGTACTAATTGTAATATTTGTTCTTGCCGGGTTTGGATTGGCTACCTTTAATTTTATTGTGCCGAAGGCAAGCGGGTTATTAATTGAGACAACTCCAGCGTCAATGGTCTATATCAATGGCGAGGACGTTGGCAGAACTCCATTTACCAGTTTACGTAAAACCGGTGAAATTAGCTTGCGTTTAGTTCCAGAATCCTTTGGTCAACCTCTGGCTCCTTTTGAAGAAAAAATTAATCTAGTGTCGGGAGTTGAGACGGTTGTTCGGCAATATTTTGGTAGTAGTGATAAATTTACAGAAGGGGAAATTCTCTCGTTCGAGAAATTATCATCGGCGAAGAGCGCCGGAATCACAATTTTAACCGATCCGGAAAATGTTCAAATTTTAATCAACGGTATTAGTAAAGGCTCGTCACCTTACACAAGCAGTGCTGTCGATAGTGGAGTAAACGAAATCCAATTAATGGCAAATGGTTATAAAAGTCGCACAATTGAGGTAACACCGATTAGCGGTTATAAATTGATAGCTTTTGTAAAGCTGGCACAAGTTGATATTCCTGCAGCAGCCGAGCCAACGCCGAGCGAGGAAAGTCAGAAAATGGTTAAAATTCTTAAAACGCCAACAGGTTTTTTGAGGGTTCGTGATGAAGCTTCAACATCAGCGAAGGAAATTGGACAAGTAAAACCTGGAAACGAGTATAAATATCTCGGTGAGGATGAAAAGGGGCAGTGGTATAAGATTAATTTCTCACAAAACCTTGACGGTTGGATAACCAGTGCCTACTCCGAAATTATCTCGAGCGCCGATGCAACCATCACAATCACACCAACAGTCACACCTGCGCGGATTAATTAAACGGCGACGGAGTAAAGAACCCAATACACAACAAGAAGCCATAAAACAACTGAAGTAATCAAGCCATTATCGGTAAGAAGTATTTTTTCAGGAGCTTCGCTTTTACCTTCAAAAATTATACTTTCATAACGCATGATGCCATAAATTGTTATCGGAATTGTCGCCATTAACATCTTGTCTATGGTCGTTGTTTTTGAAATTTCAGCCAGGAAAAGCCAAACATTAAGAGACGCCCGCGGTGATTCGAAGAAGGAATATAAAGCCCAGCTAAGCCAGGCGGCGTTGCCGAACATTGTTACATACGAGTTAAGAAGCTCACGACTGTATTTGGAAAGACTTTTTCGCGTAATTCCGCTTGTATTGGTAACGTTTAATTCCGATCTTCTTTTTCCCGATGCAAGAAACAGTGCCGTTGATATTACGCAAAGTAAAAACCACACCGAGAGATGTGCATTTATGACGAATGCACCTGCGTAAATTCTAATCACAAAGCCGAAGGCGATAGAAAGAATATCCAGGCCCAAGATATTTTTCAAAAACAAGCTATAGAGAATTTGTAAAACGAGGTAGCCGATAAGTGAAAGGTGAAAAAGAAAATTCAATTTCGCTGAGAGAATAAAGGTCAAGGCAAGAAGGGCGACGATTTCAATTAAAGCGATAGATATCGGTAGTTTTCCGGATGCAATTGGCCGGTTTCTCTTTACTGGGTGGTTTTTGTCTCTTTCGGCGTCGATGATGTCGTTGAAAACATAGGATGCTGATGACAAAAGGTTGAACGCGACGAATGCCCAAAAGACCGTTCTAAAGAGGGTCGGATTAAAGAGATTTGATGTAAAGAAAAGTGCGGCAAAGAGCGAAAGGTTTTTTATCCAATGAATTGGACGAGCAACTTTTATAATTTGGATCGATAGGTCAACCATAACAAAAATCCACCTAAAAGGACTGCAACACCTACGATAGTATACAACTTGAACGTGCTTGTTAGGAATAAGGACAATACGCCCAAAATTATTGTTGCAATCCAATAGAAATATGTCACCTGTTTTTTACTTAGACCCATTTCCAGCAGCCTGTGATGTAGGTGTCCACGATCACCCCAAACAGGCGACTTGCCTGAGAGGACCCTTCTAATAACGGTGTATCCGGTATCGATTAAAGGAATTCCCAAAACTACCAAAAGTGTACCAACCTTTGTTGTTGAAAGAATTGATAAAATTCCAAGTAGGTAACCAGCGAGTGTTGATCCTGAAAAGCCTGGCATTATTTTTTGTGGAAAAAAGTTATATGGCAAAAAACCTAAGTATGCGCCAGTTGTAATTACGGCTAGAATTGTTACAGGCCATTCTGTAATGTCGGCTGAAAATTTTAAGGAGAGAACTGCGATCGTTGCACCTGCGACCGCAACAACTCCAGGTAGCTGTCCATCGACACCTTTTGCTCCCATATTGAGAAAATTCATTAAAAGTACAATCCACAAGATAGCAAACAGATCTGCAATCAGCCAAAGACTGTGGTTGCCAAGGAAATTAAGCGCAAGTTGATTTTGCGAAAGATCGATAATTCCAGTTCCTAATGGATTATTGATATAAGCAATACCGATTCCTGCAAGAACGGGGACTGTCGCGCAGACAAACTGGATGGCAAGGCGTAGGTAGGGATTGAGGTTGTATTTATCATCGACCAAACCCAAGACACAGAGAATCAAAGCCCCCGATAAAATTCCGATTAGGTGTTTATCAAATGGAAGAAACATTATGCCCGCAACCAGAATTGCAAGAAATATTGCCAGGCCTCCACCCCTGGGAACTGGGTAGGTGTGCACGACTTTCGGGTGCTTGTTTTTTTTAGGGTCGTCGACGAGATTAAACTTGTAAGCAAATTTGATTGCCAAAGGAGTCAATAAAAAAGCTGACAAAAAAGCAGCAATAAAAGAAGCAATGACTAACGATAGAATACTCATTTAAAGTACGAGAAAAATAATCTTTACAATTGTAATAATTGCCAATAGTGCTGTAAAAAAACCACCCACAACGAGGACATTTTTTAAGAAATTCGTTTTCGTAAAATATGCAATGATAGTGTTCGTTGTTATAAAAAGTGAAGCAAGTGATACTGGTAAAATAAGTAAAACAGGATTGGCAAGTTGGCGTTCACCTCTTGGTAGCCCGTAATACAGTGGGACCTGAGGCGGTAGTTTTGCGGATATAAAGACAATAATTGCGACGACAATCAGGATGTTAATCGAAATTATGGCTAATGTTGGATAAAGATAGATAACACCCCTTTTTTCTGGATCTGTCTTTGTGTTTGCTGTTGATGAAATTTTTTTTTGCTGTGCGGACGAACGCCTTTTTGTTTTGTACATATAATCTGCGATTTTAAAAACCAGTTATTTCCCTTTTCGTGCAATTTTATACTGAAAATGTGCCAATTGAAAATATCTGATAGCCATTAAGGAGTAATTTTTTTGGGATAGAAAGAGTATAACATGGGTGGTTGGTGGGAAAAAGTTAGGGAATAACATAACGTGAGTGAGGTCCAGCCCACCTCCAGATTTGATAATCGGAAGTTTCTTTGTAGAGAAGATAGTTAAATCTGACAAATTGTGCCAGAAGAGGTTGTTCGTCTGAGTCAAAGAAGATAACAATAATCTTTGGAGGAATTTCAGAAAAAAGCGAAACCGTCTCTTCGATAGAGAAGAAGTCACTGATATGGTATCCTGCGACGTATTTAAACGGTGGAAATCTTTTTGCCAGAGCGTGTATTTGTCCCGAGTCTTCCCAAACAAAAATTCTATCGTTTTTGTTTGTCATCCGGTCAATAATTGCGGCAATTTCATAGTTGTTGATTGTTCTTCCGCCAAAATAGTTCAGATACTCCCGGCGTGGTATTTTTTGTGTGACAAGCCCAAAAAAGTTGGAATAATAATTTATTGATCTATAGTGCCAAAACTTGAAATACATCGGAATAAAGAAAATGAGCGTCAACGGAAGGATTGCGTAAACCTGTAGCATGCTGATGGATGTAAAAAGAAGAGTTGTCAGCATCGATAAGGAAGCTACAACTTGCAGCAGATAATGTGGGTAAGGTCTTTCAGATAAGGTAATTCCAAAGAGCGAGAAACTGGTCCAGGAGACAAGAAACAAGAATTTTTTGTTAACCCTTTTCCTAAGCAGAATGAGAACGAAGTTGATAACTACAACAACAAAGGCCCTCATTAGAAGCGGTGCGTTTTTTACAAGAAAAGGTTCCTTTTGAGCATAGGGTCTCCAACTCGAAATATAACCGAAGTTTTGTAAGTATGCTGCCGTTAAATACTCGTTAAAGGCCCCCTTGGCCGTGTAGTAGAGAAAACCGACAAAGATTGGCAGAAAGATACCGACGGTGAGAACTAATGTTTTACCAGCCAGTTTTTTCAAATTTTTCCTGTCGATTTTAGTAAGGAGTACCCAATAAATAAAAATTGCCGGAACGTCAAAGAGGGCTGGAATTTTGTACATCGAGGAAATAGAAAATAAGATTCCGGAGATAAAAATATTTTTATAAGAATTGTTTTTAAATAAAAGAATGTAAAAAGCAAGCAGTGTTGGAATGATCATGAAGTTTTCGGCGTTTACAATATTGCCTTCAAAGAATGGCAACGTGGAAAGAATTGAAAAGATCAGTGTTGAGATAGACGAGAAATGTCTTATTTTTGGAAAGAGTTTCCGGCTAAAGCGGTAAAAAATGACAATTCCAATTAATGAGGAAATAAGAAGTAAACCCTTAAACCAGAAAAGGTTTCCTGCGATTGCCGCCGTGATATACAACAGAGGAGGTTTATTGTCGTGCAGATCCTTATAAAGCGTAAACCCGTTTCTGACGCCGTTTCCAAGAGTCAGATAAATTGTTTCGTCGCCGTAAGAATACGGTTCAAAAAAATTTGGGATCCGCAGGATAACTACCGAAAGCAGTATGAAAAATAGCCATGTTGGTATATGGAAAAACTCTTGTATTTTTTTAGAGAGGCCCATAACTTTTTAAGAAAATTATTCTTGAGCGTCAAACCAGGCAAATTTCAAATCTCCGAGTTGCTTCTTTTCTTCCAAGACATAACCGTTTAGATGTATTTCGTCAAAAGATCCGTTTGTTATGACGCCGACACGCTTGGTACCCTTTGGAATACTTCGTATAATATCCGTTTTTTCCATCAAGGCTGTGCCGACATAATAAGGTAGCTCAACCTCTCCCAGAACGTAAATTGGTGCAGGAATCTTGTAGAATTTACTTTCCCATAAATGGTGTGCCGACGAGTTCCAATTGATCAAAAGGTCACCCCGTTTTTCCGTTGAAAGTACGTATTGCGACATCTTTTTAAAAGGAAGCTTTTTAGGAGTGAGGAAGTAATTTGTATCGATGATTGCGAAAATAGATAGTGTGACAAAGAGGGGAATAAATGTAATTTTGCTCCGGCATGATGTTAAGACAATCATTGCTGCGGGGATTGTGTAAAGCAGGTAACGGTTGAAAAAAATTGATGTGAATTTTTGTGATATGCCCCAGGTTATGAGAATCGGCAACAAAAACCAAAGAAGGAAAAAGACAGTTTTAGAAATACTTTTCCACCACTTGCGAGTAATTAGTGTAGCAAAAACTAAATATGGGGCCAGTTCATAAATTTTTAAATTGACGTAGGGAATTTGAAAATTAAGATATTTAATAGCTTGCCCGAGGTAGTCATAAATAAGCACTTTAAGATCGTTGAAAGTTGGTTTCCCTAACCAGAAGCCGCCTTTGACCATTGTTACTTGATTGTACAGAGGAACGAGCCATGGAGCGTAAAGTAATCCAACAATAAGAAGCGACTTAAATACAGCGAACGACGTCCTTCGTTTTCCAGACAAAAACTCCTTAACTACCCACACTGCCTGGACAATGATTGCAAAGAAAGCAAAGTGGTGCGAATAGATTGCCCACAAAGTGAAAAAGATGTAACCGATATAGTTTACAATTTGTTTTCCTTTGAACAAGAAAATGCGCAGGAAGAAATACATCGAGGCGGTGACACCAAATGCAAGTATCGAGTACATCCTGCCCTCAAACGCGTAGATAAAAAAGAATGGGTTTAGTGCTGTTGCGGCAACTGCAAAAATCCCCGTTTTTTTGCTCCAAATCATTGATGAGATCAGGTAAACAAATAAAAGACAAAGAAGAAAATAGAAAAACGAAAGGCTGCGGATTGTTATTTCACTGACGCCGAAGTATTGAAATGCGAAGTGTTCGGTGAGATTATAAAGAGGCGGTGAAGTGTCGTGCGAAATGATTTTGATAATATCGGGAACAGATTTCATTGAAAGGATCGCCGAAAAACCTTCATCGCCCCAAATGCTTTCGTTGAAAACTGTTTCTATCATATCAACTCTTTAAGTTTTTGTATCAATTTTTTGCCTAAGATACCAGACGGTCTTGGATATTACTTGATAGTCTGGTCGCTAATTCAGTTTAGCATGAAATTAATCTTGGGGTTACAATGTGTTTTACGTTGGTGGTAATCGCCAAAGAATACTGTTATTTATTAGTTGGTGGCGGTTTCGCGTATAATAAATTATGAAGAAGTTTTTTCTAATAGCCGCCGCTTCATTTATTGTTGTTATAGCTTCCGTCTTGGTAGCCCGGTTTTTGCTTGGTGGAGACGAAGATGCGTGGATTTGTGTAAGCGGTCAATGGGTCAAACATGGCAACCCCAGTTCTGCAAAACCAGAAGATAGGTGTGGTCCGGCGATTGTCCAAAAAACCAAAGATCAGCTGGAAGACATGAGTGTTTGTTATTCTCCAAATGGTAACAGCATGAGTTACGCACAGGCGAAAGAAAAAGCGCCTGCTGGTTGTGACGGGGTCTTACAGGAGGATCATTATTGCGACGATACAACAGGAATGTGGTGGATTGACTTTGTCCCAACTACGCCTCGAAAAGAATGCTATCCGGCGTGTATTGTTGATGTTGATACCGGAAGCGCGAAAGTTGACTGGCGCTGCGGTGAACCCCAAGAGCCAAGTGTGTAAGCAATTATTTGCGGTTATGATCAAACTTCTCAAAAGAGGAAAATATACATTAGTCGAAACCAGAGGTGATACTAAAGTTTTGACACTTGATGGAAAAAGTTTTGTTTGGATTTTTTCAAAAAGTATTGGCGAAATGCTGATTACAACTCGAACTGGCCATAAAACCGACCAAAAATTGGCCAAAGGGAAGTACCGGCTTTACCAAGTTGAAAACGAACCTGAATTTGTTGACACATTGCATTTGGAGCTTTCAATCGGAGAGAGTGAATGGCAAGGGTACCTTCTGATAACAGGCTTTCCGACAAATAAGAAAATGCGAAGTAGGATAATACCCACGAATGAGATCATCTCTTAATTAGTGGACTTTTTTCAATTCTTTCCTGGATTCTTTGTTATACAAGAGGTATTGACACTCCTATTTTGTTATAATTTCCCCGTATGTTAAAAGTTGCCGATCTTAGTTTTTCGTTTTCCGATACGCCTTTATACGAAAAGGTGAATTTTATCGTGGGTAAAGGCCAGAAAATCGGACTTGTCGGGCCGAATGGTTCCGGTAAATCAACGCTTTTTAATATTTTATTGGGCCACGAAGACGGTTATAAAGGAAAGGTTGAAGTTAATGGAAACACTGTCCTTGTTCCGCAGGAAGTTAAATATGATCCCGAAATGGAAAAATCTGATACGGTAAGAAGCTACGTTGATAGCAAAAATGATTATCAGGATTTTGAGATCTACAAAATTTTTGACGGGCTTGGGTTTTCTATCAATCTTTTCGATGATCCTAAAATTTTAAGCGGTGGGCAGAAAACAAAACTGGCACTTTCCAGAGCACTTTTACAAAAGTCAGACACTCTGCTTTTGGATGAACCGACGAATTTTATGGACGATACTGGAAAAATTTGGTTGATGAATTTTCTCTCAAATTACGAAGGAACGTTGATTGTTGTTTCTCATGATTTGAAACTTTTGGATCGCGCCATCGATAAAGTTCTTGCGGTAAATCCTGTAACAAAAACTATCGATGAATATAAAGGTAATTATTCTGCATATCTAAAATTAAAAGCGGAAAAAGAAAAGCTGTTGGCAAAACAAATACTAATAAAACAAAAACATATCAAACATCTTGAGGAGGGTTTGCGAAAAATGGCCAGATTTAATTCTAAAAAAGGCGTCAGAAAAAAGACACTGCAAAGAAAAAAGCTTGGTAGAGAAAAAATGGACTTGCCGGATCTTCCAAAAGAAGTGAGAGTCATCAGGATTAACCTTCCGGAGCCAAGCAGGGTTGGGGAGCTGCCGCTGAGAGCAACTAATATTTCAAAATCTTTTGGAAACGTGCAAGTTTTAGTTAATTTAACACTGACTTTAAGAAGGGGTGAAAGAATTGCTTTTATCGGTCCAAACGGATCGGGTAAGAGTACGTTTATAAAAATTTTAATGGGACTTTTAAACCCGGATAGCGGTGAAGTTATTTTAGACGACCGAACGGACGTTGGTTACTATTCGCAGGAGTTTGAACTATTTGATTTTAACAAAAACGTGATAGACACTTTTGTCGAAAAAACAAAAAGGGATACTGGGTTTGCACGCTCTTTTCTGGGAAGGTTTATGTTCAGCGGCGACAAGGTTTTTCAGAAGGTTTCGCTTCTTTCGGGTGGGGAAAAGACAAGATTGTCGATTGCGGTTTTGACTGGATGCAACCACAACGTTCTTGTTTTGGACGAACCGACGACCTACCTCGATGTAATGTCTCAGCGTGTAATTTTAGAAGCTTTGAAGGATTATAAAGGAACGATAATTATCGTTTCGCACACACCGGAATTTGTTCGAGAGCTTAATCCCCACAAAGCCCTTCTTTTTCCGGAAGAGAAATTGGTTTTTTGGGACAATGATTTGTTGGAGAAAGTCGGAGAGATATAATTTAGTTTTGTAAAAAGATGAAATTAATTAAATATACAAATAGTTACCAAAAGGACGTAAAAGATTTTGTAATTGCGGCTCACGACGAATTTAACTTCCCTTATGACCGGAAACTTGATTACGATTTAGACAACCCAGACAAATATTACAATAATAGGGGCGGAATGTTTTATCTGCTTCTGGATAATGAGAAGGTTATTGGAACAGCTGCTGTTAAAAAATTAGATGATAAAACTGCTGAGCTAAAAAGGTTATATGTAAACAAAAATTACAGAGGAAAAGGTTTAGGATTGCAACTTTTTACTGAAGCTCTGGATTTTTGTAGGGAAAATAAAATTGCGAAAGTTGTACTGGACACAAATATAAAACAAAAAGCTGCTCAAAAGTTATACGAGAAAAACGGATTTAAAATTGACAGAGTTGATAAAAACACTATTTTTATGTCAAAGATTTTGGAAAAATAACTTGTCTTCAAATTAGCTACACTTACAATAATGTTAAAATGTATTCATGAAGAAAATGTTAAAAATTGAATTATTGCGTTTTGATAAAGGTGATGACATACAAAGTTTACATGGACTTTGGGTGTCAACACTTGGAACGAATTGGCCAATAGGGAAAGATGTTTTTGAAAACTTAATACTTGATTCGCGGTATAAAAAACTAACAAGTATTTTGGTAGCAAGAATTGATAAGAAAATAGTTGGGGTTGCAGTTTTTCAGGAAAGGGAAGACAAGATTCTCGCAGAGATAATGTTGATTTTAGTATACAAAGATTATCAAAGAGAAGGTGTCGGAAGAAAATTATTAGAAAGTGTGGTCCAAAAGTTAAAAGCAGACAAAATAAAGAAAGTACAACTAGGCGGGGGAGGGTATTCTTATTTTTGGCCTGGCGTTCCTTCAAATTTGCCAAACGTTTCAAACTTCTTTAAGAAGAATGACTGGGAATTTACGGAAACTTGTGTTGACATGGTTTTGGATCTTAGCGATTACAAAACGCCGAATCTGTACGATAACAAACTACCCAAAAATATAAAAATAGTTTCAGCTAGTATTTTGAGTAAAGATGAAATATTAACATTCGAAAAAAATAATTTCCCCAATTGGTTCAATTATTTTGAAAAGGAGATTGAACGAAAACATTTCGATAAAATCATTTTGGCAAAAGAAAATAACAGAATTGTTGGAACAACGCTGATTTCTGAAGATAAGAAATGGGATAAAATACTTTCATCTCCGATCGGTACAATAGGTGCAATCGGAGTTGAAGAAAAGAATCGCGGAAGAGGAATCGGATCGGCGATGATGAGTTATTCATTGGAAAAATTAAAACAAGAAAAATTTAAAACTGTTTATCTTGGTTGGACATATCTAAAAGACTGGTATGAAAAACTTGGATTTAAGATGTGGAGAAAATACCATATGGCATGGAAAGATATTTAATAATTTGTCTTCAAATTAGCTTAAGAAGTTAATTAAAGAACCGTTTGCGATCACTTTTTATTTACCTATACTTTTTAACCACATCTTTTTGAAAAAGGGAAGGGTGAGGGTTGAGAGGAGAAACCCAACAGATGGAACAATTGCATTTAGCCAGGAGTCCTTAACTTGGATTGCACTTAAATAAAGTCCAATGGAAAGATAAGTAAAAAGAATTAATAAGCCTCTTCTTGTGAAACTTGTTTCCCACGCTTTGTCGCTTTCAACTTTTCCGTTTCTTTCTTCGATCTTTTCAATCCTTTGCTCGAGTTTTTGCAGACTATCCATCAATTGGATTTTAGCACGAAACATTCTTTACCCGAAACAGTTTCCTCCACACTTTAATTTTGTGTTAAAATCGGCGCATGAATAAGGACAATTCCATTTCAGTCAGGTTGATGCGGAAGGACGATTTGGAATGGGTAACCGATCTTGGACAAAATACCCCCGAATTTAAAACAGAAACGTCAGCCGCGCAGTTTTTTTCTGCTGAAACTTTACGCAATTGGATTAATGATCCAAACGGAGTGACACTTGTAGCGGAAATTGACGGACGAAAAGCAGGATTTTTACTTGGCTGTTACATTACTGGTCCAAATGATGGTTACATAAAATGTACTGTTATTGAAAATGTGCATAGGAGAAAAGGCGTCGGTCGAGAATTGCAGAGCAGCGCCTTAGAGGAATTCTCTCAAAAGGGTCTAGAGGGACACAAGTGCGATCATGTTTTTAGTTTAGTTAAGGATGATGATGGGCCGATGCTTAATTTGAAAAGGGAAATGGGTTTTGAAATCGGTGCAAAAGGCTACTATGTGGAAATTATGCTTCATCCGAAAGGGAAAGAATTTTAAAAATAGATCACTTTAATGAAACCCTGTAGTTGTCTTTGGAACATTTTAGACCTATAATAGTGGCTATGTCAGAAATTGAACAAAGAACTTTGTATGAGGAATTTTTTGGTGGGAGAATGTTTGTATATCCTCTCGGAGAAGATGGAAAGCCCGATTATGGCTCGATTAGTTTTGGGAATAGAACAATCAGAGTTGTCAATGTGACAGTTTTTGACATTGATGGAAAGCGTGTCGAATCATTGGAATTGGAAACGGGCAATTTTCTCCCCGGTAGGGAAATTTTCATCGATGGTTGATAAGAATGTTTATCAGAGTAAAAAACACTTCGTCTACCCTCCGTTTAAAAATATATTAAATGTTGTTATACTTCGTTTGACAGTATGCAAAATAGTGTTGTAAAAATTGTTGTCTTTGTTCCCGAAATGCACGCAGACGCCGTAAGAAATGCGATGGGGGAAGAAGGGGCGGGAGTAGTGGGCGAGTACAAATTTTGTAGCTTTTCAGTTAAGGGAATTGGGAGATTCATTCCGATGGCCAGAGCTCACCCAACAATAGGGAAAGTGGGAAAACTTGAAGAGGTGAAAGAGGAAAGGATTGAGACCGTTTGCTATAAAAAAGATTTAGATAAAATTATTTCTGCGATCAAAAAAGTTCATCCTTATGAAGAGGTGGCGATTGATGTTTATCCTCTGGTTTTAAACCCCAATAAGACCACCTACAAAAAATGAAGGCGCTTCGGTGGGGAATTAACTTTGATATAATATGAATAAACAAATGATAAGAGTACTTCTTTTTGATTTTGCCAGAGTGCTTCTTTTTCCGAAAGATAACAATTATTCCGGAAAGTTGAATGACCTTTATAAAGCAGTTAAAGACAATAACAGTTTTGATTTTGAAAGTAATTTTCATTTTAATGAGGAACTTTTAGAATATCTAAGAAATATTAAAGGAGAATTTAGACTCGTGATGTTTACATCTGAGAATATACAAGAAGACCCGGTTGTTAAGGAAAAACTGAATGGAATATTTGAAGAAGTAATTTCGGCTAAAGAGCTTTTTTTATCAAAATCTGATCCGAAGGTATATGGGCTTATTACCAGTAAACTTGGTTGTAGTGCAGACGAAATATTATTCGTAGACGATTCAAAAGAAAACATAAGAAGTGCCGTAAGCGTTGGTATAAACACCCATCTTTTTAGTAACACCCACGAC
>LBWP01000006.1 GCA_000993685.1 Candidatus Woesebacteria bacterium GW2011_GWA1_39_21
GAGAAAATGAAAAAATGTATTTTGGTTACCGGCGCGCAAGGACTGGTGGCCTCGAGATTTATTGAACTTTATAAACAAAGAGAATATTTACTGACTCCCGATCTTACTGAATTTGATTTTTTAAAACCTACCCAAATGGAAAAGTATCTAAAAGACGAAGAAATTTCCCAGGTTCTTAATTTTGCCGCCTTTACAGATGTTGCCGCAGGAGAAAGTCAGAGGGGTGATAAAGAAGGCATGTGTTGGAAGATAAATGTTGATGGCGTTAGGAATTTAGTGAAGATGTTTGACCGAAAGCGGGTTAGGTTCATTCATATTTCAACCGATATGGTATTTTCAGGGAGTGATGCTGATCCTGGTCCATATGAAGAAAATCGAAAAGTGAAGGATAACCCGGATACACTAACCTGGTATGGGTATAGTAAGGCTCGAGGTGAGGAAGTTGTTCAGGATTATTTCAAAAAACCGACAGTTGTTAGAATTATCTACCCCGTTCGTGCCAAATTTACCTTTAAAACGGATTTTTTAAGAAATCCTTTGCGGCTTTATCAACAAAGGAAGCTCTATCCGTTATTTGACGATCAATATTTGTCAATTACTGATATTGATGAATTAAGTGGCATGTTAAACAAATTGTTGGAAAACGATAATGCGGGAGTCTTTCACTGCACATCAACCGATATTACGACTCCGTATGAAATAATTAACTACTTAATTGAAGCTAAATACGGTGTGAAAAATAAAGTGAAAAGAATAAGTGTTAGCAAATTTTTGAAAAATAACGACAACAGGCTAAGATATCCTATTTACGGTGGTCTTAAAGCTGTCGACACACAGAAACAGTTAAATGTAAGATTTTCTTCATGGAAACAGATAGTTGATAAATTAATTGCGCAAAATATTACTCCATAGATTAATTCTACCTTCATAGATCCTTTTGTTCATTATCCGATAATACGGATCTGTCTACATATTTATCTTGTAGTCAACGACCACTGTTTGTTATCAGGCTAGAGTATGTCCACCGCGTAGGTAAATGCAGGCGGCGGTGAATGTGTGAAGCCAGAGATGAGTTATCAAAAGCTTCTGGCTCTTGGAGATTTTCCAATTTGTTGTAAAAGGACAGATATTGATGTAAAATATCCCATAATATATAGCCTTAAAAGGCTATATTTTTGTTTGGTGAAAGATCTAACGACTATGGATGAGCAAATTTTAAATAAACTACCACGGGCTAAAGCTCATGGTATTTTGTCGACAAGATTGGATTCTTGCTTCATCCACGGACTAAAGTCCGTGGATTTCACAGATGAATTCAATAAATATACGAACAATAATCTTTTTGACAAAATTTATGGTTTTGCGAAAAGACTTCAAAATTGGTTTATACGATTTTGTGTCCTCTTTACAGGGAATCTGAGGTGATTGAGCAATTTGCGCTGGCAATTGCAAATATCGATTGGCCGAAAGATAAACTCGAAGTAATCTTACTTCTTGAGGAGGATGATCCGCAAACAATTAACAAAGCTTATGGTTTGAAATTACCCGATTATTTTAGAATCGAAATCGTGCCAAATTCGCTTCCGAAAACAAAACCTAAAGCCTGCAATTGGGGTTTGCAGATAGCCTCAGGTGAGTATGTGGTCGTTTATGACGCAGAAGACAAACCGGATCCGCTTCAGCTGAAGAAAGCTTATCTTGCCTTTAAAAGGTCCGACAAGAGGGTGATCTGTTTACAATCTAAGTTGAATTACTATAATCAAAACCAGAACCTACTAACACGAATTTTCACAGCTGAATATTCATATTGGTTTGATATCGCGCTACCCGGGCTTCAGACATTAAACACAATTATTCCTCTAGGTGGAACAAGCAACCATTTTGTGACCGATATTTTAAAGAAGCTTGGCGGATGGGATCCGTTTAATGTCACTGAAGATTGTGATTTAGGAACGAGATTGTTTAAACAAGGATATAGGACTTCAATTATCGATTCAGAGACTTTGGAAGAGGCAAACTCAAACCTTAAAAGTTGGATCAGACAGCGTTCACGCTGGATTAAGGGGTATATGCAGACTTATTTAGTGCATATGCGAAATCCGTGGGAATTTTTCAAAAAACACAAAGTCCACGCACTTTTGTTTCAGCTGATTATCGGAATGCGGATGGTTTTCATGATCATAAATCCTATTTTGTGGCTTACTACAATACTGTATTTTACAGCTTATCCGATCTTTGGCCCCTTTATCGAATCGCTTTATCCCTGGTATGTTTTTTATCCGGCTGTTTTTTGTTTGATCTTTGCAAATTTTACATATTTCTATAGCTATATGATCGCCTCGGCCAAGAAGGGTAAGTGGGAGTTAATTGGATATATCTTTGCAATTCCGTTTTATTGGGTTTTAACAAGTGTCTCAGCAGTAATTGCTTTATACCAGCTAATTACAAAACCTTACTATTGGGAGAAAACAAAACACGGACTTCATCTGGAGACACAAACGCGCAAGTCAAAGTGGCTTGTCTTTCCGAAAATTTCTATCGAGCCTGTATTTGAGTGGCCGAAGTTTAATTTGTTCTCAAAGTATTTCGGAAGGTTTGTTGGAGGTGTGGCAAATTTGATGAGAAATTTGCTGAAAGACCGTAGTGTGATGGAAATTTTTGCCAATGCTTCGGAAAATTTGAATATCAGAAAAACAAGCAGTCAGTATGGTTTGCTAGGTTCTGTTGGTAAGTTTTTAAAGAGTAATTTGCAAAGAGTGGTTATCGGTGGTGGATTGTTGGTTTCCGCAAATATTTTTGCAAATTTTACCAATTATCTTTATAACGCTGTTTTGGGAAGGAGTTTGTCGTATGAAGATTTTGGTTGGACAAGTTTAATTTCAAACCTGAATTTATTCCTTGGGGTTGTAACCGCGTCACTTGGTCTGACTGTTACTTACAAATCAGCGATCTTGCTCGGAAGACGCGGCGGAATAAAGAAAGATTTTTGGCGGGTTACGCGTAAAAATATTTTCAACATTTTTTTTCCGATAGGAATCGCAGTTCTTCTTCTTTCACATTACTTTACGGGAGGCACAAGCGAGGCTAATGAAGTTTCGGCGGTTTTAGTTGCAGTTGTTTTGATGCTTCCCGTATCAGCCGTCGCATCCGTAGATGGTGGTTTTTTGAGTGGAAATTTAAAGTTTGCTCCTTTGGCTTTTTTGGTTGTTCTGTTGCCAGTTGTCAAATTTTTGTCGGGATATATTGGAATTGTTATCGGTAATATAAACATAATTTTCTTTTCCCAAGCAATTGCAACTGTAATCACTTTTTTTGTTGGCTGGGTGATTATTGTGAAACTGCCGAAGCAAAAAACAACGCGTGGCGTAAAAGAAAGCATCAAATTTCCGAAGAAGTTCTACTTAACCTCCGTAATGAACAGATTTTCACTTGCGTTTTTCTTAAGCGCTGATGTGATTTTGGCGAAGTTTTTCCTGTCAGCGGGAGACGCCGGTAAATATGCTATTTTGTCTCTTATCGGGAAGTCGATTTTCTTTTTTGGATCGCTTGTTACGCAATTTATTACTCCGGTTGTAAGTAAAGAAATTGGTGAAGGAAAAGAGGGTCTGCGGAGCTTTTATAAATTGTTTTTCCTGACGCTACTTGCAACATCTTTTGCGTTTGTTGTCCTTGGAGTATTTCCACAAAAATTTGCAGTTCTGATGTTTGGAAACAAAGTTTATGAAATCTCGTCTTTTGTTTTTAAATACGCACTGGCCATCTCAGCCTTTACAATTGCCTACACGATTTCTTTGTTTCACCAGACCAAAAAACAATATTTGTTCTCGTATCTCGGGTTTTTGTTAAGTGCATTTGAGGTTTTGTATATTCTTTTGTACCACGGAAATATTCATGAGATTGTCGAGTCGATTTATCAGGTCTCAATATCATACTTACTCGCATCATCCGTCTTGCATATCGTCACCGTTAAAAACACAGCTCTGAAAGTTAACCTGCTTTCGCTTGCAAAACTGTTTTTGAAAACCAAAATTTCAAAGCCTGTTAAGGGAAAAGCCAACATTTTGATCTATAACTGGCGCGACACAAAACACAAGTGGCAAGGTGGAGCTGAGGTTTACGTACAGGAAATTGCGCAGCGCTTTGTAAAAAAGGGATACGGTGTAACTGTCTTTTGTGGTAATGACGGCGCCTTAAAATACGACGAAACAGTCGGTGGTGTAAAGATTGTCAGAAGAGGAGGATTTTTTACACTATACTTTTGGGCAGCCGTTTACTATCTGTTAAAGTTTAGAAGCAATTTTGACTTTATTATAGATTGCGAAAACGGGATCCCGTTCTATACGCCACTTTATTCGACTTTGCCTAAAATTCTTCTGATTCACCACGTGCATCAACAAGTCTTTCGCGAAAATTTACCTTTTCCACTCAAGAATATTGCTGTCTTTTTGGAATCCGATGTGATGAAAAGTGTCTACCGGGATGTAAAAATCGTCACGGTTTCCCAATCGAGTAGAAACGATATTCTTGAGCTTGGACTCAACACAAATGGAGAAATTGACATCATAAGCCCGGGAGTAAATATGCGAAGCTACTCGCGTCTGAAAAAGTTTGATTATCCAACCTTCTGTTATCTTGGAAGATTAATGCCGTATAAAAATGTCGACGTTTTGATCAGATCGTTTAAGAATGTTGTCAGTGAGATTAACAATGCCAAACTGATTATTGCCGGAAAAGGCCAATCGGAAGAAAGTCTGAAAATTTTATCTGAAAAACTTGGTCTATCGAAGAATGTCGAGTTCCGGGGTTATGTAACAGATCTAGAAAAGAAGGAAATCTTAAGCCGAAGCTGGGTAATGGTTCAACCATCTTCGTTTGAAGGTTGGGGAATAACGGTTATTGAGGCAAACGCTTCACATACACCCGTGATCGCATCAAATACAGCGGGACTGCGAGACTCACGGCTTTCCGAAAACGCATACGCTTGGTCGAGGAATTTTTCTTGGAATAGTGCTGTTTATAGATTTATCAATATTATTGACAATGAAATTGAGGATCAGCAAAAGTCAGCCGTTCCGGCGTATTCGTATTCAGAAACATAAAAACATGTTAAGAATAATCATCTCTAATTATGACGATCTTAAAAATCCGTATTATGCGGGTGGTGGAGCTTTGGCTATCCATAACGTTTGTAAACAGTTAGTCAAACATTACAATTTGCTGGTTTTAACTGGGAATTATAACGGTGCAAAAGATGAGATTATTGACGGTGTTCAGTACAAACGGGTGGGGTTTTCAGTAGGAAATCCGAAACTGGACCAAATTATTTATCAGGTTTGTTTACATTTTCGCGCACTTTTTGAAAAATATGACTTGTGGTTTGAAAGTTTAACCCCTCCTTTTTCATTTTCATTGCTTCCGATTTTGACGAAAAAACCGGTTGTGGCAATCGTGCACATGCTTTCAGGAAAAGATATGAGAAGAAAGTATCATCTACCCTTCGATGTGGTTCAAAATTTTGGTTTGAAGCTTTACAGGCATTTTATAGTTTTATCAAAGAAATCAAGAGCTGACATATTGAAGGTTAATAAAACTGCCGATATTCGAGTTATTCCAAACGGTGTTGATATCCCCAAGAAAGTAGATATGAAAAAAGAAAACACAATCATTTTTATCGGGAGAATTGAAATTAATCAAAAAGGGCTTGACCTTTTACTGCATGCGTGGAAAAAGGCAGAATTAAAAATAGATGCAAAACTGGTAATTGCGGGTTCAGGACAAAATGGCGAAGTTGAAAAACTTAAAAAGTTGATCAATGATTTGAAGCTAAATAAAAGTGTTAAATATGTTGGGAGGGTAGAAAATAGAAGTAAGGACGCTCTCTTTAGAAAATCACTTTTTGTCGTTTCTCCCTCAAGATTTGAAACATTTGGGGTAACCGCATTAGAGGCGATGTCCTATTCGCTTCCGTTTTTGTGTTTTGATATTGATGGGTACAAATGGATCCCAAAATCAAATTGTTTGAAGGTTAAGAAGTTTGACATTAAAAGTTTTTCTGACAGCATCATTAGACTTATAAGTAATGTAAATTACAGGAAAAGCCTTTCTAGTAAATCTAAAAAATTTGTTAAACAATATAAATGGTCAAACATTGTTCAAAGATATCAAGATTATATCAACGGACTATTTAATAAGAATATTTATGACTCAAATAAAATTATCGATACAATTATTAAGAACAAGCGAAGATGTGTTTTTGTCTCTCCACATTTTGATGATGCCGCTTTATCCGCTGGAGGATTTTTGACGAAGATCTCCGAAAATAAAAAGGTTGTTGTGATTAATGTTTTTACAAAGGGTAATTCTGGACCATACACACTTAGTGCAAGTAAATTTTTGCAACTTTCTGATGTGTACGATGCAAACTATTTGTATGAAAAGAGAGCGATTGAGGATCAGAAAGCTTTGAAGAAGAAGAATATTCAAATTATTAATCTAGGATTTGTTGACGCAACGTTCAGGACAATTAACACGAATATTTTTCGAAAAACAGTTGGTAAGATTATTCCTGAGATGAATTATGTTTACCCGATTTATCGATTAAATGTTTTACATGGAAAAATATCTATCAACGATAAGGTGCTGTTGGAAAATCTAGCAGTTCGGCTGTCCAAAATCATCAAAAATGATGACATTGTCTTTGCACCACTTGGGATTGGAGGACATGTTGACCACAGGATTGTTAACCAGATTGTAAGAAAACTCAAAAATACGAAAGTTTTTTGGCGAGATTTTCCCTACAGTTCTTATGTCTCAGAAGAAATTATTGGCAACAAAAGAGTTCTGATATATAACGGGGAGCAAAAAAGTAGAGAATTAATGATAAGAAAATATGTTACCCAAGTAAATAGTATGTTTCCAAGTGGTGAGATAGAGCTCACACCTGAAGTTTATTGTTTTTAAGATTGAAATATGAAATACAAGGAATTTGTCGGTAAATTTGTTTCATCCCTAAACCTAGTTAAGAGGGATTTGGTTTTATTATTTACAGGTCCAATTGAGTATATATATACATTTACGATCTCTAACTCTGTAAAGGTTAAAATTGAACCCCATAACAATTCCACCGAAAAAGTTGGGTTTTATATCATAAACAAATTAAAGAGTCTTAAGACAAAAATTTATTTGAAACAAATTGGTTCGACAGTTTTAAAAATTCCAGGTAATAACGACGTAGATTTTATTGCTTATCCTTATGATGGTAACTTACACAACATTATTCCCAACATTACTAAGATTTTTGGATCACCTAAAAAAGTTAAAAAAGAATTTGTTCAGTGGGAATTCAAAATCAAAGAAGTTGAGTGTGCGTTACTTTTAGCTAAGAGAGGATGTAGATTATATAAACGAATCTCGGAAGATCAAATGCTACTACAAAGTAACCAGAATAACGTTCATAAATATGTGAAGATGAAATTGGCCTCAGACGGTGTTTCGTTGAGGGAATATGAGAGAAGAAAAATATATTTTTTTTATCAACTTAGAAAGTAGTTTATATGTCAAATCGATCCAACATCATAAAAATCAATGTATTGTTAATGGTGACATTTATAATTACGACTGTAGTATTGGGCATAATTGTAAAGGGCGTGGCGGGAAACCTGTCTGCAAACGATGTTTACAATCTTCAAGCGAGGACACAGCCTTTTGAGTTATCTCCGGAACGGGGTCGTTTTGCGATAGTACAATCGCTTTTCGAATATCGGCGATTAGATTTTCCAAAAGAAGTTGCTAGGTATGTGATTCCTGACCTGGCCTACCGGGACGGTAAATTTGTTACACTGTTTCCACCAGGTGTGTCTTTTATTTCCTCACCACTTTACTATCTTGGAAAACAGTTTAATTACTCACAGTATTTTTCTTTTCTTACCGTTTCGATATTTGCCATCATCAACGTATTTTTAATTTTCAAAATTGTGGCTTTGTTAACCTCTAACAAATATGCTGGGATTCTGGCAGGTTTAATATTTTTATTTTCAACAACAGCTCTTCCTTATGCTATAACACTGTACCAGCACCATTTTACAACGTTTTTTATTTTGTTGTCTTTGTTTTTATTTCTGAAAAAAAAATCGATAACCAGTTTGCTACTTAGCTATTTTAAATTTATAGATATAAAGGTTGGAAAGAAGATAATTGTAAAGCTCAGTTACTCAATCTTTGTTGCTTTTTTGGCGTTTGTTGTGGGGATAATTCCAAATCTTGCCTTTAGTAAATATGTTTATGGAAATATGTTTCAGCTTGCAGGTACAGTTCGGGGTGTCAAAAATGTGCAGGTTCTTGAACCCGACATTGAAGCGGCACGCTCAAACAGCGAGCAGGCTGTAGATTCGAATAAATCCTTATCAAATTTTTTTCAAATGTCCAATGTTGCTAACGGATTTCAGGTCTTGATTGCTTCATCGGAGAGGGGATTTGTTTTTTATGCACCGGTTATGTTGTTGTCAATTTTCGTAATTTTTGTTTTTTCTAAATCAAGTGATGATAACAAAAAGACGATTCGATTAGTATTTGTTGTTCAGTTATTAATTTTAATTTTGTACTTAATGTGGGGTGACCCATGGGGCGGTTGGGCATTTGGACCAAGGTACCTTATTCCCCTTTTTTCCTGTAACTCGATTCTATTAGGGGTTGTTTTGAATAAATATGGGAAAAACCTATTAATGTTGGCTCTATTTTCTGTTTTATTCATTTACGGCCTAGCTGTTAATACCGCCGGGGCATTGACAACAAACGCCCTGGCCCCTTCAAAGGAGGTCGAATCAGCATCACTTCCAAAAGTTCAGTACATGTTTAATTTTCAGATGATAAGTGACAACCATTCATCTTCCTTTGTTTACAACAACCTATTAAATCAATATTTTGATTTGAAGACATTCTTTTTTCTTATCATTTCCGTTGTTAGCGTTTTGTATCTAATTAACTTGATTTTATTGTATAGGAGTGAATATGAAAATTAGTTTTAAAAAGGAAGGTCTAAACATCGAACTGCCAAACTTTGCAAAAGTGGCTCCACAACTTGAAAAAAGTGCCGGAATTATTCTAATTGGCACACTAATTCTTTTGAGTCTTTTGGCTTTCGCCTATTTCTATTCAAAGGATTTAATTCTTTCATACAACGATTCTCGGGCTCACATGGATATGGCGCGACTAATTATCGACAACTTAAAACCTGGGTTTGCTCAACTTGGTGGAGTTTGGCTTCCGCTGCCACACCTTCTTATGCTTCCACTAGTTTGGAATGACTGGATGTGGCAAACAGGCCTTGCCGGGTCGGTATTTTCGATGTTTTTTTATGTCGTGTCCGGTATATATGTATCCAAATTATTGGCATTTGTTGTTAAGGATAAATTTTCTGTTGTTATTTGTACACTACTTTTTGCTTTAAATGTGAATTTGCTATATATGCAGTCGACACCGATGACGGAACTTACTTTACTTTCATTCTCTATTGCCGCTACTTATTATTTGTTGCGTTGGGTTCAAAGTGACAAACTCACAGATTTCCTACTTCTTAGTCTGGCAGTTCTTTTGGCGACGTTAGTCAGATATGACGGATGGATGTTGTTTTTATTGACTGCTTTGAGTATCTTTATCATTCGTCTACGAAAGGTATTAATTTCTTTAAAGGAAAAGCCTTTTTTTGTAAAAGTTAGAATTGCGTTAACTAACAGTAGTTTATGGGGTATTTTGTTAATGTATGGACTTTTGGCTGGTTTGGGAATTGCTCTATGGGTTTTATGGAACTGGGCGATTTTTAAAGATCCTCTGTTTTTTTTAACTGGACCGTATTCTGCGAAAGCTCAACAAGCGGTGATTAGTGGGGCGGGAAAACTTTTTACAGAAGGAAACATTTTACTTTCCGTCTCCGCTTACTGGTGGGCAATGGCCGATAATGTAGGTTTGTTTGTTTTTTTATCCGCACTGATAGGTTTTTTAATTGCAATTAAAGAGGATAAATTTAACGATACATTTGTTGTACTACTGACACTTCTTGCACCGATTTTCTTCCACATATCATCTCTTTATGGTGGTAATTCAGTGCTTGTACTTCCTGAATTGAAAATTAATGTTACAGAAGGACTTAAAGGAACATTATTTAATGCGCGATACGGTTTAATGATTTTGCCAGCTGTTTCAGTATTTACCGCGTATTTAATCAAAAAGGGAAATTTTATTAGGTGGCTGGTTTTAGTTCTTATTCTCTTTAGCTATCTGATGATGGCAAAGGAGGCGTATGTGATTGACTTGATCGATGGGCAAATGGGGTCAAGTTCGCTAAGGGTTGGTGATGTAAGCACCTGGCTAAAAGAAAATGCACCCGGCAAAGGTCTGATACTTACCGCACTTTCATACAATAACGCACTTGCATTTAGTACGGGTTTTGATTTAAAAAGATTTATTCACGAGGGCACAGGAAAATACTGGCAATCTGCTTTGGAAAATCCACAGGAGTATTCGCAGTGGATTGTTATGGCCAATGGTGACGTCGGAGATCCTGTTTACAACGCTTTAATAAAAAACAACCATTCAAACTTTCTAAAATATTACGATCTTTCGCAAAAATTTGATTTTTTGAATGTATATAAAAGAAAAGAAGTCCCGAAAAACTTTGTCTACATCCATGACGAACAGTTTAAGGTTGACGATGCAAACCTTAGATTTATTGGGGTAAATTCTTACGATTTGATTTACCGTTCAACAGGTGAGATAGCCTCCACACTTTCATCTGCAAAAGCCAGTGGATTTGAAGTTGTTCGTCTCTGGGTTTTTGGCGAAGGTGACTTTAATGTGCTGCAACCAAAGCCGGGAGAATACAATGAAGCCTTGCTTGATAATCTGGATTATATCTTAGCAACGGCGGGAAAACTTAACATGAATGTTATCTTAACACTATCAAATTACTGGGAAGCTTACGGTGGTGTAAGGCAATATTTGAAATGGGTTGATTTACCTAATGACAAACCATCGGATTTGGATAGATTTTTTACCGACAGTCGTGTCAGAACGATTTACAAAAATTATGTCAATGCAATTGTACTTAGGAAAAATACTTTGACGGAGATTAACTATAGAGACGACCCAACCATTATGACGTGGGAACTTATGAATGAACCAAGAAGTTCATCGTTATCTACAGCGAACGTTGTCAACGATTGGTTTTCCGAAATGACAAGCCATATCAAATCTTTGGATAAATATCACATCGTAACGACCGGGATAGAAGGACATTTTGACAACTTGTCCATAAATCCATACACAACGGGTCCGACAATAAATGATGTAAGTAATAATGTAAGTATTGATGTGTTGTCAGGGCATTTGTATTTGGACTATTTTGATCCATCAGTTAGTGCAAATAACTTCTCGATTGTTAACCTTTGGACAGCATTTGCAAAAAATGCAGGTATGCCGTTCTTTATTGAGGAAGTTGGTTTTTCAAAAAAACCTGATGATAATGGTGGAATTGATCGATATACTCTTTATGAAAACTTATTGGAGTCAGCAAGAAAAAACAATCTTCAGGGTTTAATTCTTTGGAATTGGGCTTTAAAGACTGATGACAGTTTTGGAATTTCGCCGCTTGATCCTGGTGATGCGGAACTGATTCAGCTTTTCAAATCCTATTCTGAAAGGCTGAAAAACGATGTATAATATTTATCCAAATGAAAGTTTCTCTCGTTGTCACGGTTCTTAATGAGGAACCTTCTATTGCAGCACTTCTCGAATCGCTTATTTCCCAAACAAGGCAACCGGATGAGATCGTCATTGTCGACGGAGGGTCAAACGACAAAACAGTTAATATTATTAAAAGTTATCAGAAAGTCATTAAAGGCCTGAAACTTTTGGAGTTCAAAACGACACGATCTGAGGCGAGAAATATCGGAATCCGCTCTTCAAGCGGTGATGTAATTGTCACGACCGACGCCGGATGTGTTGCGGAAAAACACTGGATTAAAAAAATCACCCAGCCTTTTACTGATTCGAAAATTGCAGCCAGATCTTTGGCTTTCCGCAAAATTTTGTGGGAAAAAGTTGGTGGGTTTCCAGAGGGGCTAAAAGACACAGCTGAAGATACGATGTTTAATTACAATATCATAAAGGCAGGTGCAAAAATTGCCCGTGTAAAAGATGCCATTGTTTATTGGCAACTCCCTCTAACTTTGATCGAAGGCTTTAAAAAAATATTTTTGTATGCAAAGGGCGATGCACGCTCGGGAATTTGGTGGCATCCGACGAAAAAATTTTCGACGCATAACATCAAAATTGCCTTTATTTACCTGCGTTACATTTTCGCCCTCTACTTTATTTTATTTATTCCCCTTTTCCCCGTTTTGAAACTGCCTTTCGTTTTGGGAGTGGTCTTTTACATGTTCTGGGCGTTTAAAAAAGTTTACACGCGGACAAATGACTGTTTAGCAGGTCTGTCTGGAGTTGTTGTCCAGTTTGCTTCCGATATCGCCGTAATGTGTGGCTTTTTGTCAGGATTGATTACTATATAGATCTTTTGAATCTTTGGTAAACTCCAAACAAGTACCAGTAAATATATTTAGGTAGCCATTTCATTAGCTTAAATTTCGATTTACCGTATTTTCTGTCGACCCAAAATGTTGGGACCTCTGTGACTTTAAATCCGGCAAAATATCCTTTGATCAAAAGCTCCTCCGCAAATTCAAAACCACCCCTCGATTCGATTTTAATACTTTTCAAAATTTCTTTTTTAAACATTTTATAAGAATAGGTCAGATCCGATGTAGGAATTCCAAGAAGATATGGTGTTGTTATTCCTGATAGCCGTGAAAGGACAGATTTAAGTGTGACTTTGGAAACAATTCGTCCGCCCTTGGAATATCTGGTTGGGCAAACGATATCGTAACCTTGTTCAATTTTTTCATACATCGAGTTTAAAGTTTTAGGGTCGTCTGTTCGGTCGGCAGCCATCATTACTAAAATTTCTCCGCGAGCGGTGTTGAAACCTTTCAGGGTTGCGTTGACTACACCTTTTCCAAAATCGTTACGAACCAAACGGATGTTTCTGTGCCTTGAAACTAGTTTGCGTGCAACCGGTAAGGTGTTGTCCTTTTCATCATCATAGACAATAATTAATTCAAATTTTGGCCGAACGACCTTACGGATTTTATCAACTGTCCAAGCAAGATTTTTCCTTTCATTTTTGACTGGTAGGATAATACTAATTTCTGGTTTTTGTTGATACATGGATACCTGTTAGTCTAACGCAAGTATTTGTGAAAAAAAAGAATACCATTTTTGTTTTGATGAAATAATCAAATTGTGTTATACAAATAAAGATGAAAAGTTTTTTGGAAGTACGCTTTGATGAAAGTGATTTTAAAAAACGGGAACTGATTTGGAGAGAATTAATTAAAGTCTGTTTTCAAAGATATGTCAAAAAGACTGACACTGTTTTGGATGTCGGCGCTGGTTTTTGTGAATTTATCAACAACGTTATATGTAGGAATAAAATTGCCATCGATTCTTCGAATTTAATAAAAAAGTATGCAGACTCTGATGTTATAAAAATTGTTAAGCCGTTTTCAAAGATTCCTAAAAAGTATTTTGGAAGGTTTGATGTAATTTTCATGAGCAACTTTCTCGAACACTTGGAAAAAAAACCGGATGTTGTGAAAACTATGCAATTGTCTAGGAAGTTGCTTAAGAGGCGGGGTACGTTGATTATTGTCCAACCGAATATCGACTTGATTAAAGAAAAATATTGGGATCGGATTGACCACCATATCGCCCTAAATGGCAGAAGTGTTATTGAAGCCTTGAATATTTCAGGATTTCAATTGAAGATTTTTGAAAAACGTTTTACACCAGCTACGATGCAATCTCATTTGCCAATTTCAGATTTTTTGATTAGGATGTACTTATCTTTGCCTTCTTTTGCACGGCCATTCGCTGGACAAAGCCTGTTTATTGCTAGTAAAAGATGAAGAAAATGCTATATAATAATCTGCTTTCTGCCCTTTAATAATGAAAAGGAGTGAGAAAATATTAATAACTGGTGCAGGTGGTTTTATTGGTCACCACCTGGCACGGTATTTGAAAATGAGGGGCTATTTTGTGCGTGGTGTAGATATCGAGTATCCTCAATTTTCAACACTAGACGATTTTAGCCAGTTTAAGCTTTTAGACATTCGAAGTTTCAGGAATTGCATGGAGGCTATGCAAGATATAGATAAAGTTTATGCATTGGCCGCACTTAACGGCAGTATCGAATATACGACAAAAGAAAAGGCGGTTTTGGTACGAGACAACACGACAATAAATCTGAATACTGCCGAAGCGGCTGTTCGTTCTCACGTAAAGCGTTTATTTTATTCATCATCCGCTTGCGTGTATCCTGTTTGGAAACAGATGGAAGGAAACATTCAACCGCTGCGTGAAGAAGATTCATATCCAGCTCTGCCAGATAGCGAATACGGATGGGAGAAATTATATTCGGAGCGGATGTATAAATCTTACGAAACTGATTTTGGTTTAGACGTTCGCATTGCAAGATTTTTCAATATTTACGGCCCTGAGTCTTTAATTGATACCTTAAAATCGAAGGCGCCAATGGCATTAACAAAAAAAGTCATTGAGGCAGGTAATGGTGGAACAGTCCAGATTTGGGGTGACGGACAGCAAGTCAGATCGTTTTGCCACGTTGATGATTGCTGCGAGGGGATTTATTTGTTGATGAAATCTAATATTAATGAACCGGTAAATCTTGGTACATCTGATCACGTCAGCATTAACGAACTTGTCGATATGATAACAAAGATTGAGGGAATTAAAATCAAGAAGGAATACCAAATGGATAAAATTCAAGGCGTTCGGGCGAGACTTTGTGATTTTACGAAGGCGGAAAAACTTTTACGTTGGACACGCAAGGTAACTTTAGAAAAAGGTTTGAAAGAGATTAATATCTTTGTTCACAAACAGCTCGGGAAATAAGGTGATCAATTATATAACCTTACTTCGTAATCTTCCCCCAACGATTGGCAACTTCCAATTTTTGTGAAGTCGTTGCTTTGGAGATAGCGCTCTATCTGACCACAGGATTTCATCTCTCGTGTTTTTTTGTTTTCGGGTTCCTGTGGTTTTTTTGCAAGAACCGCGAGCATGGGTTTTTGCGAAACTTGAAGCTCACCTGCAATAATTTTGCCGTATTTACAGCTATTGTGGATTCCCGGTTCTTCTGTAATAAATGAGCTGGCAGGTTTTAAATCGCTTCTCACTAAATATAACGAAGCGTTATTCCAAAGAAATTTATCGTACGAAAGACGCCCAACAAAGATTGACTTTCCTGGGACATTGTTCGTTAACCGGCGGCAATCCGATGTTTGCAGATCAATTTGATAACGCGCAAAATTATATCGAGGTACAAGTATGTATGATACTTTAACATACCAAGCCGCTAACGGTAAAAATGTCAAAAGTATAATGAAAAGCTTCGTTTGACTGAATAAATTTAGTGATTTGTTGAGAAGCACCCAGATGATACTGACAGCAAACCATAAAGGAACTGCGTGGAGCCAGTCGGATCGACCGATAGCGTAGAGCACAAACACGAGAGGATAGGATAAAAGGATTACACTACTAAGAAGTTTAGAAAGATGCTGGTTACCAAGCGAAGAAATTGCTATTTTTTTTGAACTTCTGATCAGAAGATATACGTAGATTACGATGCAAAGGTAAATAAGTATTTCCGGACGTAACGGGTGTTTTGGAATGGGAAGCGGTAAATCTCTGTAGCTGGTGGTTAAAAATACTGGTATAACAAAGATAAAATCAATCGCGCTTTTCAAAACATTAAGCTTTTGTAAATAGAATAGCAATAAAGATAAAGATAAAAGATACGCTAAAAGTGAAAGGCGGATGTACCGGAAAAGTGTAACTAAAACAAAAGCATTTTTTTTCGTTGTGAGTCGGAAAGAGATGAAGATCAAAAAGTAAAGTCCGTGAAGAAATAACATCCAATCCCAGCGAAACCAAACGCTGGCAAATGTAACGGCGAAAGCAAAGAAGAGTGGTTTGATACTTTGCCGTTTAATGTAGTTTAAAAGCAAAAGAACATTTAATAATAAAAGCAGTAAAGAGAATGCTTCACTGCTTTCAAAAATTCTGATAACGGCTGATATAAACAAGATAACGATAGCAAGTTGGCAGTACAATCCAACTGTTTTTCGATTGCGAAAACCTAACATTAGCAGAATTGAAGTTGTCAGCAAAATGTAAAAAAGTGATTGAATAATGTTGTTTTGAATAATTGAAAGATATGGAAAGATTTTTCCAAAGACAAGAAAAATACCTGGAGGATAGACAACTGAAAAGTCTCGATACGGAGTTAGTCCTCGTACGATATATATCTTAGAAAGAATTCGCAGACTGCCATCAAAAATATCAACTTCGTAGCTGCCGATAATAAAAAGAAAGATTGTATATAGATAGAAGAAAAACGAAAGTAAGAAGAAATATTTTGCAATCTTGTTAATTGTTTTTTTATCCATACAAACCTACTTTTGGTAATGATATCATGGCCGCATAGAGTGAGTTACAATATAGCAAATGGGATATTACCGAAAAACACTTCACGGCTTAAAGTATCAGACACTAATGCGCGCTTCAATTAGAATTATTGGTTTTATCAAAGTCGCGTTAATAGCACGGATTTTAGGGCCCGTCGAGTTTGGAATCTTTGGGATAGCAACTCTCTTGATGGGACTATTGGATACTTTCACTGACACGGGGATTAATGTTTTTCTAATTCAGGAGAAGAACAGTTTGAAAAAATTTCTTGATTCTGCGTTTTTTGTCTCGCTAACGCGGGCAGTTCTAATTGCACTAGTAATTGTTCTTCTTAACCCTTTTGTTAAGCAGTTTTTTAACATCAGAAGTACAACACAAACTCTGCTTTTAGTTGCATTGGTCTCACTTTTGCGTGGTCTGATCAATCCTGCGATGGTGCAGTTTGAAAAGAAATTTCAGTTCGATAAACAGATGACTATCAGAGTGTTTCTATATCTACTTGACGCGATTTTTTCTATTTACTTTTGCTATAAATTCAGGGTTTCTGAAGCGATATTTATGGGAATGATCGTTGGTGTCTTTATTGAGATTTTAATTTCCTGGTTTTTTATAAAGCCACGCGCGAAGCTCAAGTTGAATATTTCTCAATTGAAGTATGTTTTTACGAGAGGAAAGTGGATCACGCTAACGGGTATTTTTAACTATCTTTTCCATAATCTTGATGATATTTTTGTCGGCAGGATTTTAGGAGTTTCAAGTTTGGGTATATATCAACTTTCGTATAAACTTTCAACGGTTCCGATATACGAGACGGGGGAGATTTTCGGTAGAGTAACGCTTCCCGTGTATTCAAAAATATCGCACAGTAAAGAGAGGTTAAAGAAAGCGTTTACAAAAGTAACGTTCGTAATATCACTTTTAGTTATTCCCCTGGGAATACTTTTAATCATCTTCGCCAAAAATATTGTCATGATTTTCGGCAACCAATGGCTTGAGGCAGTTCCAGTTGTCAGGTGGTTGGCGTTTTTTGGAATATTGAGAGCAATAACGGGTTCCGTTACACCGCTTTTTTACGGCATCAAAAAACAGGAATATGCCATGAATTTCATTTTAGTTGGATTAATTGTACTGATTATTACGATATATCCTTTGGTTAAAATCTACGGTATTATCGGGGCATGTATTTCTACAATAATTGCAACAATATCCACTATTCCGATAATCATTTTTTATTTAAAAAAGGAGTTTAAATGAAAGACGAGTTAAAAGAAGAAACACTAAAAAAACTGCTTCAGAAATTTTGGTATATCCCCTCTGACGTTGTACTTCGAACATATGAGGCGCTTCTTTGGAATAAGATTAAATTTATCCACCCAAACCTCGATGTTGGCTGCGGAGATGGTGAGGTGGACGACTTTCTATTTAAGGGCAAGTATTTTGACTGTGCAATTGACGTTATTGAGAGCGATATCCCCAAAGCTCGAAAATTATCAATTTATAAAAAGGTTATTAAGGCCGACGCAAGAGCTCTGCCTTTTAAAAACAATTCTTTTTCACAAGTGATTTCAAATAGCAGCTTTGAACATATTCAAAATGACGCTAAGGCGATTTCGGAAATTTCTCGTGTATTGAAAAAAGGAGGATTTTTTTGTTTTACAACTACAAACAATTTTTTAAAAAAGGAGTTAAAGAAAATTACAGCATCCGACGAAAGGTTTATCAGCTACAACGAAAGAGTGAAACACTTTCATTACAGAAGTTTACAATCGTGGAAAAAAATTCTTTTTAAAAATGGTCTAAAGATTCGAAAGCATTACTTGTACATGGACGAAGACACAGTGAAAGTTTGGTTTTTATTGTTTCGCATGTTCACTTTTAAAATAAAGAAAAGAGAGCTATGGTCGTATTTAAGTAGTTCCAAAATCACAAAATTCATTCCTTCGTCGATAGTGGCTAAAGTGGAGCTTTTTGTACTAAAAAAAGTAGTCAGATTTGAATTTAGCCAAACGCAAGGACATTGGCTTTATATTGAAGCTGTTAAAACTATATGAAGATTGCAGTATTTCATAATTTACCTGTCGGAGGTGCCAAGAGAACGCTCTTTGAGCAGTTAAGTTATCTAATAAAAAGGCACGACGTTGACCTTTACGAATACAACTCGACAGATGAGACTTTATGGAATCTTAAAGATTTAGTAGCCAACGTTTTTTCTTACACGTTTGAAATCAAGCTAAATAAAAGCGGCATTATTAATAGACTTATCGCTGACCATAAAAATTTTTTCTTTCTAAATTCTCTCAACAGAAAAATCGCTTCGGACATCGATCATAAAAAATACGATTTAGTTCTTGTGCATGCCGATCGCTATACGCAGGCTCCTTTTATCTTAAGACATTTGAAAACTCCATCATTATATTTTTGCCAGGAGTATTTGAGGTTGGCTTACGAAAAAGAGGTGTCCTTTGGAGAAAAATTGACCGGCTTAAATTATCTTTATGAAAAAATCACCAGGTTAATTAGAAAAAATATTGATAAAGAAAATATTGAGTCTGCTGACTTTGTCGTTTGTAACTCCAACTTTACGAAAAAAAATGGTAACCGCGTTTATCGGCTGAAAAAAACTGCAGTCGATCATTTGGGTGTGGATGTTAAAAAATTTCATAAGTATGTCGTAAAAAGAAAGAATTATTTATTATTTATCGGCGAAAAAAACTTCGTTAACGGTTATCAACTTATAAAATCGATATCGTCAAAGACCAAGTGTGAGATTAAGATCTATGGTTATCATCAAGGAGCGCTTAGGGAGACGGATGATCTGAAGTTGGCAAAGATTTATTCCGAGGCGTTTTTAACGCTTTGTGTATCATATAAAGAACCCTTTGGGTTGGCAGCTTTGGAGTCGATGGCGTGTGCAACGCCGGTTCTTGCAGTCGATGAGGGTGGATATCGTGAGACGCTGGTCAATGAAGTCAGCGGGTATTTGCTCAAACGCGATGCGGATTTATTTGCAAAAAAAATTAAGGAGCTTCAAAATAACCGGAAACTGTACGAAAAAATGTCGTCGGCAGCTGTCAAATTGGTTAAAGCTAAATGGACTTGGCAGGTGCATGGGAAAAAATTAGAAGAGTACATGAACAAACTTATATCAACAAACAAGCATGAGTAAAGTTAGCTCAAGAAAAAAAATATTTTGGTTACTTTTTGGAATTTGGGTGTTTGTATTTTTAGTTGTTGACGCCTTTCGGGTTTTTAAAAAGACTGTTTCAAAAATATACGAGGGAAATATACAAAAAGTCCAAAGTATGAGTGTGGATGAATTGTCAGCTTTGGCAAAAAGCAGAATTAAAAAGGGAAACTCTGTAGTTTTTCTTTCCGACGACGGCCTGGCGTACATGTATTTCAATCTGCTTTCCTATCCTCTGGTTGCGAAGTGGAGCACTGATTACACAGCCGTTGAATTAAGGGATTGGGATTATCTTGTCGTTTATGACACGGTTAATATGTTTCAACTAAGAAGCGGACTATACTCGAAAAATGATTTTAATTAAATTTGTCATTGCCATAATTTTTACCTTCTTTGCCGGTGCTTGCGTATTCAGGTTATTTATGAAGGACAAAAGTGTTTCCGGACTTTTGTTTATCGCCACTTCTTTTTTCATCGGCATGTCGGCAATTTCATTTCAGATGCAGCTTTATTCGCTTGTTGGGATACAATTTAGCGCTTTAAAATTGGGTCTACCATGGCTTATATTTCTACCACTTTTCTTGAAAGAGAAGTATCTTTTTAAAGTTAAAATCAACTTGCGCAAAGTAGATAGTCCGCTTCTTTTGTTTTTTCTTTTGATAACTGTCTTTCAACTCTCGCTGATTTTTTTGCGATTTTTTTTGCACAGAAATGCAATCGGATGGGACGGAATAAGCATTTGGTATTACAAAGCAAACGCTTTTTTTGTTGATAAAACAATTGATTTTAGCATTTTTACGAACCCGCTATTGGGCCAAGAAGGTTTAACCGATACATATATCCGTTCAAGTTACCCGCTTTTTCTGCCGTTATATTTGGCGTTTATCTTTTTGACGATCGGAAAGTTCAGCATTTTTTTCGGAAACATAATTTGGATATTATGCTATCTCTTACTTTTAGTTGTCCTTTACAAATTTTTGCTGCGCCGTTTTAATTTTTCTTTTGCTGTTCTTGGAATTTTTTTGTTAGTTTCGCTTCCCGCCAATTTTGATCATTTGGCGGGAAAATACGCCGGCTACGCCGATTTAATTCTAATGTGTTTTGCAACGACGGGTGTTATTTTTTTTCTGGAAGGGATTTTTCGTAAAAAACTGTATTATCTTTCAATCAGCCTACTTTTGGCTTCTGCCGCTGCAAATATTAAGGAGGACGGAATGGTATTTTTGGCAGCGATAGCGATAATGTTTACCCTAACCTCTTTTGCAAAAAGAAAGTTTACAAACTTAAAATATTTAGCAGTTCCGCTTTTGATTGTTTCCCCCTGGTATGTTATTCGGGACATCTTGCGTTTCCCTTCTCTTCTCGACGCATCGAGCGGGGTGCATTTTGACAGGTTGGCGACAATTGTTGTTGTAATATTTCAACAATTTTTTGATGTTGGAAATTTTCTTTTTTTGTTCCCCCTGTTTCTGCTTACGCTTGTCTTTTCCTACAGGGTTATTTTTAAACAATATTATGTCTATCTACTTGTTGTGATTGGCATGGTAATTGCTTGCTACGTTATAATCTTTATGTTAACACCGCTTGATCCGGTAAGGCACATCAACTCGCTTGCCGATCGGATTTTGTATACCGTTTCTCCTTTGATGATCATCTTTATCTTGCAAACCTTTTGGAATAGCTATATAGAAAAATAACGATATGAAAAAACCTGATCTCTCGATAATATATGTTAACTACAATAGTCTGACCGATCTTTCACAATCAATTAGGTCATTAATAAAATACGGATTTAAAAAGAATTTGGAAATTATCGTCGTTGATAATGGTCACTCTAAAGAAATCAAAAAAATTCTTTCGCAATTCCACACTAAGGTAAAGTTAATTAGAAGCAAAATTAATGGCGGCTATGGGGCCGGAAATAATCTAGGTGCGCTCATCTCAGTTGGAAAATACTTGCTATTTCTTAATCCCGACACCGAAATGAAAAAGGGGAGTATTGACGTGCTTTATAACTTTTTAGAAAAAAACGACGACGTTGCAATTGTTGCACCAAACCTTGTTGATACAAGGGGAATTGTCTTTAAACAACTTGGCTCACGAAAGTTGACACCACTAAGAGGAATATTTTCATTATCGATTATCAACAGACTCTTTTCCGGTAACCCAATTGCGAAAAATTACAACCTCCTGGACAAAGATTTTAACAAAGTCCGTGAAGCAGACGTTGTCCCCGGTTCCGCGTTTATGATAAGAGCCTCGGTCTTTAAAAAAGTCGGCGGCTTTGATAAGCGGTTTTTTATGTACTTTGAGGAGTCGGATCTTTGTCTTCGCGTCAAACAGTTGGGGTACAAAATTGTTATCATACCGACTTCCGAAATTGTCCACAAGTGGAGTGACAGACAAAATAAAAAATTAAAAAAATATTTTTACAAAAGCCGTTTTTATTATTTTAAGAAACACTTCGGAGTGGTTGCCGCTTCGTTTGTCGAATTCATCTGCCGCTTAACCAAATATGATTTGGTATTCATCTTAATTTTCGCACTGGGCGCGTATCTGAGGTTTTATATGTCTAACAAACTTTTTTATCTTGATTCGGAGGTTGCCGATAATTTGCTAGACATAAAAAACGCCTATTTAAGTAATAGCATCCCATTAATCGGTCCGCCAACTTCTCATCCTTGGTTGAACTTTGGTCCACTTTTCTATTGGATATATGGCCCTATTTTGATTTTTTTTAAGTTTAATCCGGCAACCCACATGTACTTTGGGCTGCTTGTTAGCTGTCTTGCAATTTTCTTGAACTACTTTGTTGTAAAACGCTTTTGGGGTTCTAAAATCGCAGTTTTGTCATCGCTGATTATTTCACTATCACCGTTTTTATTGGGGTATGCATACCTTGGTAGATTTTATACATACACAGTAACTTTTTCATATCTAACACTATTTCTGCTTTTAAAGTTTTTAGATACGAAAAAAGGTCTTTTCTGGCTTTTTTTCAGTGTTGGATTGCTTTTGAACTTTCATTATTCGACACTTGTTTTGGCTCCAGCGATTCTTTTGCTTATTACTCTGCGTAAGATTAAGCTCTCGTTTAAGGATTTATTTATCTTACTCATTGCTGTCTTGTTGCCGCTCTCCCCACTTTTTATATATGATGCTCAAAATCATTTTGTCATGTTACAAAAATTGTTTTTATGGTTTCCATATCGGGTTTTGAGTGTTTTTTGGGTAATTAATGCGGGAAATGTTCCACAAGACGCGTTAGTTTCCGGATACCAAATGTTTTTCGGATTTGTCGGAAATCTTTTGTCTTTTGAAGACGTTAAAACACTCCACATTTTGGCAGCATTGACTGTCTTTACGCTGTTACTTTTTACACTGATTAAATTCACGAAACTGGGAAAATATTCGCAAAACCTTATAATTATCTCCGGAAGTTCTTTGTTCTTACTGACTTTACACGGCGAGACACCTAATCATTACTTTCTCTTTATCTCTCCATTTATTTTAATTTTGATAACGGTTGCACTAGTTAGACTTTTTCCGCGGAGAATATCGCTCTTTCTTCTACTTTTGATTTGTTCAGTGTTATTTTTTAACATCGTACTTTATCTCAAATTGAGGCAGAACAAAGTGATAACGACCTATTTTCAACAAAAACAAGTAGCAACGTTTTTGGTTAATGACAGTAACTCAAAAGCAATCTGGCTAAGAAGAATCGGTGAAAACGACCAGTTTGATGGAGATTTCGCGCAAAATTATGATTATCTTTTGTGGATGTTTGGAAACGAACCGGTAAGGTTGGGTAATCTGACCAATAGTCAAAAAAATCCACAAGTTGAATATATAATAGTGGAAGATAAGTCGTTTGAAGACAAAGCCTTTGTATCGATGCAAAAGTATTCAGTGTCAGGTGTAACAATTTTAAAAAAGAATTTATGAGCAAAATCAGTGTCGTAATTTTAACCCACAATTCGGGGAGTGTGATTGGACCGCTCTACCAATCGCTTAAAGAGTTTGATGAGGTCCTTGCTATTGATGATAACTCCTGCGATCAGACAGAAAATATTTGTAAGCGTTTAGGTATCAGATATTTCAATCACACCCTCAACGGCGACTTTTCCGCACAAAGAAATTTCGCTCTAACAAAATGTAGCTACGACTGGGTGTTTTACATTGATAGTGACGAGACGGTTAATGAGAATTTTGTGGACGAGATTAAAAGGTTAGCCGGTAACAACAATTTTGCAGGCTATTATGTTACGCGAAAAGTTAATTTTTTAAATCATGTCATGATTGCTACGGAAATGGGAAATGACAAGTTGGTTCGCGTTGGTTTAAAAAATTCTGGTAAGTGGGTTCGGCGCGTGCATGAAGTTTGGAAGATTAACGGAAATCTGGGTGAAATTAACACGCCGCTTATTCATAATACTGCACTTACGCTTCACAAATTTATCGAAAAGCTAAACTGTTATTTCAGGCTTCATGCACAAGAAAATCTAAACGCAGGGAAAAGTGTCAGCTTTTCTAAAATATTATTTTTTTCGCTTGGAAAATTTTTTAAAAATTATATATTTCTTCGTGGATATCGTGATGGTACGCATGGCTTCGTCGCAAGTGTTCTCATGTCGCTTCATACATTTCTTTCCTGGTCGTACGCTTGGCTTCAAGGAAATATTCAGAAAGGTAACAGGGGTGATAAACTTTCAGTGTAGTAGTATGCCGCAAATTGTGGAGTTTTTAAAAAAACATTGGTTTTTGCTCTTATCCTTTTTATATTTTTTGACAAGGCTGTTTAATTTATTAACCTTGCCAATTTTTAACGATGAAGCCATATATATCGATTGGGCAAATAAAATGCGTTTTGGGTATGTACCAACTTTCTATTCACTTTATGACGGTAAACCCCCCCTCCACTTTATTTTGATTTCACAAGCGTTAAAGGTCTTTGCTAACCCCTTGTTGGCGGGCAGGCTAGTCAGCGTTTTTATCGGATTTTCCACGTTAATTGTTTTGAAAAAAATCTCAGAAGCTGTTTTTGACAAGAGAGAAGGCGTCTTTTTGGTGTGTGTTTTTTACATTCTTTCCCCAATTTATACATTTTTTGATCGGCAAGCATTGCAAGAGCCGGTCTTAACAACATTTCTTTTATGGAGCTTCTATTTTTTAATAAAGTATTCGCAAAAATTTAGAGTAAAAGACATCATCTTTTCGGCTTTGTTTTTAAACCTGGCCTTTTTTACAAAAGCATCAGCAGCATATTTGCTTGGACCAATTTGTTTATATTTTATCTACAAATTTTTTGTTGATCCAAAAAATAGAAATAATATATTCCTTTCAGCGGTGTGTTATTTTTGTGTCTTTATTTGCTTATTGGCACCTCTTATGCTTCAAGAGCAAGCACATCTGATTTTTACACGTAACGACCGCTATCTGCTTAGTCTGAATTTGCCACCAGCGGTGTTTCTAAAAATTTTGATAGACAATCTTGTCAAAAGCTTCCATCTTTTCCTTTGGTATTTTAATGTTTACCTTTTATTTTTTGTTATTTCATTGGTAAGTTTCTTGCGGAAGGTAAGATCGAGTGAATTAAAAATCTTTTTTTTGTTTATGTTGCCGCTGATTATTATGATCTTTACTTCCAAAGAAATTAACGACAGATACATTGCCCCATTTTCAATATTTTTGATATTTATTTGTGCGGCGGGATTTACGGCGGTCAATAACAGTCTGAGGATTTTCTTCTATTTCACCCTGATTGTTCCGGCATTAATTACTTTTTTTCAAATCATAAACATCAACAGTTACATATCTTTGCTAAACAAAAGTTATCCCCACCTGGGGCTATCAATTTATCAGAATGGGTTTACATCCGGATATGGCGTAACTCACGCAATAACTTATCTTCAAAGTCTTGAGAGTAGTCACCGGAAGCTGTACCTTGGCGTTCGCGTCGATGCCGGCAATCCCGAAAGTGCTGTCATGGCATATTTTCTCAAGGACAAAAAAGCAACGGTTGTGCCAATGTATTTTGATGCACGGTTAATCAAACTTCCACTTCCGGATGATTTTGTTGGTAACATCTACCCATTCTATTTTATCTCGAGAGATGATAATTTAGCCGGAATGGATAAATATTTGACACTTGTGAAAAAGTTTTTCAAACCTGATGGAGTATCGTTTGTCGGAATCTATAAATATCAAAAATCCAAAAGTTAACTATGATACCCACAAACTTAACTATTAAAAAAGCCTATGCATATGTAATTGTCGTCGCTTTTCTTTTGCTTTTCCCCTTTGGACAACTGCTGCGGATCAACTTAACAGCACTGGGTTTTAATTTTGGAATAGTTCCTGCCGACATCCTTGCGCTTTTCTCGCTTCCGTACTTGTTCTTGAATAATGACATCCTCCCCGCCTTAAAAGGCGGGGTTTCCCCAAGGAGGATGACATATAAGCAAAGCTTAACTCTGTTTGCACATTTTCAGAGTTCAATTCATCTTATCTAAAAAGAATCATCTTTTTCTTTATTGCAAGTTGGGTTTTTTCATTGATTGTTTTTCGAACCACGGCAATCGTTTACGGTTTAATGTATTTAATCCGGCTGGTATCGTATATCTCGTTTGCATTTCTTGTCAACTATCTATGCGCTTCTGAAAGGATTAAAAAAAATATTTTGAACCTGACCTTGGTTGTGCTTGGTTTTTTTATGCTTCTTGGAGCATGTCAGTTTATTTTTTATTATGATTTGCGTGATTTATACTTTAGCGGTTGGGACGACCACTACTATCGATTTGTCTCAACAACCCTAGATCCGGGTTACGCTGCAGTTGTTTTAAATATCGGGCTGGTTTTGGTTTTAGCAAAAAATCTTATTAAATCACGATACGTAAAGATACTTTTCACAGTTTTATTTGTTACCGCAGTCATCCTGACTTTTTCCCGAGCAGGGTATCTGACTCTTTTGGCGCTTCTTTTGTACAGATTTAAAAAACACTTTAAAAAAATTCTCTTGGTAGCCGTCGTCGTTGTTATATTTTTACTGATAGTTCCGAAACCGAGGAGTGCGGGTGTCGAGTTGTTAAGAACGTTTAGTATCAGCTCAAGAGTTGATGATTACAAAAAAACCGCAGAAATATTCTTTAAACACCCTCTTTTCGGCGTTGGATATAATAATTTGTGTTTATTCCGCGTGATTAATGGTGAAAACAATATCGCTTCGCATTCCTGTTCGGGAAGTGACTCGTCACTTCTGACGATTTTGGCAACGACCGGCGTGGTCGGATCAATGATCTTTTTCATATCTTTTTACAAAATCATAGGGCTTTTGCCAAAAGATGAGTATGGCCACATCGTGAAGATGGTTATTATGGTCTTGCTTGTAAGTTCGCTTTTTAATAACACGCTCTTTTTCAATTTTAATATGGGGCTTTTCGCGCTATTTTTCGGACTTTCGAGGAAAACCTCTACTCTTGAAAATTAACCGTTAGTTGTTTTGTCGCTTCGTTACCTGCCTTGTCTTTAGCCACGAGGGTGATTGTATTTGCGCCTGGCTGCAAATTGTATTTGTAGCCGAAGGTGTCATCGTCAGAGACGAGGACGTACTTGTCATTTATTTTAAGTTCAACATCACTATCGCTTGTACCCTTAATTTCAACTAAACGATTTTTATCTCCGTAAACTGTGGAGTTGTCTTGCGGTTGGTTCACTGTTAAATTTGGATTGTCCTTGTCTAAAACAATTTGGTACTGTTTTGTATGGACACTTTCATTTCCTGCAGAATCAGTTGAAAAAAGAAAGAAACTGTTGATGCCGCTAACAAGCTTCGCCTTAAAAATATATGACCCGTCGGAATCAGCAACCTGTTCGTAAGTGTCCCTGTTTAAAGAAAGAGTAACCGCTGATGCGGCCTCTGCAGAACCTTTAACTTCAATGTTATCCTTATTTGTGTAGTCGGGAATGTCATTAACAAGGGGAATGTTCGGAGGGATTTTATCTTCAGATTTGCTGATAGTATCGGAATTTTTTAAGTTTCCGATAAAGTTGATGACGTAAACAAGTGCTTTGGCGCCGGCAAAAAAGATTACAACCGCGGAAAAGATTGTAAAAAGCAGATAGCGAATCGATTTGTTTCGATTCGACTGGGTCTGTTTTTTTTGTCTAAGCGAATAATACATAATCTTCGGAGCCGATGAGGGGACTTGAACCTCTAACCTTTCCCTTACGAAGGGATTGCTCTACCGTTGAGCTACATCGGCAAAGTTGATTATTGAATTCATCTGCGAAATCCACGGACTTTAGTCCGAGGGTGAAGCAAGAATCCAATCTCGTCGACAAAATACCATGGGCTTTAGCCCGTGGTAGTTTATTATAAAAAGATAGAACCGATATATTATAACAAAAAGGAGAACCTATTTTCCGAAGTAGCCGGCTCCAGATAGGCAGTCATTGAGGTTTTGATCGAATGCACTTTCTTCATTAACCATAACTATTTCTTTATTCTGAATGATGTTTGATGTTTTTTCAGCGATGTCGGCACACGAGGCGTAAATTATTTGAGGTCGGTAATTATTCCAAACTCCGAGTCCAAGAATAAGCGAAACGGTAATGAAGACTGTCAAATAGATTTTGCCCTTGATATTTTCCACAATTTGATTATTAACATTAAAGAGGAATTTGTCAATTATTGACTATTCTTATCTAAAAGGCGGCTGATCATCTTGGCTGCAGAGCCGATTTATTTAGACTCAGCGCCTTTTGGAATCTCTATATTAATCCAAATGTCATCCATTTCACACCAATAAGCACTTCTTTTATACTCTTTCTTTGGTTTCACCTTAAAGTTAAAACTTGAATCTTCCCTTTTTAAAATCATTTGTTTTTTGCATTTAGGACATTCCATGTTCTCAATTATAAATCTTTTGTAACTAAGTTACTTTGTTACTTCTGGAGCTGGTGACCGTAATTGGCTCGGACCTATTTGATCTTGACGACAATATCAAACAGTATTTTCAAGATTCAAATATGCCACTAATCACAGCGATTGAAATTGGTCTTCGCTATTACATCACTAGTGATCTTATTTTACAGCTTAATGTTTTTAAAGACTATCTTGAGACTGTGAATTCCTGTCTGTTTCAGGAAGTTTTTGGTAAACCTAGGAAATATTTTCACTAAAAGTCTTTTTGTTATAAAATAAGATCAAATCATGAAAGCTAAGTTTATATGTCTTAACCTTTGGGGTGGCGGGATACTTATCGACAATATTTTAGATTTTCTTTCTATTGAAAAACCAGATATCCTAGCGGTTCAAGAAGTTTACAAAGAAGCCGATTCTTCAAAAAACATCAAAATATATAATTCTCTTGACTTAATAATCAATAATTCTGGACTCAAATATTTATCGTTTGCACCAACCTACAAAACTCTAAAGACTAGTGTAATTGTTGAACACGGAAATGCCGTCTTTAGTAGATTTCCAATAATTTCGACAGATGCCACTTTTTATGATTTACCCTACGACGGGAATTTTAAGGAACCAGAAAAAGATTTTTCTTCTTGTCCACGTAATCTCCAACACGTTGTGGTTCGAATAAATGAACGGATTATCAACATTTTTAACACTCATGGAATATGGGGATTTGACGATGAAGATACTGAACGGAGACTAAATATGAGCAATAAAATACTAGAAAAGACGAAAGACTTTAAAAATGTAATCTTGGCTGGAGATTTTAATATTGATATGAAAAGTCAAACCATAAAAAATATTGAAAAGAATCTAAATAACCTTTTTTTAAAAGAATTTGAATCTTCTTTTAATCTCAAATACAAGAATGGCGCCATTTTTTCAAAGCTAGCCGTAGATACCGTTTTTGTAAGCCACGACATCAATATTATAGAAAAACGTAGTTCTAAGGCCGACGTTTCAGACCATTTACCGTTAATCATGACGTTTGAAATCTAATCGATAGCTCCGACTCCGCTTACCGTATGATTTTCCCAAGGCAAAAGTAAAAACGTTAAAAACATTGGCTAGAACTCGGGAATGACTTTATTTCTTGAGGAAAATTGGGGTAAACACAAAACCATTTCGCTATTGAGCGGGATACGGGAGTTGAACCCGTTTCTCTACCTTGGGAAGGTAGCATTAAGCCGATTAACTAATCCCGCGTATTATAACGCGTAAACAATTTAACTAACCAAAAGTATTTTAGCAAATTTTTTGAAAGTATTTAAATTTAGCGGGGAATGATAAAGATGTTACCGGAGTGAATGAGGCTTGGATTTTGAAGATTATTTGCACTGGCAATCTCTGTCCATTTGAACCCATCACCGTATGCTCTGACCGAAATATTCCATAAAGAATCACCTTTGGTAACTGTGTAGGTTTCACCTGTAATTGTTTGTGTCTCGGGTGTCATTATTTGGCTTGGAGTAGGTGATACAAACATTTCCCGAGCTGGCGTAACTGTAGCTGTTGGAGTTTCCGTTATCGCAAGTGTCGCTTGGGGAGTTACTTTTTCCATTGCTTCCGTTGGAACTTGTGAAATTACCGGAGGAATTTTTATTTCTTGTCCGACTTCGATGTCATAAGGGGCTGTTAGATTATTTGCATCGGCAATTCTTTTCCAATCATAACCAGATCCCAACTGGCTTTCAGCAATTTTCCAAAGGTCGTCGCCTTTTTGGACTGAATACATTTGTCCTTCTGAAGTTGTTTCTTGTTCGGTTCCAATTGAGGGAATTGTTTCGCCCTCGTTTCCGCTATTATAATTTTTTACGATAAAGAAGCCGACGATGAGGATAACGATCACGCCGAGAAGCATACTGACGTTCGATTCATTTTTCTTGAAATATTTTAAAACTTTTTTAAGATTCATTTGTGCGACCTATATTAATTTTATATAAATGCATCTATTAAACGCAAAGACTAATGCGAATTTATACTATGAGGATAAATTTGTCAAGATCGTCTATCATTAATAGTTAATTTTATATATCGCTATTGTTGAGTGATAACTTTTTTTATATAATATTGACGTTCAAACTAATTGTATGGGGTCATAACAACCTTGATTTCATCAAGAATGTTGTGTTCCCAAAATAAATTTTGGGGTCATAGCTCAACTGGCTAGAGCGCTTCCCTGTCACGGAAGAGGTTGCGGGTTCGAGTCCCGTTGACCCCGCAAATAAGTTCAAATTGGATAAAATAATAGAGTTCTTCCTTAATTTTTAACTTCACTTGATTATGTTAGAATATCCCTATGGAAAAAGAATTTGAAGTAACAAGAACACATAAATATGGAGATAGCCTTCGGGAGGAGGTTGCAGTGGAATTTGTACTTAAGGGAAAAGATTTTCAAAAAGTTAAACAAGCAGTGCTAAAAGAGTTTAATTTGACTGATCCAGAAAAAGCTATGTTTCAAGGAATACAAATGAAAGATGATAATCACAGTTTGGAAATGTAAAGTGGTGAAACTTGTGATATTACTGGTGGTGCTCGTATAAATGTTCTTTTACAACAAGATTTTAATGGAACTATAACAACAGTCATAACTCCAAATCATCATATTTGGGACTCTTCAAGACCTGGGTTAGAAAATGTTTCAAGAGGAATTAGTTCAGCCTTGCAAGAGTTTATATCTAAAAAATCATGAATTATTTTCGCAATTAGGGAAAACCTCCATTAACTTGATGAGTGAATTCAGAAAAAGTTCAAGATAAGACCCATCATCCCCGCCCACAACACACCTGGTTTGTCTCTCATTTAATATGCCTAAAGAACAAGTATTAGAACATAACGCTCAATATATTAGAGAATATTTTTCTGGTATAACAAATTTAAACGAGGCTGCCGGCGCTGTTATTGCAAATCTTAAGAGATTACGCAAGGTGAAGCATCGCGATGGCGGTCTAATGTACCCGAGGTTGGATTCGGATTTATTTTTCGATAACTTATGTAGATTATTTGTAGTTGTTAATCACGGGGGTGCTGAAACTATTCCTGAAGCAAATAAAAAAGGTTGTGTAAATAAAGGCGCCATATGTGAGGCGTGTGGTAATTTATATTTCGTGGATGGAAAATTTCATTGTGATTTGGACCGACGTGATAGTCAATATTTTGTTGGATAGTAAATTTTACTAGATATTTTTTTCAGTTTATCTTCAATTTCTTGGTATAATGTATTTATATGCTTCAGGAAAAAGCAGAATTATTGCTTACGAACGCGCAGCCGATGCGGTTGAACATCTTTCTTCTGAAGCTAAGGATCTTTACGACGAGGGCAAGCTTGAAGATATTCCCGGAGTTGGGGCTTCGATCGCAGCCAATCTATCGGATATTTTTAAAACTGGTAAGTCTAAACATTTTGAAGCATTATTAAAAAGTGTTTCTCCTGCTGTTTTTGAACTTATCCCGCTTGAAGGAATTGGACCCAAACTAGCTTACAAATTGGTTAACGAACTTAAAATCAAACCACCCGACGCGATATCCAAATTAAAAAAATTAGTCTTAAAAGGTGAGATTGCCAAACTTGAAGGCTTCGGTGAAGATTCGCAAGCAAGCATCTTGAAGGCAATAGACGATTACAAAGAAAGTGGTAACCGCCACTTATTAAATTATGCCGAAAGTGTGGCCAACCTGATCGTTGATTGGATGAAAAATGATGCTAGCGTTACGCGAGTCGACACCTTGGGCAGCCTGCGAAGAAAAGTTTCTACAATTGGCGATATTGATATTGCCTGTTGTACAAATGACGTCAGTAAAACAATCGAACACTTCGTAAATTATCCCGATAAAAAGCGAGTATTAGACAGGGGAGACAAAAAAGCATCGATTATTATCCCTGGAAACATTCAGGTTGATCTGATGGCTCAAAGGCCTAATGCCTACGGAGCGCTTTTACAGCATTTTACAGGTAGCAAGCATCACAACATCGCACTTCGTGAATATGCACGTACAAAGTCGAAAAGTTTATCTGAATACGGGATTAGAAATCTAAAAACAAAAAAACTGAAAAAATTAGCAAGTGAAGAAGAATTTTACCACAGCCTATCTCTTTCCTACATTCCACCGGAGCTTCGTGAAGATACCGGTGAAATCCAGGCAGCCGAATCGGATTTCAAAAACCAAACACCCGGGTTACCTAAACTAATTGGGCTCACCGATATCAAAGGCGATTTACAAATCCACTCAAACTTTGACATTGAGACAAGTCATGACCTTGGGATATCCTCATATCGCGTAATCATTCAGAAAGCACAAGAGCTTGGTTATGAATATCTTGCTTTCACCGACCATAATCCAAGCAGATCGAAACACAGCGACAAGCAAATTATTGATTTAATAAAGCGAAAGAAAGAAAGTATTGAAAAGTTAAATTACTCATTAATGCATAACAACAAAAGAGTAATATCCGTATTCAACAGTTTGGAAGTTGATATCAAGTCAAATGGTGACTTGTCGATTCCGGAAGCAGCTTTTGATTGCCTCGATTTCGTGTTGGTATCGATCCATTCAGTTTTTCGATTATCGAAAGAGTTGATGACTAAACGAGTACTACAAGCTTTAAATCACCCTAAAGCGAAGATCTTTGCTCATCCCACGGGTAGAAAATTGAACGAAAGGGAAGGGGTAGAACTTGACTGGGACAAAATATTCGACTATGCAAAAGAAAATAACAAGTTTATTGAAATTAATGCAGATCCAATGCGTCTTGACCTTCCGGACTATCTTGTGAAAGACGCCGTGAAACGTGGAGTAATGTTAACGATGGGAACTGATGCTCATCATGTTGACCACATGATCAACATGCGGTATGCGGTGTATGTTGCCAGACGCGGTTGGGCCCAAAAAGTTAATGTCCTTAACACACGACCTTTTAAAGATGTCAAGATGTTGTTAATTTAAGCTCTTTTGTATATGATTATTAACGTAAATATTTTTTTTCAGAACGGAGGTGAAAAGATATGATATGGGTAATTCTTATTCCTTTAGTTATTGTCGTATTTTATTTAATCGCGACATACAATTTTTTTGTTTCGAGTAAAGCTAGAATTAAGGCTGCTATCCAAGAAATTGGTAATCAGTTAAAAAGACAGGTAGAACTTATCCCAAACCTAGAAAGTTCGACTAAGGGCTATCTAAAACACGAAAAAGGAATTTTTGACAAATTAACCGAAGCAAGAAAGTCGATTACAAAAGCAATTGAATCGGGAGACGTTCAAAAGATGGCTGATGCTGCTAATAAACTGGCAACACTATTGCCTGACCTGAAAGTTATTGTTGAAAGTAATCCTCAAATCAAAGGCGCAGAGGTTGTCACTAAATTGATGGATGAACTTAGAGACACCTCGGATAAGGTCATGTACGCAAGAAGACTTTTAATTGATCTTTCTGCGGACTATAACGTTAAAAGAGCAAGCTTTCCTTCAAATTTAGTTGCATTGATGTTTTCCTTTGCAGAGATGCAAGGACTAAAAACACCGGAAAACGAAATGGAAGTTAAAGAAGCTGAAATGCAGACGCCAAAAGTCGATTTAGACTAAAAGGATTTTTTTTGAAATCCAGATTTATAATCTGTAGTTAACGGCTAGATCTCTAGCCAGTGTTTTTGTTGCAATTATGAAAAACATCTACGAGGTTAAAAGCCAAAACCAGTTCAAGAGTTTCGTGGTAGTTGGGTTTTTTTTACTTTTTTCAACGCTCGCAATTTACTTTTTAACCAAAGCCTTTGCTTATTATACGGGCTATACTCCAGGAGGATTGGGGTACTTGGGAGTTGCACTTATCTTTTCAGGCATTACAACTTTTTTCAGTTACTTTTACAGTGATAAAATCGTTCTAACCCTTTCGCAAGCACACCCGGCAGATAAGAGAAGATATTTTAATTTCTACACCGCCGTTGAAAATTTAACTCTCTCACAGGGTATGCCGGTCCCAAAATTGTATGTCGTTAGCGACAGTGCTCCCAATGCCTTTGCAACCGGAAGAAATGCCGATCATGCAGTAGTATGTGTAACAACCGGACTTCTGGACAAGCTCAACAAAACCGAACTCGAGGGTGTGCTTGCACACGAACTGACACATATCAAAAATTACGACATGCTTTTGATGTCGCTTGTTTCAGTGATGGTTGGAGTGATTGCACTTTTAGGTGATTGGCTACTTCGGGCTTCATGGTTTGGCCGGAGGAAAGATTCCAATCGTGAGGGTGGGCAGTTAGGTGCAATTATTATGGTTATTGGGATTATCTTTGCTTTAGTTTCCCCAATAGTTTCACAGTTAATCCAACTTGCAATTTCACGAAGAAGAGAATTTATGGCCGATGCCGGTTCCGTTGAAATTACACGTCAGCCTAGTGGATTAATTAGTGCGTTGCAAAAACTCGAATCAGATTCTGAACCTTTGGAGGTTGCAAACAAAGCAACCGCGCATCTTTACATTGTCAACCCTTTTAAAAATCAAATAAAAGGAGCTGTTGGATGGTTTGCCGGACTTTTTAATACACATCCACCAATTGATCAAAGGATAAAAGCGTTAAAACAGATGGCCTAAACCAACAAGTAGACTTAGAGCAACTAAGAGAATTAAACATTGACAAATTTGGCTAATCATATTTAAATGTTTGCATGGAAGGTACAGTAGGTATCGTTGTTTTATTAGTTTTCGCCTTTTTAGCAATCGCTATTTTATATTTCGCAAATAAGTTCACCCACAAAAGGTAAGCTATTTTCCTGCTCCATAATATTATAACAGCGTTCAAGAAAACCCAACCCTTCAGGGTGGGGATGACCCGCCTGCTTAGCTGCGCAAGCTAGCGGGCAGGATTGAACTCTGAAAATGTGCAAACAGAGTTAAGCTTTGCTTTTGATAAAATCTTAAGCACGCTTATATGTCATCCTCCTTGGGGAAACCCCGCCTTTTAAGGCGGGGAGGATGTCATTGAATTTCTTTGCGAAATCCACGGACTAAAGTCCGTGGATGAAGCAAGAATCCAATCTCGTCGACAAAATACCATAGGCTTTAGCCCGTAGTAGTTTATTCTTGTATGAAAATATATTAAGTTATATCATTGACATGAAGCTGTTATGGTAAATATAAAATATCTCGCGGGTTTGGCAAATCTTGCTGTATCCGAGCAAGAAGCTAAAACATTTGGAAAACAACTCAAAGACATCATCGCTCTCATTTCAAAATTAAACGAAGTTGATACAAAGGATGTTGAACTCCATCGCAGTAGAATCGATCTGACATCAGATAAGTACTTGGAAGATGTTTGCAGCACTTCGCTTCCAACCCGATCCGTTCTTTATAACGCTGCGTCAAAGCATAACGATTATTTTAGTGTTGATCTGATTCTTGAGAATAAACAACTCATGCCTAAGAGCCCTGAGTTTTCGCGAAGTTTGAATAAAAAGATTTCAAAATGAAATTGCCGATTAATTACCAGCAGCAAAAGAAACTAATTAGTGAGAAAAAGACCACGCATGTTGAAATTCTTGATGGCTACCTTGAAAGAATTGAAAAATACGACAAGAAGGTAAACTCTTTTCTGACGCTCATGAAGGAGAGCAGCTACAAGCAAGCAAGGCTATGCGATAAGTTGTTTTCAGAATTGGGTGAGGATGTTTACAAAAAATATCCGCTATTGGGTTTTGTAGTTTCCTTAAAAGACCTGTACGCGGCTGAGAGCGTCAGGACAACAGCTTCTTCAAAAGTTTTAGACGATTATACATCCCCTTATGATTCGACTGCTGTTTCCCGCTTAAGGGCCGACGGCTGTATTTTTATAGGTAAGACTAACTGCGATGCATGGGCACACGGTTCTTCCGGTGAAAACTCCGATTACGGCCCAACAAAAAACCCATGGAACTTTGACTTCGTTCCCGGCGGATCCTCTAGTGGTTCGGCCGTAAGCGTTACCTGTGATTTTTGTCTCGCATCCACAGGGACCGACACAGGTGGATCTATCAGGTTACCGGCAAACTTTTGCGGTGTTGTCGGCTTAAAACCAACCTGGGGCGCAATTTCCAGGTATGGGGTGGTTGCTATGGCATCATCGCTTGATTGCGTCGGCTTTTTTGCCAACTCAAGTGAAGACGCAAGAAGTCTTTTTAATGCGACAAAAGGCATAGACGGCTTTGACGCAACGGTAACAAATGTTACACCGGCAAAACTTAAAAATGATTACACAATTGGTATCGCGAAAGAATATTTGAACGATGGGGTCAATCCTCAAGTTAAAAACGAGCTAAAAAGAGTAATTTCAACTTTGGAAAATAACGGCTTTACCATTAAAGATGTCAGCCTGCCATTAACCGAACATGCAATCTCCGTTTATTACATCATCCAACCGGCAGAGGTTTCGTCAAATCTTGCCAGATATGACGGGGTAAGATACGGACATGACAGGTCGTACTTCGCACCTGAAGCCAAGCGAAGAATTATTCTAGGTACACATGTTTTGTCAGAAGGTTATTATGATGCTTTTTATATCAAGGCTATGAAAGTCAGAGAAAAGATTATTGAAGAATTTGATCGGGTACTTAACGAAGTCGATGCGATTATCGCTCCCGTTTCACCGACGCCGCCCTTTAAACTGGGGGAGAAAGCGCAAGATCCACTACAGATGTATCTTGCCGACATCTATACAGTTGCAGCAAATATCGCCGGTATCCCAGCACTGGCCATCCCCTCAAATATTACAACTCAAAATTTACCCTTAGGTTTTCAGCTACTAGGAAAAAGGTTTAATGAAGAAGTACTTTTTGATATCGCTAACAAATTTGAATCTGTTAACACAAAACATCCCGGAAAGGCGCAACTTTTATGAAAGAAGATATTACCTTCTTATTTAAAAATACAAAATTTCCTTACCTCTGGTTTTCTCAGATTTTTTCGCAGATAACGATCAACATGATGAATTATCTTCTTTTGATCAGGCTTTATGAAAATACCAACTCAACTTTGGCCATTTCGTTTCTTTGGGTTTCGTATTCATTGCCGGTGATATTAATCGGACCCGTTGCTTATGCAATGGTTGACATTTTAGACAGGAGAAAGGTTTTAATTGCCACAAACTTCTTCCAAGCTATGCTGGTATTTTTTTACGCAATCTACGCACGAAGTTTTGTCTTTGGAGCGTATGGAATCGCTTTTTTTTACTCTCTCTTAAACCAATTTTATGTTCCATCGGAAAGTTCCTCTATTACGAGTCTGGTGGAGAGGAAATATTTACCACAAGCAAACGGCTTATTTTTCGTCACCCAACAGTTATCTTTGATTTTGGGATTTGCACTCGCTAGTGTAATTAATAATTTTATTGGTTTTGATCTTTCACTGTACGTTTGTGCCGCCTTTTTGTTTATTGGATTTATTTCAGTAACATTTTTACCAAAAATGAAATTTTCTGAAAAGCAAAAGGGGGATGTAGAAAATGGAATTATCAGCTTCTTTCAATCGATATACAGCGGTTATAAATATATTAGAACAAACAAGAATATTTTTATTACCTTGGCGGTTTTAATTTCGGTTCAAATCATGTACTCGATCATTGTGATTAGCGTTCCCACAATTTCCGAAACGCTACTCGATGTTCCTGCGAAATTGTCCGGTGTTTTTTTGGTTATTCCCGCCGGGATCGGGTCGATGCTTGGAGCAATCTATATCCCAATGTTTCTTAAAAACAAATGGCGCAAACGTCGGTTAGTCGAAACTTCACTTTTGGTTATCGCAACCCTTCTTTTCACTGAAACTTTTCTTATTTACTACTTGCCGGCTGTTGCGCGCTTAATTATCTCAGGCGTGATTATTCTGTTTATCGGCGTCTTTTTTACCGGAATTCTTATTCCCTCACAAACTTTTCTTCAGGAAAATACAAGCGACGAATACAAAGGCAGGATTTTCGGAAACATGTGGTTTATTACAACAATAGCAACTGTCATCCCGGTCATCTTCTACGGCTTTTTTACCGAGCTTTTTGGTATAAAACTTGTTTTGGCTTCCATTTCATTTGCGTGCCTTACCATGTATTATTTCTCGAAAAGAGACAATCTAAAGTTTTTTGAATATGAAAAAAATAAATCCTGAATATATTCCAATCATCGGCCTCGAGGTCCACATTGAATTGAATACCAAAAGGAAAATGTTTTGTCGCTGTTGTGCCGAGCATTTTCTCCAAGCTGCTAACTCCAACACCTGTCCGACATGTCTAGGTCTACCCGGGGCCATGCCATACCCAAATAAAACAGCTATTGAAAATACAGTTCTCTTTGGCCTGGCTTTAGGATGCAAAATCAACAAGTATTCGAAGTTTGACCGAAAACATTATTTTTATCCCGACCTTCCGAAGGGTTACCAAATTACTCAGTACGATTTGCCATTTTGCTTAAACGGAAAATGGGAATCCCCTGATGGCAAATTTTATCAGATTAGAAGAGTCCATCTAGAAGAAGACACGGGTAAGCTCCAGCACAAAAATATTGGCGATAAAAAAATGTCGTTAATCGACTTTAACAGAAGCGGTGTACCCTTAATGGAACTCGTCACCGAGCCTTCTTTTCATAACCCGGATGACGTTTTGGCTTTTTTGAAGGATATTCAGACATTGGCAAGGTATTTACAAATTTCAAACGCTGACATGGAAAAAGGTTCGATGCGCCTAGAGGCAAACATATCCTTAACCAAGATAACTAAACAACTGGGGATTGACGAAAAAAATATAAAGCTTCCAGATTACAAAGTGGAGCTGAAAAATATCAATTCTTTTAGATTTTTGAAAAATGCCATTCATGCAGAAATTGTTAGGCAAACAAATCTTCTTTCCCGCGGTGAAAAGATCAAACAGGAGACGCGCGGTTATGATGAACAAACAAATAGCACATATTCTCAAAGATCAAAGGAGAATGTTAAAGATTACCGATATTTTCCAGAACCAGATATTCCGTCAATTGTAATTGAAGATGAAACGGTCGCAATTATTCAAAAACGATTGGTAGAGTCTCCTTGGGAGAAAAGAAAAAGGTATATTAAAGAATTTGGACTCAGCCAAAATTACGCCCAAATTCTCACATCCGACTTAAATCGCGGCGCCTATTTCGAAAAGCTGTATCGCTTAACTAAAAAACACCATTTAAACACAAAAAAGGTTGTCGATCTTATGATCAACAAAAATTACGATCAGAAATTTCCAACGCCGCAGGGTCTAGTTTTAGATTTATTAAAAACCATAAAAACCCAATCGCCTTCCGATGAGCAACTGGATAGGGCTGTTTCGGAAGTGCTTATTTCACAACGAAAGGCGGTTTCCGACTATAAATCCGGAAAGGAAAACGCGCTCGGCTTTCTAATCGGCGCCGTGTCGCGAAAACTCTCCGGAAAGGGTGATGCAATGACAATTAGAGATAAGTTAACGGAATCGCTTGGTAAATGATATGTCAAAATTTGTGCATCTTCACCTTCACACGGAGTATTCTCTATTAGACGGACTGTGCAAAATTAGCCCTTTGATTTCTTATGTTAAAGCAAGCGGGATGGACGCTCTCGCAATTACCGATCATGGAACAATGTATGGGGTCATTGAATTTTACAAAAAATGCAAAGCCGAAGGAATAAAACCAGTCATCGGTGTCGAAGGCTATATCTGCCGCGATCTGAAAGTCAAAGACCGAACTTCAAAATATAATCATATTATTCTTCTTGCAAAAAACGAAGTTGGGTATAAGAATCTAATGCGGATAACGTCGATTGCCCACATTGAAGGTTATTATTATAAGCCTCGTTTTGATTTTGAAGTTTTAAAAAAATATTCCAAGGGTTTAATCTGCACTACTGCATGCGGACAGGGCGAGGTCCCCCAAGCACTTAACAATGATGGTTACGATGCAGGTAAAAAGGTTGTTGAAAAATATGCCGACATTTTTAAAGACGATTTTTATATTGAACTTCAGTTTCGAGATTACACAGAAGCCTTAAAGAATGCTAAAAATGACGAAATCAAAACCCAGCTTCTTGATATGCAGGACTTCAAAGACAAAGTTAATCCCATGCTGGTCAAACTAAGCCGTGACATGGGCATTCCGATTGTTGCGACAAACGATTGTCACTACATTAAAAAAGAAGACGCGATAGCTCAGGACGCAGCTGTTTGTATTGCAACAGGAAAGACCGTTGATGAAACAAAAAGATTGCGCTATATCGATAATCCCGACTATTACGTCAAAACACCACAAGAAATGGAGAAGGTTTTCGCGCAATATCCAGACGCGATAAAAAACACGCTTAAAATTGCCGACAAAACAGATCTTGAAATTTCGACATTGGGAAAATGGTTCTTCCCAAAAATCAAGTTACCTGATAACTACTCGGCTGATGATTACCTGCAAAAGCTGGTTTATAAGCAGCTGAAAAAGAAATTTAAAAATCCCAGCCAAGAAGAAGTTACGCGCATCGAATACGAACTCAATATTATTAAAACGAAGGGTTATTCTGCATACTTTTTAATTGTTAGGGATTTTGTCAGTTGGTGCACGTCACACGGAATCATTACCAATACCAGAGGCTCTGCTGCGGGATCTTTCGTCTCCTATTTAATAGGTATCACAAAGGTCAACCCCCTTGAGTATTACTTACCGTTTGAACGTTTCTTAAACCCATACCGACCAAGTCCACCCGATATCGACCTTGACATCGCCGACGACAGAAGAGAAGAGTTGATTCGTTATATTTCCAAACACTATGGTGTCGAAAATGTAGCCCAACTCTGTACTTTCGGTCGAATGCTCTCGAGACAATCAGTCCGTGACACTGCGCGAGTTTTAGGTTATGAGTATGCCGTCGGAGATCGAATTTCTAAACTTATCCCACCCCCCAAACAGGGTTTTCCCATAACAATTCCAAAAGCGTTGGGGACAATTGAAGAATTAAAAAATCTTTACGACTCCGACTCCGATACTAAAAAAATTATCGATCTTGCCCTTCAAATTGAAGGTAACGCCAGACACGTTTCTGTCCATGCAGCAGGAGTTGTTATTTCACCGACAGCAATTACTGATTTTACACCCATCCAACGCGAGCCGTCGGGCGATAAAATTATAACGCAATACGAAATGCATTCGGCCGAAGATGTTGGCCTAATCAAATTCGATGTTCTTGGAATCAGAAACTTAGCGATTCTCGGAAGTTCGATTAAAATTGCCAAGGAAACCAAAGGTGTCGATATCGATATTAATAAAATTCCACTCGACGACAAAAAAACATTTAAGATGCTTGGTAAAGGCCAAACGATGGGCGTATTCCAGCTCGCAAGCACCGGGATGACCAAATACTTAATAGATCTTAAACCTGAAAGAATTGAGGATTTAATGGTAATGGTTGCACTTTACCGACCCGGTCCAATTGCCGTAATTCCCGACTATATTAAAAGAAAACAAAACCCAGAACTTGTGAAATATCTCGATCCGCGGATGGAAAAGTTCTTAAACGCCTCATATGGTTTGATTGTCTACCAAGACGATCTCTTGTTTTGTGCAATTGAGCTTGGTGGCTACAGCTGGGAGGAGGCTGATAAATTCCGAAAAGCCGTAGGTAAGAAAATCCCGGAAGAAATGGCTGCTCAGAAAGAAAAGTTTATCAAAGGAACAATTGCTAACGGTCAGACGGAAAAATTTGCCAATGAACTTTGGAGGCTCTTTGAGCCATTCCAATCATACGGATTCAACAAATCACACGCCGCGTCCTACGGAATGGTCGCCTACCAAACAGCTTACATGAAAGCTAATTTCCCGGTCGAATTTATGTGTGCACTGTTAACCGCGGAAAGCGCTGACAAAATTAAAATCGCTGCTGCTATCCACGAATGTAAACGAATGGGAATTTCAGTGCTTCCACCTGACATTAACGAAAGCAGTGTTGACTTTACGATTGTAAAGGATGATAAGTCGCTCGACGGTGGCGCAATACGTTTTGGTTTAAACGCAATTAAAAATGTTGGAAACGCCGCCGTTGAAAGCATCCTTGGTGAACGAGCTAACGGCAGGTTCAAAAATATTTTGGATTTTCTAAAACGAACCGATAGCCGAAAGGTTAATAAAAAAGTCCTTGAAAGTCTTATTAAAGTCGGAGCTTTTGCTTCTTTTGGCAAAAGGTCGACTTTGTTAAATCACCTTGATGAAATTAGGGGAAAAGTTACACAAAATAGTACAAACAAAAACCAGCAAGCGCTTTTTACAACCCCGAATAATGATCTTGATAATGAAACGCTTGTCCAATATTATGAAGGCGATGAATTCTCTGAAGAAGAAATCAGCGCCTTTGAAAAAGCACTTCTTGGACTTTCACTGTCAGGAAAGTCGGTTAATGAACTTCTGGAAAAAATTAAAGCCTATGCCGACTGTAATATCTCCGATCTGTCTAGTTTTGAGCAAAAAAATGGCACCGTAAAAATTGCCGCTGTAATTTCTGAGGTGAGAATAATCATTACAAAAAAGTCCGGACAGGAAATGTCGTTTATGAAAGTCGAGGATGAAACCGGATCATTGGAAGTAGTGATTTTTCCAGGTGTTTTTGAAAAATACAAAAATACGCTCAATGAAGGACGGGCAATATTAATTAAAGGAAAGGTTGATGAAAAAAACGACAAGCCCGCTTTTCTTGCCGATGATATTCAAATTGAACCGGACGAAGATATAATTACGATTGTCATAAAAGACAGTAACGACGTTGAATCTTTGAAAAGATTGAAGAAATTTCTTTTAACTATCCCCGGAAGAAATGGTGTTAGTCTTTTGTTTGAAAAAAATAATTTTAGGAAAAAATTGAGTATCAAAATTAACTGGAATGAGGAAAATGCAAGGCAAATATCCTCCATTCTGAACAATTAGTTTTCAATTCTTGATATCAAAGAGCATTTCAAACTATAATACGCACATGTCAAATAGTTTTACATATAAAGACAAAGACGTTGGGGTTGGCGACAGGGTGCATGTAATCCAAAAAGTATTCGAGTCCGGAAAAGAAAGAAGACAAATATTTATTGGAACCCTGATCAAGGTTAAGGGTGAATCTGAAAACAGAACTGTCACTGTCAGAAGAATTGGAGAAAACAAAATCGGCATTGAAAAGATCTTCTCGGTTAACAATCCTTTTCTTGAGGATATTGTTGTTGCCCACGAAGGCCACAAAGGTACGAGAAAAGCAAAGATCTACTACATCCGCCACAAATCCAAAAAAGAAATCGATAAAAGCTCCTCCCGCAACAAGAAAAAGGAAGCAAAGAAATAATTCCCAGGAACCTTACCCATTACACATCGTTTTTCCACTTTTAATGTTATTACTTTATAATAGGATATTTAAAGATGAAAAAAAACTCCTCTGATAAAGGTAAGGTTGGTGAAAGCTACGCAAGCCTGCTTCTTAAAAAAAACGGTTATAAAATCGTAAACAAAAATTTCAGATCAAGATTTGGTGAAATCGACATCGTTGCCGAAAAGGATGGTTACACATATTTCTGCGAGGTCAAAACACGTTGGGGAGTTTCTTTCGGACATCCAGAAGAAGCCGTTAACAAGCTGAAGTTAGATAAGATTAAAAAAACAATTGACTATTATTTGCAGCAAAAGAGTGGAAGTTATACATCCGCTAGGATTTTAGTCATCGCCCAAATAATCAACAACGGTTCTTTAGCTTATCAAAAACTTATCATTGTTGATTAATTAGACAGAAAACAAAAAAATGATCCAACGATTGTAGATTCTTTTATTGAGAAGGTGTCGTCAATAAAAACTGATGCGTTTCCACCATCCAAGTTGACCGCATCTGTTAAATCGATCGATCTTTTGCTTTTTAAAGCTTCCAAAATATTTTCAACCTGCGTATATTGGGGGCCACTCCCAAAATCATCATATTTAAAAATTGCAATCACATAAACCTCATTTGTCCTGGTTTTTCCCAAAATGATTCTCCGCCCGTAATTTTTTAGATTTTCCGGTGTTTCATACGAGGAACGATAAATAAATATCGGACCTGCTTGCATTAAGAGTACTTTCCTTTTATCCAAGCCAGAGTCGGAAATTTTTTGAATATCAATTTTCCCGGTGACATCAACACTAACCACGCCGTTTAAAAAGGTGGAACCTTTAATCTTCCCCAAGTATTTCCCATCCAAATAGAACAATCCCAACGGCTTTCTCGCTTCGTCAAAAAGCCCACCGTTGACTAAAACCTGACATTGGTTTGCACCGATAATTTCACTTGATGTAAGTTGTGTTTCAAAATTAGCTATGACTTTCGCTTTGTAATCAGTTACGTTTCTGGTTACAACTACATAATCGCCAATTAAATATTTATCAAGGGTGTTTGTATTGCCTTGTTCCTGCGTTTCGTTAACAGATCTTTCATAAGTCTTATCTTTTTTCAGAAGATCTATCACACCAATTGTTAGAATTAAAAATAATACTAACAGCATCTTTTTCATAGCTACCTTTATAATACTACTTGCACACGTTGTCTCCCTTAGCTTATCATCAATTTATTGCTACCTTGCTTAAAACCACGGCATTTTTGCTTTGGACATAGCAAGTTTTCGCGGTTAACGAAGTTAATCGCAAGTGACAAAATACCAGGGGCTTTAGCCCGCAGTTTATTCATCAGGATGCAACAAGTAAACGTCGTTGACAAACTAAGTTCGGGAAAGATATTTCTTATTATTTGGGTTATCTGTGTCGCGATTATGTATTTTTTATCTTCTAGACCTGGTAATCCTTTAATCTTTCCGGGCGACATTTACACGATAAAGGGAATGAATAAAATATACATTCCTTTAGGAAGTTCTCTCTATTTGGCGATAATTATATTTGTATTGTTGAAAATATTTGTTAAGATATAGCGGTACCACATTTACAAAATTTACAAACATATGGTTACAAAAAAAGTGTCAGCAACAAAAACAGTTAGCAAAACCGCAAAAAAAGGCTTCGATAGATTTTTCAGCGGAAAAAGTCTTATAATTCTCGTTTTTTCAACGCTCTTACTTCTTATAGTTCCTTTAATCTGGTACATGAATAAAAGAATCTTTATCGCGAGGGTCAACGGTCAACCAATTTCTAGAATCGAGTTTTACAAGGAGCTTCAAAAGAGTAGCGGCGAAACAGTACTTAACGATCTGATTACAAAAAAGTTGATTTCTCAAGAAGCGGACAAACGCGGAATTAAAATATCAGAGGCGGATGTCCAAAATGAGCTTGGTAAAATCCGCTCCTCGATTGAATCTCAAGGTTCAACACTTGAGGACGTCTTAACCTACCAAGGCGTCACTAAAGCCCAGTTAGTTGAAAATATTCAGATTCAAAAAAAACTTGAGGGTATACTCAAAGAACAAATCACTGTTAGTGATAGCGATGTCAAAGACTATTACGATCAAAACAAAACTGCTTATCCGGCCACACAAACATTTGATCAATTGAAAGATCAAATTCGTTCTGAACTCTACCAAAGCAAAATCCAGGAAGCTTACGCCAGCTGGATCGCAGAGGTGCGCGGTAAATCTCTAATTGAAAAATATTTATAATAATCATGAGTTTTTTAAACGACTTTGCACTTGCAATACAAAACAACCCGATACTTTTGGTTATTTACTCTTTGTATACGCTTACCTTAAAAGGTTTTGCTCTTTGGAAGGCCGCAAAAAATTCCAATAAATATTGGTTCGTTGCAATTCTTATCATCAATCTCTTTGGAATTCCCGAGCTTCTTTATATCTTTATTTTTTCGAAAAGGAGTATTTCCTTCAGCTTTTTACATTCACAAAAGTCTAATTCGAAAAAATGATTATCCTTGGCCTTGATCCTGGAACAGCTACAACAGGTTTTGGCTTAATTGAGATCAACGAAAAAAATTTTTCTGTAATTAATTTCGGAATAATCCAAACTGATAAAAACCATCACCAAGGAAGACGTCTTTCTGAAATTTATAAAACACTCTCGAAGCTGGTTAGTAATTACAAACCCGATGCGATCTCGATGGAGAAAATATTTTTTGCAACTAATGCCAAAACAGCAATTTCTGTTGGTCAGGCACAGGGAGTTATGATGCTTTGTGCCTATCGTTTCAACAAACAATTGTTTGAATATGCTCCAGGTACAATAAAAAAACAGATCTCCGGAAGCGGAAGGTCCGATAAAAAAATGATGCAAAAAGCTGTCAGAAAAATCTTAGGACCGAAAATTAAAAGCAAAAAAGGACAAAAAACGCACTTCGACGATGCTGCTGATGCCTTAGCAATAGCTCTATGTCACGCGGTCACAATTGGAGAAGTAACTCTGTTCTAGTATAATCAATTTTGCAAGAAAATAAGGTAAGCATTTTCAATAAAATATAGCCAAGAATTTGAGGGGGGTGATTAAAATGGATGGAGTGAAAGTTGGCATTGTAACGCACTACTACGAAAAAATTAAAGTTGCCATAATTTCTGTGGAATCTGACTTAAAAGTTGGAGATAAAATTAAATTTGTCAGAGGCGGTGAAGATTTATTCGAACAAATAATCGATTCGATGCAGGTTGAACACAAAAACATTGATCCAGCGATAAAAGGAAATGTGATAGGATTAAAAGTCGAGAATGAAGTTAAAGAAGGCGCTGAAGTTTATAGGGTTTAAGAACTCTACTAAAAAAAGAAAAAAACGAAGGAAATCCTCCAGTGCGGTGGTTTGGGAAAAAGCAAAAGATATCCAAACACGGATCGCTCATTTAATCCGCTTATCACACCTTCCATTTGCACCCGAAAAAATCAGTTGCATGCGCTCGTACAATTCAAAATCAAGAGCCTATGCGAGGATTTGGGGTCTATCAAAAGTTTGGCAGTTATCTCTAAATTTAAAGCCATCTTACGTTATCGAAGTTCTTTCGGAAAAATTCGATGGTTTACCTAATGATAAAAAGGATGAAGTACTCTTACACGAACTTGCTCATATCCCGAATAACTTTTCAGGGAGTTTGCTGCCACATATCAGACACGGAAAAAGAAGCTTTAGTAAAAAAGTAGACAGGCTTGTTCAGTCTGTAAAATTAAATTTAAAAAAACTATAGAGGCGAATTTATGAATATTTATCTAATTCATGGAGACAATACCCTGCGTTCCTACGAGCGCCTCCAAGAATATATCCAATGGGGTAAAAAAAAGTTTTGGGACATTGTAAAAATTGATGCGAAGGATCAAAACACAATCAGCATCCTGCGGTCAGAAAATCTTTTTATGCAGAAAAGAATGGTTGTTATCGACAACTATACCCAAATCAATGCAGAAGCCGTAAAATTTATCAACCAAAGTGATCTTGATATCGAACTTATTATCTACCATAAAAGCCAGATACCAAAAACATTTATTAAAAAGCTCAAAAGCGTTAAAAAGGATGAAGAGTACAAACTTTCGAAGTTTTTGTGGAAATTTATCGACAGTTTTTATCCGGGAAACGCAAAAGCGTGTCTGACCTTACTTGACGTAACAGTCAAAAGTGACCCAATTGAGTTAGTTTTTTCAATTCTTGTAGGACAACTAAGAGATATTTTCCTAGTAGTCAAAAAACAACTACTGTCATATCCGCCTTGGAGAATGGCAAAGCTAAAAGAGCATGCCGAGAAATTTGGAAAAAATGGAATTGGAAAAACGATCGACGCCCTAGCTGAAATTGATTTAAAGATAAAAACAAGTGATTCGAACCTCAAAGACGAGCTTGATTTATTTATCGCAACAAAGTTAGAATGAAGGACTGATATGCCGGAATATACAGATCCTCATTTTACAGATAATATCTTCAGGGGTTATGACATAAGAGGAAAATATCCAGATGAATTAAACGAGGCTGGTGCATATACGATCGGTCGTGCTTACTCAACCTTTTTGTCGCGAAGAAGAATTAATGAATGTGTAATTTCTGGCGATAACCGTATTACAACTCCAAATATTAAGAGGGCGATAATTGATGGTCTTTTGGATTCCGGTATTAATGTAATTGATTTAGGTTTGGGTCTGGTTTATTTTATGTATTTCGGACAATATTATTTCCAATCAAAGGGTGGGGTAAATGTAAGCGCTTCTCATAACCCCAAAGAATATAACGGGTTCAAACTTGCTGTAGGTTTTTCAGACACAATGATAACAGAAGAGATTGTTGAACTAAGAGAAATAGCAAAAAAAGGTAAATTTACTACTCCAAACGAAAAAGGTGAATATAGAGAAGAAGAAATATTTTCGCATTACAAAAATGATTTATTTAAAAAAATGCCGGATAAACTAAGTTTTAGAGTTGTCGTTGATGGCGGTAATTGCACCCCCGGAAAATTTATGCCTGATATTTTAAGAGAGGCTGGTTGTGAAGTTATTGAACAAAATACTGAGCTTGACGGTAATTTTCCATTAGGAACACCGGATCCTACCGAGCGGGAGTATCTTCAAAGGTTGGCCGATGGGGTTGTAAAAAACAAAGCTGATATAGGTTTTTGTTACGACCCTGACGGTGACAGAATAGGGATTGTAGACAATGAAGGTAATATGATTTGGAATGATGTTTTGGTTTCAATTTTTGCTTCAGATCTTTTAGATTTCCAACCCAAAGCCAAAATCGTCTTTAATACATTATGTTCAAAACAAGTTACCGATGTAATAAAAGAACGAGGAGGTGTTCCAGTCATTTGGTTAACCGGACATTCTTTTATCAAAGCAAAGGTTAAGGAAGAAAGAGCTTTGTTTGGTGGTGAATTATCGGGGCATTTTTTCTTTATGGATAATTTTTATGGGCATGATGATTGTGCTTTTGCTAGTTTAAGGTTGTTGAATTATTTGAAAAGAGTCCGAAAAAGCTTAAAGCAAGTTATATCTGAATTACCGAAATATTATTCAAGTCCAGAGATAAAACTAGGTTTAGCAGATAATATAAAATTTGATTTTGTAAAAGATATTTTTGGGAAGGAACTTAAAGACATGTTTAAGGATGCAAAGTTTATAGAAATTGACGGCGTTCGTGCTGATACTGATACCGAAATGGTGATAATAAGAGCAAGTCAAAACGGCCCGTATGTGACAATCAAATTCGAGGGAAAAACGGAAGATCAATACAATCAACTTAAATCAAAATTAAAAGTCATGTTGAAAAGTCATCGTGAAGTCGATTGGACATATGGAGTTAATACTGATGCATTTGATTAATTTGATTTTATGAATCAATTACAATTATTAGATAAAATTAAAAAGCTTGACAAACAAAATGTTTATGCCTCGGTTCTTGCACTTCCGGATCAGTGTCTTCATGCCTGGAATGAGGCTAATCAGGTAAAAATTCCGCATGATTATAAAAACGTTGAGAATGTTGTCATGTGCGGAATGGGCGGGTCAGGTTTAGGCGCAAGGGTTATTGAGTCTCTTTACTTTTCTAAACTTTCAAAACCATTAACTCGGGTAAATGATTACCACCTTCCGCTATTTGTAAATGAGAAATCACTCGTCTTTATTTCAAGTTATTCAGGGAATACAGAAGAAACTGTACAAAATATTAATGAGGCGTTGGAACGGAAAGCTAAAATATTAGTCATTGGTTCCGGCGGAAAACTAATCGAGAAAGCAAAAGAAAATAATTTACCGTACTACCAGATAGTACCCACTTACAACCCCTCAAATCAACCCAGAATGGCCATCGGCTACTCAATCATAGGTCAGCTGGTCTTCGCAATGAAGGCGGGGCTTTTGGAGATTAAAAAAGAAGATGTTGATAAATCAGTCAGTATTATGAAAAAGATTTTTGATGTTAATGATATTGATAAAGATGAAACCCCCGATTCATTAAAAATTGCAAACTCGATGAAGGGGAAAATAATTTTGTACGTTTCTTCCGAACACTTGGTCGGTGCCACGCATGTTGTCAATAACCAGCAAAACGAAAACGCGAAGAATCTTTCTTTTGATTTTGCAATACCCGAGCTTAACCATCACCTGATGGAAGGGCTCAAACACCCGGCGACAAACAATAAAAACATTTTATTTTTCTTTATTAATTCCGAATTGTATTCATCGCGCGTTCGACAAAGATTTGAGATTACCACCGACGTTGTCGGCCAAAATAATATTCCTAGCGTTTCCTACAAAGTAAATTCAGACGACAAATTTTCTCAAGTTTTTGAGCTCATCCAGTTTGGGGCGTTTTTAAATTTCTATCTCACCATGCTTAATGGAATTAATCCCGCTCCTATTCCATGGGTTGATTATTTTAAGGAAAAACTTGGCAATATTTAGAGTGTTTTTAATTGTTGACCAAACGTAATTTTGCCTCTACGATTATAAATTAATGACTAATTCTGCCCAGAATTACAATCTCTTCTTAAAAGACATCAACAAAGACGATATTTCACTTGTCGGAGGCAAAGGAGCAAACCTTGGTGAGATGATTAACGCAGGCTTCCCGGTTCCAAATGGATTTGCAGTAACAACACTTTCGTATGATGAATTTTTAAAGGAAAATGATCTGTTTTCCAAAATAAATGATGATATTAAAAACGTAAATGTCGACGTTTCGGATGAGCTCGACAGTGTTTCCAAAAAAATACAAAAAACCATTTTACAAGGCGAGATTCCGCATGAAGTTGCTGTAGATATTGTTAAATTTTATAAAAAACTGTCGGGTCCTTTTTCACAAGCACTTGTTGCCGTCCGCTCTTCTGCAACAGCGGAAGACTTGCCCGGAATGTCATTTGCCGGTCAGCAGGCAACATTCTTAAATGTCAAAGGGCAGAACAATCTGATCACAGCCGTGCGTGAGTGCTGGGCATCGCTTTTTACTCCACGGGCAATTTTCTATAGACATCAAAACAAAATTCCCACCGGTAAGGTAAAGATCTCTGTTATTGTTCAGAAAATGGTCGAGTCGGAAGTATCGGGTGTGATGTTTTCGATAAATCCTGTTACCAATGAGAAAGACAAAATTGTGATTGAAGCGGTTTGGGGACTCGGCGAAATGATCGTCCAGGGTTCGGTTGTGCCTGATACATACCTCGTCCAGAAAGAAACATTTGCAATTCTTTCTAAAGAAGTTTCTGACCAAAAAGTAATGCTAAGTCGAAAGAAAGGCGAGAATATAGAAACCGAAGTACCGAAAAAACTTATTGACCTACAAAAAATTAAAGATGAGGATATCATTAAACTAGCAAAAATTTCGGATGCGCTTCAGAAACATTACTATTTTCCACAAGATTCAGAATGGGCATTAGAAAAAGGAAAGCTCTATATTGTTCAGACCCGACCGGTTACTACAATTGAAGACGTCCAGAAACAAAAGGCGAAGGCTTCTTCTGGAGTCAAAGATGAAAACCAACTCGATACTCCGATATTATCCGGTGCTTCCGCAAGCCCAGGCATTGGAACGGGAACTGTCAAAATTCTCAAGAGTCCTAAAGAAATTGTCAAGATTAAATCCGGCGATATCCTTGTTGCTAAAATGACTTCACCCGACTATGTTCCTGCAATGAAAAAGGCAGTTGCTATTGTTACTGACGAAGGTGGACTTACATCGCATGCGGCAATTGTATCAAGAGAGTTGGGAATTCCATGTGTTGTCGGCACTAAGAATGCGACCAAAATCCTAAAAGAAAACCAAATTCTCACGGTCGATGGGAGTAAAGGTTTAGTTTTTCTTGGTGGTAAGGTAAAAACATCTTCCACACTTAAAAAAGCTGAACCTCTTGTTAATATCAAGACTAAGACGGCAACAAAGTTGTATGTGAACCTCGCAGAACCCGAACGCGCAAAGGAAGTTTCAAAAATGAATGTCAACGGCGTTGGACTTCTCCGCGCTGAGTTTATGGTTGCCAACATTGGAATACACCCGAAGGAAGCAATTCAACAAAAGAAGCAGGATGTCTTTATCGAAAAGCTTGAAGCCGGCCTCGAGGAGTTTACAAAGGCGTTTGACCCCCGTCCTGTTGTCTACCGTGCGACAGATTTCAAAACAAACGAATATCGAAGTCTCCCCGGTGGTGATAAATGGGAACCTAACGAAGCCAATCCGATGCTTGGATTCCGAGGTGCATACCGATATATCTCACATCCCGAAGTTTTTAATTTAGAATTACAAGCAATTAAAAACGTCAGGAAAAAACATAAAAATCTCTGGATGATGATACCCTTTGTACGCTCTCCAGAAGAACTTAAACGCGTGCGAAGATTGGTCGCCACTGAAGGACTTTTTGAAGATCCTACATTCAAATTTTGGATGATGGTTGAAATTCCGATTAATGTAATTTTGATTGACGAATTTATAAAAATCGGCATTGACGGAGTTTCAATCGGATCCAACGATTTAACAATGCTGATTACAGGAACCGATCGCGATAACGCCGAAGTTGCAAATGAATTTAACGAGCGCTCTCCCGCTGTTATGTGGGCACTACGCCGTGTTATTCGACACTGTAACAAGGCCGGCGTGACTTCTTCGATCTGTGGCCAAGCTCCATCAACTTACGATGATTTTGCAAGAAAACTCGTACGTTACGGAGTAACAAGTATGTCTGTCAATCCCGACGCGGTTGATAGAGTCAGAGGAGTAATAAAACTTGCAGAACAGGAGCTAGTTCGTGATAGAATAAAATAATATGACAAAAATCGCTAAAATCTGGGCGAGAGAAATTTTAGACTCTCGAGGAATTCCAACCGTTGAAGCTTTTTGTCAAACCGAGAATGGCTACATTTCAGTATCATCAGTGCCATCCGGAACTTCAACCGGTTCCTCGGAGGCTTTAGAACTGCGCGACAACGACCCCAAAAGATTTCATGGAAAGGGTGTTTTAAAAGCTGTTGATAACATCAACAGCAAACTTGGCCCTGCTTTTGTTGGTGATGTTGTTGAAGATCAGGTCTCAATTGATAAAAAACTAATTTCCCTCGACGGCACAAAAAACAAATCTAAATACGGTGCAAACGCTATTCTTGCAGTATCAATCGCCTGTATCAAAGCGGCAGCAATGTCATCTTCGACACCGCTTTATAAATATGTCAACCAATTAGCAAAAACACTGGGGATAAACGCCAGTATGAAAGTTCCAACGCCACTTTTTAATATGATCAATGGCGGACTTCACGGAGCTGGGAATCTCGATTTCCAGGAATTCCATGTTATTCCCGCAACCTCAAAAAATTTCCACGATGGCCTTCGAATCGGCGCAGAAATATACACAACAATTGGAGTCAATCTCAAACGCCGTGGCGCAATTCATTCAGTCGGCTTTGAAGGTGGGTATGCTCCTAATCTCTTTACCAATGCAGACGCTTTAGAGATTCTTGTCGAATCAATTCAAGAAAGTCCCTATCAGTTAGGTATTGACGTATTCTTGGGACTTGATGTTGCCGCTTCATATTTTTACAAAAACGGTTCTTATACCATCAGGGACAAATCATCATCACTAAAGGACGTTGAGCTTATGGAATATTATAAAAATATCAACTCGCTTTATCACCTTGCTTTGATTGAAGATTGTTTTTATGAAGAAGCATGGGACAGTTGGCAAAAGGTTTACAACGAATTCGCCGGACAGGTTTTGATTGTTGGAGACGATCTTCTATCAACCAGTCCCGAACGCGTGCAAAGAGCAATTAAGGAGAAAGCTTGTGACACGATACTTGTCAAACCCAATCAAATTGGAACTGTTTGCGAAACAATAAACGTCATTAAGTTGGCAAGGTCGGCAAATTGGAAAATTATCGTCTCCCATAGATCTGGTGAAACAAACGACTGGTTCATTGCAGATTTTGCCGTCGGCGTAGGTTCAGATTATGTTAAATTCGGTGCTCCAGCAAGAGGCGAGAGGGTTGCAAAATACAACCGTCTTCTTGGAATTGAAAGCGAATTGACTTCAGCGTAATCTATGAACCTGAAATTTGTTTTTGATTTTATTTTTCACCTTGATAAATATCTCCTCACTATCATTGATCAATACGGTGTACTGACGCATGTTTTTCTATTTCTTATTATCTTTGTGGAAACCGGGTTTGTTATCACGCCCTTTTTACCCGGCGACTCGATTATTTTTGCAGCCGGAACCTTTTCTGCACTCGGTTACTTCACGCTCCTTCCGCTTTTTCTAAATTTATTCCTTGCAGCTGTAGCCGGCGATACCGTTAATTATTTTATCGGTAAGAAGATTGGACCAAAGATCTTCGAAAGAGATTCCCGCTTTATCAAAAAGGAACACCTCCTTCGCACGCGCTTATTTTACGAAAAACACGGCGGAAAAACGATCATTTTGGCCCGCTTCATCCCGATTATCAGAACGTTTGCTCCTTTTGTCGCCGGGGTTGGTATCATGAACTATAAAAGATTTGTTTTTTTTAACATCATCGGCGCTTTTCTTTGGGTGGGTCTGTTTCTTTCTCTTGGATACTTTTTTGGAAATATTCCCTTTATTAAAAATAATTTTGAAGCCACAATACTCGTCATCATTTTGATTTCTATCATTCCAATCTCAATTGAAGTAATAAAGTCAAAAACGGGGAAAAAATCTTAGTTTCTTAGATACTTCCGGATCAAGCCAACAACTTTACCTTGTATTCGAACGTTTCTCACAAAAATCGGGCTCATCTTTGAATTGGCCGGCTCCAAACGGATTCTGGTTGTTTCTTTGAAAAAGCGCTTGAGTGTCGCCATTCCGTTGTCTAAAAGTGCGACAACAATATCACCGTTATTTGCAGTTTCCACTTGTTCAATCACGACATAATCACCATCTCTTATCTGTTCCTCGATCATTGACTCGCCTTTGACTTGCAGGAGGTAAGTTCGCCTTTGCGTAGAAGCCATGGATGGGGGAATCGACATCGACGCCGACGGATCAGTGTAGGGTTCGATGGGTGCACCTGCAGCAATATAGCCAAGAATTGGGACTTCAACTCCCTCAGCGGCAGTGGAGGTGTTTTCCTCAACAAGTTTGATCGCTCTTGTTTTACCGGTTTTGCGCTTGATCAAACCTTTGGCTTCCAAGGTAAGCAAATGTTCGTGGACGGTTGCAAGCGAGGAAACACCCAGCGAGTTGGCAATTTCTTTCAGTGTCGGAGCAGAACCAGACATTTGAATGTATTGCTTGATGTAATCGAGGATTTGTCTTTGCCGTTTATAAATAATTAGCGCCATACAAATAAAATTGAATGAAACTTATCTTATATAGGTATACTAATATAACCCGAAGTTGTCAAGGGGAATTTATGCTATAGTCGATAAACTCTAGATTGCGACAGTAAGCGAGAGTGTTTGAATATATAATCTCTTACGAATAGTTCAAACTCAAGTAAGAGGAGTATATACTAAAAGTTCATGAACAATTTTAAACTACACTCAACATACAAACCCATCGACGATCAGAAGCGGGCAATAGCAAAACTCTGTGATGGAATCAAAAGCGGACGCGATTACCAAGTTTTACTTGGCGTTACCGGCTCCGGTAAAACTTTTACTGTTGCCAACGTCATTGAAAAGCTTCAGGTGCCGACGTTGATTATTTCACACAACAAAACTCTAGCCGGCCAGCTTTACCAAGAATTCAGAGATTTTTTCCCGGGTAACGCCGTTTCGTATTTTGTCTCTTATTATGATTATTATCAGCCGGAAGCTTACATTCCCTCAACTGACACTTATATCGAAAAAGATTCCGATATTAACGACCTGATCGATAAGCTACGGCTTTCGACAACAACCAACTTGTTAACCAGGCCTGACACAATCGTTATTGCCTCGGTTTCCTGCATTTACAATTTGGGCTCCCCAGTTGAATACCGTAAAACTATTTTCGAATTTACAAAAGGAATGAAAGTGGCGCGCCAACAAATCTTAGACCGATTGGTTTCTCTTCAATACGAAAGAGGCGACTATGGATTCCACCGCGGCACTTTTCGAGTTAGGGGCAATGTCGTTGACGTCTACCCGTCTTACCAAGATGAAGCCGTAAGAATTAATATCGAAAATGATTACATATCAGAAATTGAAATCATTAACCCAATTGATGGAACAAAGGTTAATAATAACAGCCCTAATCATAATTTCACACTTTTCCCGGCAAAACACTACGTAACCGACAGGGCAGGAAACGGAAATATTTTAACAACAATCGAAAAAGATATGCGTGCCCGCGTTAAAATACTTGAGTCTTCTGGAAAAATCCTCGAAGCTCATCGTCTTAAGCAAAAAGTCTCATACGATTTAGGAATGATTAAAGAGTTGGGATATGTTAAGGGGATTGAAAATTACTCACGCTACTTTGATGGAAGAAACGAGGGTGACCCTCCCTACAGTTTAATTGACTATTTTAATATTCCTTATGGCAAGAAATGGCTATTGGTCGTCGACGAATCACATATGACTTTCCCTCAAATCAGGGGAATGTATCACGGCGACCTGTCTAGAAAAAAAACACTTATAGACTATGGATTTAGACTGCCTTCTGCACTTGATAACAGGCCGTTAAAATTTGAAGAATTTGTAAGACGAATTCCTAATTTTATCGCCACAAGCGCCACCCCTGCAGAGTGGGAAATAACGCAAGCAATCCAAGCTTCAAACAAACACGGCGGCGCATCAAATGGGATTGTCGAACAACTGATTCGCCCAACCGGCATTCCCGACCCACTGGTCGAAATTAAACCCACAACAAATCAAGTGTCTGATGTTATGCAAGAAATAGTTAAGGAATCAAAAGCAAAACGCAGAACTTTAGTCACAACACTCACCAAAAAAACGGCAGAGGATTTAACCGAGTACCTGAAGGAGAAGGGTCTGGCTGTTCACTATTTGCACTCGGATGTTGACACCCTTGAACGAACCGACATCCTCGACGACTTAAGGCTTGGAAAATATGACTGCATCATTGGTGTGAATTTGTTGCGGGAAGGGCTGGATCTTCCTGAAGTAGCACTTGTGGCAATACTTGATGCGGACAAGGAAGGCTTTTTACGCAGCGATGTTTCACTTGTGCAGACAATGGGGAGGGCGGCCAGACACGTCAAAGGAAGAGTCATTTTATATGCCGATAAGATTACCAAGTCAATCGAAAAATCCCTCAATGAAGTGTCAAGACGAAGAGCGCTTCAGGTAACTTATAATAAAAAACACCATATTACGCCAAGGTCAATTAAAAAACCTATCAGAGAAAAAATCATCACCAAAACTGACGATTCACAAATTGAGAAGTTTCTTGAAATAAGTGCTTCGAAACTTCGTGATTTAGATGAGGCAAGTTTTGATTCGTTAACACCGCTTGATAAAAAGAAGCTTGTTAACAAACTTAAAAAAGAGATGAAAATTGCTGCAGAGGATCTTAATTTTGAATTTGCAGCACAAATCAGAGATAAGATTAAATTTTTAGAGATAAGTTAACGCAAGTTGCTTTTGGGAAACTTTTGTGCTTACGCTACTGACGTTCAGCCTTGTATGCTAAAATACCTCAGCTACCGGTTTTTCGGCAGGTGTTTTGCGTGGAAGATAATTATAAATTTCCTGTTAATCAAATTGATATGGATACACAATTTATAAAAGTTAGAGGTGCACAACAGCACAATTTAAAGAATGTTGACATGGACATTCCCAAAAACAAACTCGTGGTCTTTACCGGCGTTTCAGGTAGTGGAAAAAGTTCAATGGCCTTCGATACAATTTACGCCGAGGGTCAAAGACGGTACGTCGAAAGCCTTTCAACTTACGCCAGACAATTTCTGGGGGTTTTGGAAAAGCCCGACGTTGAATTAATTGAAGGCCTTTCTCCAGCAATTTCAATTGACCAGAAAACGACATCGAGGAACCCGCGCTCGACGGTAGGAACCGTGACGGAAATCTACGATTATTTGCGGCTTTTGTACGCTAGGGTCGGTCATCCACATTGTCCGATCTGCAAAACCGAAATCAAAAAACAATCGCTTGATGAGATTGTCGAGTCAGCACTGAATTTACTCTCAAAGCTTGTTGCAAATAAAAAGATCCTCAAGTTTCTTATTCTCTCGCCGGTGGTTCTCGACAAAAAAGGTGAGTTTTCCAATCTTTTCGACAACTTACGCTCGAAAGGCTATCGGCAAGTGCGGGTAGACGGCGTTGTCAAAGACACGGATGAGGATTTTTTTCTTATCAAAACAAATAAACATACGATTTCTGCTGTCATCGACCGTGTCTCGGTCGAAAAAAAATCGCTCGGCGACAGAGTATATTTAACGAACTTAAAATCGCGCCTTTCCGACTCAATTGATCAAGCATTAAAACTTTCCGATGGGTTGGTAATTCTCTCGGAAGTTTTAGACCAATCGTTTGAAATCCCCCGATTTCCAAAAAACTTCAGCGATCATATTTTTTCTGAACGTTTTTCGTGTCCAAAAGATAACATTCAGATACCAGAAATTGAACCGCGGTCATTTTCTTTTAACGCACCGCAGGGGGCTTGTAAGCGCTGTTTTGGTATCGGAATTATTTCGAAAATCGATCCTGATAAAATTTTCTCCTATGACTTGAGTATTATCGAAGGGGGAATCCTACCTTTTTCCAATATGTTTGAGAGCGATACTTGGTATTCACGTTTATTTTTGCAAATGTGTTCCGAGAACAAGATCGACTATCGCGCGGATTTAAAAATTCTGGATAAAGGTCAGATCGGGATTATCTTAAACGGAAGCGGTAATCGCGAATATCGAGTCTCCGGGACTAACAGATTTGGAAAGGACACCTTCATTTACGAAAAATTTGACGGTGTTATCCCCGAGTTGGAAAAAAGACACCGCGAAACTGAGTCGGACTGGGTACGGTCGGAAATTGAAAAGTACATGGTCAATATCACTTGCCCCGACTGCGGCGGCGCACGGTTAAACAAGGAATCGCTTTCTGTTTCCGTTGACGGTCTTTCAATATCGCAGTTTACAGATTTGACAATTGAAAAATCGTATCTTATTGCAAAAGAGCTTTCAAAAGCACATTCGTCATTAACGCAAAAGGAAAAGGAAATTTCCAAATTAATTTTAAATGAAATTGAAAAAAGAATGGAGTTTCTGATTTCGGTGGGGTTAAACTATCTCACACTATCACGCCCGGCGGGTACATTGTCCGGCGGTGAAGCGCAAAGAATTCGACTTGCAAGTCAAATCGGGTCAGGCTTAACAGGGGTTTTATATGTTTTGGACGAGCCGACAATTGGCTTGCACCAGAAAGATAATCAGATGCTCATCGATACCCTAAAAAAATTGCGTGACTTGGGGAACTCCGTAATTGTCGTCGAACACGACGCAAAGATGATGAAGAACTCAGATTATATTTTTGACTTTGGTCCGGGAGCCGGTAAGCTCGGTGGAGAAATCATTGCAAGGGGAAACTTCGATGAAATCTGCAAAGATAAAGGGTCAATTACGGGAAGGTATCTCTCCGGCGAGAAAAAAATTCAAACAACTGCCGCCTATACTCCTGAGCTATTAAACACCAGAAGAAACATTACCCTCTACGGTTGCCATTTATATAATTTGAAAAATATTGACGTTACCTTCCCGCTAAACAAATTTGTCGTAATCACAGGCGTATCCGGAAGCGGCAAATCAACACTTTTGGTCGAAAGTCTTTATCCGGCGCTTTTAAACCACATCCGTAGCGAAAATAGAAACATGCAAAATATTTATAAAGGCTGCGATGGTTGGGAAAATATCGATAGGGTGATTTTGATTGACCAAAGCCCAATCGGAAAGACACCAAGAAGCAACCCGGCAACATATACCAAAGTTTTTGATGAAATCAGGGATGTCTTTGCTTCAACGCGCGACGCAAAAGTAAACGGTTATAAGAAAGGCAGATTTTCCTTTAATGTCAAAGACGGAAGGTGCGAGGCGTGCGAAGGGCAGGGCCAGATCAAAATCGAAATGCAGTTTATGAGTGATATTTGGGTGAAATGCGAAGTTTGTCAGGGGAAGCGTTATAATGCACAGACATTAGATGTTAACTTCCGTGGAAAAAACATTTACGAGATTCTTTGCATGAGTGTGGATGAAGCAGTAGACTTTTTCCACAACAACGCTAAAATTCTAAAAAAACTCGAGACGCTCTCTTCAGTTGGATTGGGCTATATCGAGTTGGGCCAAAGCGCTGTTACCCTGTCTGGCGGAGAATCACAACGCGTAAAACTGGCATTTGAACTTGGCAAAAAAGACACCGGAAAAACCACCTATATTTTAGACGAGCCAACAACGGGACTTCATTTTTCCGACGTTGAGAAGTTATTGGCGGTTCTTAGGTTACTTGTAATGCGCGGAAACAGCGTTTTTGTTATTGAACACAATCTTGACGTTATAAAATTCGCAGACTGGATCATTGATTTAGGCCCAGACGGCGGGGAACGCGGTGGCGAGATTGTTGCTCAAGGTACTCCCGAAATGTTAAAAAACAACAAAAAATCCTACACTGGTCAATATCTTAAGTAAGCCTTTCGTCAACCCATCTGATATTATCAAAGTAGAAGCGTCAAATATAAAATTTATTACAACAATTTATGAAGGTCTTGAGATATCTACTTTTCCAGATAATTTTCATTTTCCTTTTTTTCAGCTTTACCTCCGCTGACGCAAATTTTGACGTCAAACTTGATAACAACTATCTTTTCGATAGAGCTGGAATTGTTTCCGTCACCGAGAAAATTAGTGTTAAAAACAAAACAACGGAAAAATACCTGCCATCTTTTGAATACAAAATCCAAAACGTCGATATAAAAAATCTTGACGTATCAGAAAACGGCAGAGCTATTCCACACAATATCTCAAAAAGAGAAAACGAAACGACCATTAAAATCAACTTTGGCGATAAAGTTTTGGGTAACGGTAAACGTAGAGATTTCCAAATTAACTATACGATCGACAACATCGCCGAAAAAACCGGAGACGTCTGGGAAATTTCTATTCCAAAAATTGAAGATGTCGCAAGTTACAGCGAGATACTAACAAAAATTAGCGTTCCAGAAGATTTTGGGGCTGAGGCATATTTTTCACCTTCCTATATCAGAAAATCGCATGAGGGTGACAGTGTTGTTTATGAATTTGACAAAAACGCCGTTTCCGAATCAAGAATTGTTGCCGCATTTGGGCAATACCAGGTTTTCGATTACTCAATCAATTACAATTTGAAAAATACTTCGGCAGCCAGTAAGCGCGAGGTAGTAGCGCTTCCTCCCGACACGTCATACCAACGCATTTTTTATAAAAATCTTGAGCCGAAACCTAAAAACATAAGCGTCGATGAGGATGGAAATTGGATTGCACAATACGAAATCCCTGCAAATTCGGAAGTAAAAGTTAACGTCGGCGGATTTGTACAGATATTTTCTTACCCGCGAAAATATTTATCTCCTGGCGTTATGAATTTATACAGCAATATCAAAGAAACAAATTATTGGCAAGTTTCCGATAATAGAATCCAAGAGCTTTCCAAAAGCCTACAAACACCTGAGAAAGTATATAATTTTGTTGTTGGAAATCTCAAATACGATTTCAGCTTGACAGCCAAAGATCGTCTTGGTGCAGTCGAGGCGGTTACAACAACAGATGCCGTAACCTGCAGAGAATTTACCGATCTGACGATTGCGCTTCTGCGCGCATCAGGAATTCCCTCCCGCGAAGTGATCGGCTACTCGCAAAGTGATAATCCGTCGGTAAAATCAATCAGCTTTTTCAACGACGTACTTCACTCTTGGGTCGAGTATTGGGATAATGATAAAAAATTGTGGATATCAATCGATCCAACTTGGGGAGCAACCTCAAAGTCTGATTATTTCAATAAATTTGATCTCCGACATTTTGCTTTCGCAATCCATGGGCAAAGTGACAGCCTACCATATCCCCCAGGGTCTTTTACCGACAATCGCAATAGCAAAGACATTTCGGTCAATGTCGGCAACATTGAAAACATTATAGAAAAACCGATCAAGGTCGAATACAAAACAGAAATATTCTTTGTCCTAACAAGGCAAATGAATATCACATTAAAAAATGAAAACCCATTTGCCCTTTATGATAAAAGAATCGATTACATTTCTGATAACAAAATATATGCACAAGACAATGTGCAAATCATTCCGCCTTTTTCAACAATCAACAGATCGGTTTACTCCAAATTTTCACTTCTCGGACGAGACACTCCCGACAAATATGCTGTAGTCATCAATGGAGCAAGAAAAGAAATCGAGGGTACAAAACTGACAGACATGTATTCACAGTTAATCATTGTCTTTTTAATCATCGCTTCGGTAATTGTGTTTCTATTAATTAGGGTTAGAATTCCCAAATCAAAAAAATATGATTAAACTTCTGGATAAAATCGACAACTATTACAAATTTAGAAAAGCCAATCTCAAGCATCTTCCCCTGCTTCCGGGAATTTACCTGTTTCTCAACTTTGAGAAGAAAATAATTTATATCGGAAAGGCAAAATCATTAAGAGAACGCGTCAAATCGTACTTTAACAAAAACCTCTACGGAAAAACTGACCGGCTCGTGAAATCTGTTGACTGCTTTTCCTTCATCAAAGTCGAAAGTGAAGTCGAGTCAATTCTACTGGAGGCCAAACTAATTTCTAAATACAAACCCGTTTATAATATATCCCTCAAAGACGATAAAAGTCCAATTTATGTGTACCTAACAAACGCAGATCTACCCTATCTAACACTTTCGAGAAAAAAACAAATTGATGCAAAAGCAAAATCCGTTTGGGGACCATTCACTAATTCTGGGAATTTAAAGTGGCTGTTAAAATCTATCAGAAGAATTGTTCCCTACGCAAACCATAAACCGTCAAATAAAAACTGCCTCTATTCGCAGATGGGATTATGTAATCCCTGTCCTTCGCAAATAGTTTTGGAAGAAAATGCCGATAAACATACACAGCTGATCAGGCAATATAAAAAGAACCTCTCAAACATTAGGTTATTTTTTGCAGGGCACTTTAAGAAGCTGGAGGGGATTTTACTTCAGCAAATGAAGACGTCATCGCAAAATCAGGATTATGAAAAGGCACAAATATTTAAGAATCGAGTCACGATCCTTAAGGAAATAACCTCGCCGCGAATCATTCCTGAAACATACATACAGGACCCATATTATTCAGATAAAGTTACCAAAAGCCGATTAAACAGCTTAAAAACTTTTTTAAACAGATTCATGCCAGTAACTTCTGTTGAAAAAATTGAATGTTACGACATCGCACACCTGCAAGGTACTAACGCTGCCGGATCGATGGTCGTGTTTCACCAGGGAAAACCAGACAGATCTAAGTACCGACATTTCCGTCTCCGCGTGTCCAAAAATTCAGATGTTGATTCTCTAAACGAAATAATTAAAAGACGCACCAACCATTTCTACGATTGGGGAATACCTGATTTAATCATCGTCGATGGTGGCAAAGGACAAGTAAACGTCTTCAAAAAAGCGGTCGGTCAATACAACATTCCCGTTGTCGGGATCGCAAAACGCTTTGAACGTTTGCTTATCCCCACCTCCAGCGGTTTCATACAAACCAAACCCGACGAGGGAGCACTTTTCATCGTCGAATATCTCCGTGACGAAGCCCATCGTTTTGCACAACGTTATCACCACATGCTAGTTTCTAAAAATCTTTTAAATATTGTAGAATGAGCTTATGCGTCGGATATTACGTCACCTTGTAATCGACACTTTTTGCTTGTATCTGGTTTCGGCAGTTGCTTCCGGAATTTCTTTTGGCAATGGATTTACAACACTGATTTTGGCAGGAATCGCCATCACTTGTGTATCACTTTTTGCAAAACCAGTCATCAACATTCTACTTCTGCCAATCAACCTAATTACATTCGGCCTCTTTCGTTGGGTTGCATCATCCTTTGTGATTTACATTACATCACTACTTATCCCTGCTTTTAAAATTAGCTATTTTCACTTTTCAGGTTTTTCATCAAAGTGGATTGATATTCCTGTACTTAATTTTGAAGGCTTCTTAGCATATGTAGCTTTCTCTTTTTTGTTCTCAATCATTTCATCTTTTATTTATTGGCTTATCAAATGAATGCAATTTGATATAATATAGAAATGCAAAATATCTTATTAATTGTCCAAGTAGTACTTTCGCTCGTCTTGATATTTTTCATTCTTATCCAAAATAAAGGAACCGGCTTCGGAAGAGTGTGGGGAACCTCTTCTTCTTTCACAAGACGCGGTCTTGAAAAGCTGATCTTTCGGCTCACTTTCTTTCTGACCGCTTTCTTTGTCATCCTTTCGCTAATCAATACAACATTTAGTTAAACAAGGCTCAATAATTTAATGAGATTTTTTTTAAAACTAGTTCTGGCATTTATCATAAAGTTCCGCGGTGTAATAATTTTTGGAATAATCATGGGATGCGCGCTTTCAATTTTTTTAATAAAAAAACTTCCCTCGATCCATTTGAAAACGACAGCTAATATCGGTTACACCGGAAGATATACCATCGACGAGTTGCCGTATGAAATTTCATCACTCATCAGTCGCGGTCTTGTCAAAAGCGAAGCGTCAGGTGAAATTTATGGAGATCTGGCGGAAAGCTGGTCAATTGAAGATAACGGGAAACGTTGGGTCTTTCGTCTTAAGGACAATGTCTATTGGCAAGATCGTAAGAAATTTTCCGTAAACGACACTAACTATAATTTTCAAGACGTGGCTATCGAAAAGTCCGGTAACGCAATTATCTTTAATCTAAACGAACCCTACATTCCTTTTATTGTACTTTTGGAAAAACCTATTTTTAAAAAAGGTTTATTAGGAACCGGCGAATGGAAAGTAAAAAACTTATCTCTTAAGGGTGGCTACATTCAAAAGATAACCCTTTCCGAAGGAAGCGAAACGCAAAATATCAAATTTTATCCAACGGAAGAACAACTGAAGTTTGCGTTCAAGATGGGTGAAGTAAGCATTGCTAAAAATCTAAGCTCACCGATTCCGTTTGAAAAGTGGGACGACACAAAAGTGGAAAAGAATGTAAAAAATAATCAGGTAGTCGTCATTTTTTTTAATACTGGTGACACATTCTTGGCAGATAAAAACTTCAGGCTTGCTCTAAACTATTCAATCGACAAAAGTGTTTTCGAATCAAGGGCGCTATCCCCAATAAACCCGGAATCATATTTTTATAATCCACAGGTGAAAAGTTACGATTTCGATCTTGAAAAAGCCAGGTCGCTCTTAAAAGACATTCAAGATAAGCTTCCGAACGACTATGTCATCAAACTTATTTCGTCACCAAACCTGATCGACACGGCTGAAAATGTTTCAAAGATGTGGCGGGATTTAGGTATCAATTCAAACGTATTAGTGTCATCGGTCATCCCTTCGGATTACCAGGCGTTTATCACCGTTTTTGATATTCCCAAGGATCCAGACCAGTATTCACTGTGGCACTCAACACAAACGCAAACAAATATCACAAAATATAAAAATCTTCGAATTGATAAACTGCTGGAGGAGGGAAGGGTCGAAATGGATAGAGAGGACAGGAAAAAAACATATCTTGATTTTCAAAGATATTTGTTAGAAGATTCTCCCGCAATCTTTCTCTTTCATCCGATATGGTATAATGTTTTCAGAAATTAGTATGAACGGTTCATTCCCCAAAACGCATAACTATATTACCTCACTCGACATGACACATTGCGACGAGTTAGACCAGGTGACGAAAGAGCTTATGGAAAATGAAGCAGGTTATGAGCGTGCCTCACAAGCTCTACGAAGAAGATTTGTCAGAGGCGCGCAAAATGTTTCAGCAATTGAGAGAGGAAACAGAAAAACTAAAATTAAGCGCACTGGCGAAAATGGCAAATATCGTTATTTTATCGAGGGTGTAGATGGAAGCTGGAGTGAACCACAAGAACGGATTTGGGTCGTTTCAATGTTTGCGCTTTGGCAACGAAAGCGAAGAATAACACGATGAACCTTGTTTTGGCAAGCGAGTTAAGAAAAAAAATCCCCGACCTTTTAAAGACTTTTTTCCATCTTATTTTCCTTATTATTTTGCTTCAATACACAATTTAAAACAGAAGTCTTACGAATTCTTGTTTGCTCACTCCAAGTCAGATAATACAATATTAAGAGATCTCTTTTTTCATCTCGTCAAACTCTTTTTTACTAAGTTCTCCTTTTGCGTAACGCTCTTTGAGAATATCCAAAGCTTTACTCGATGAACCATTTTCAGAATGTCCACCGCGTTTAAATAATGCCAAAACCAGTACAAATAAAAGCACCCAAAATGCCACTACAGCAAGTGTTCCAAAAAATCCAAAGCCATTATGCATCATTGGCGACCAGTGGTAATAACCCATTTTCTTTCACCTCCTTAATTCTAAAAAAAGTATAATCACTAAATCTGAAATTTAGCTGTAGTAATTTAAAAATAATTGTAAAGCAGTCTACTAGTTGAAGATTGGTAAAAAAATAAGTATAACCTTTAGCAATAGCTACTTTAATATATTTCTTCCGTAGTACTCAATTCGCCAGACGTCACCGGTTTCAGTATAGCAATAGTGAACAGCAATGGCCTTTTGGTCACAATAACTAAACTGTACAACCCTATTGTTTGATAAAGTAATTTTTTCGTAATCACGAAAACAATTATTATTGCTTTTATCACAATAAGATTTATATACGGCTTCGGCATTGCGGCACGGTTGGCTGTAGTTTAAAGGACAGGCATAAACAAGCCTGTTAGAAACAATGTACGATCTAAATAAGAAATATCCCGTTAACACCCAAAAAGCAAACGATAGATAATATTTCAGTCTTGAACTGCTCTCTTGTCCAACTTCAGGAACCTTTAATGGATTTTTGCTTTTTCGAAACAACGAAACTAGCGATTTCAACAGCGTATATGGTAAAAGATATATTTGCCCAAGAACCTTAATTAAAAACTTCATAGTAATTTAGCTTACTTAGTATTTATGATTGCGATAGGGAAGTCAAATTAGATTCGCGATAAAAAGCGAATGTGTGGTTACTAATTTACGTTTTAACTTTTCTGCTTTTCCCATTGTCTTAACAGAAAAAGACACTCTTTTTCAAAGTCGGGAATAAAAAGAGTTTCAATCTTTTTATTATTTTTATCATTTAGAGTTTTATTATTTGTTAGACCTTCATAATAAAATTTCTTAACCATTTCCGGTGTTTTTCTGCAAGCATATACAATTTTTGATATTCCAGCCCAGTTGGCAACAGAGAAGCACATGTTGCAGCACTCAAGAGATTCATATAAAACTGCGCCGTCTAAATGGGTAGAACCAATTGTTTTACACGCCTTTCTAATTGCAGAGGTCTCTGCATGCTCTGTTGGGTCATGTAGTTTAGATCCAAGACTTACTCCTTCCGCAACAACCTTTCCGTCCTTAACTATAACTGCTCCGGCAGGGAAGCCACCATTTTGAACGGATTTTTTTGCTTGTTCAAGCGCAAGTAGAAGAAAGTCTTTATCAACCATATTATGCTTATTTTAACATCCGGCTTTCTAATTTAACACATCACTACAAAGGCATACTTTTTAAATGTATAATTGATTTACGCATGAAAGACTTAAACAAGTTGGCTAAGGAAATTGTGCTAAATAATCAGTATTTAACGCTAAACACAATTAATGGAGGCGGGAAGCCTTGGTCGTGTATTCTTGCCTACACATTTGATAGCAATTTCAATTTTTACTTTGTTTCACTTCCAAGTTCAGGCCACTCAAAACATATCGAAAAGTCAGAAGATGTGGCCTTCACAATTTTTGATTCTACCCAAGGTTTTAGTATTGGTGTCGGGTTGCAAATCGAAGCAAAGGCAAAGAGACTACACGAAGAAAAAATTCCTGAAATTACAAAGACTTATTTTGAAAGAAAATACCCATATGGAGACATTTCAAACGACTTTACCGTTGGTCTAAAGAAATTTCTTAATGAAGGAATTTACATCTTTTACCAACTCACTCCAACCCGCATTTGGATAAATGATCCAAATGCCAATACAGACAAACGGGTTGAGATATCATTAAAAGAAACTCGCACCTAGTATTGGAGAAATTGCAACAAAAGGTCTGATTGACAATTCTAGTAGAACAAGGGCGCATTGTTCATTGATTGCTTCCTGCTATTTCGTGAACTAAAATACCATTGCAATGAAAAAGATTATATTTTTACAGAGTTGGTATTCTAAAATCACTGACAATTGGTACCCCTGGCTCAAAAAGGAACTTGAGAAAAAGGGCTATACAACATTTTTCCCTGATATCCCGGAAATGCGTAAAAACGTACCCGCCATGAGAAAGATTCTTAAATACATCGAGTCTTTAAATATAATTGATAATAATACGCTTATAATTGGGCATAGTCTCGGTAATTTATTGGCGATGCGTCTGGGTGAAAAATTTCAATACAAACAAATGATTTTGGTGTCTGTTTGGGATTATGATGACTTATGCGAAGGGCACAGGCTATTTTGGAAAACAAAAATAAATCATTCGAAAATTAAAAACCATGTCAAAAACATTGCCGTGATTCATTCAGACAACGACCCGTACTATACAGCAATCGCGGCAGAAGACACGAGCAAAAGATTAAATGCAAAGTTTATTTTGATTAAAGGCGGGGGACACTTCGGAAAAAAAGAGGGGACTAAAAAAATACCTAAAATATTAGAACTTCTTTAGAATTGCAATTATGGAAATAAAAATTGAACCGATGAGTCAATCAGATTTAGAAAAATCCGCAGAGCTTACTTTAGAAGCATTTGGTAAGCAAGGATTAGGAGAACCATGGACTTTAGATACAGCCAGAAAACATGAACTGGAAGTGTTTAATACGAAATATAGCTACAAAGCCACTGAAGGTGGAAAAACAGTGGGAGTAATAGTTGCTCTTCCGGTGACCTATGAACTTGGTACGGAATTATTTATTGACACCATTGCGGTAGCGAAAGATAAACGGGGAAGGGGAATAGGAAAAATATTGTGGGAAAAAGCAGCCGAAAACGCTAAACAAAAAGGTTTAGTCGGAGTAAGGCTATTGGGAAATCCAAAACTTAGATCGTTTAAGTGGTATCAAAAAGAATTTGGTATGCATCCATCCGGTTGGGTAGAATTAACTAACCACTTTTAATACAATTTACGTCACAGATTGCATCCTACAGACCCGTGAATTAAAATTGACTTATGAATTTGAAAGGTAAAGTTGTTGTAATTACGGGTTCTTCAAGCGGTATAGGAAAAACAACTGCAATTAGATTTGCCAAAGAAGGTTGTAAGATCGTGGTCAATTACAAAAATAATATATTGGGTGGAGAAGAGACGGTTAAGGAAATAAACAAGTTAGGTAGAGAGGTACTTCTGGTTCAAGCTGATGTTTCAAAGCCGGCTGAAGTAATAAAATTATTTAAGAAGGTGGAGAAAAAGTTTGGTACGTTGCATATTCTTATTAATAATGCAGCAATACCTAACGACAAAGTTCCATATTTAGAAGCTTCGTACGAAGATATCATTGATTTAGTTAACACTGATTTAATTGGTCCGATGATGTGCTCCAAAGAGGCGATTAAATTTATGCAGAAACAAGGTTTTGGAAAAATTATTAACACCAGTTCAATTAGAGGAGCCGAACATGGTGGCAGGTCTGTTGTCTATGCAGCTTCAAAAGCTGGAGTTAACAGCTTTAGTAAGACGTTAGCAAAAATGGTTTCACCAAATATTCAAGTAAATGCAGTCGCACCTGGATTCGTTAAGACAAGAAATTATGATAAGTTAACTAAAGAACAGCTTGATTCTTTTATCGAACAAACTTATTTAAAAAGGTGGGTTACGGAAGATGAAGTCGCAGATGCATTTATCTTCCTCGCGAAAAACGATGCCATGACAGGTCAGGTTATTTATGTTGATGCCGGCTTCACATTAAAATAGCTAAAATATAAATGGATATCAAGGCGTGGGAAGTTAATAATCCGAATGAAAATATTCAAGAACTTCTTCTCATACAACCAAGTGCTTTTTAATATAAAATATATCTATGGACAACATTATTGAGATAAAAGAGGAAGACCTTCCTTCACACTTAAGTAGATTTAAAGAAAGTGCAGAAAAAACAGATGTATTGCTTGACCCAGATAAAAATTTATGGATTTCGCTTGGCGTTCCCGTACAAGATAAGAAATCTTCTGATTTAAAGATTGCCATTCCTGACAAACCTCATGTTTTTATGGCACACAATTTGTGGGTGAACGATAAAAAACACCAAAACATGTTATTGGTCGACGTTCCGATTATTTTTGCACATGGATATAGAGATGGAGAAATTTGGAAGTTTGCAAATGGTCAACCTGTAGTTGATACAGTAAATGCGTATGACGAATACGCTCGTTTAAATAATTTACCAGCTATAGAAGTTGTCGTTTCTTGTAATAAAGATATGGAGCCCAATCCTCTTGGTATAAAAATTAAAGATTTTCCAAAAAACAAGATTATTGCGCAGTCTGTTGGCGATTATGCGATTTTCTATCCAGGACATGAATCAGAAATGTCGACTGATGGAAAAGTTACAATGACAATTGGAGTTGATGATGGAGAATTTTGGGGTTTAGACGAACTCGCAGATTTCAAAGATACGAGTAGGAAAATAAAGATAATCGATTAATCATCAATTAAAGTTTATGAACCAAACTACCCAAATTATTTTCTTAGCACCTTCTTCAATTGCTCTAAGCTCTCGTGGTTGTGAATAGAAACGGGGATGACCTTTTTGCAAACTTTCTTTAACGTCTTTGTTAACATTTCAACTGC
>LBWP01000007.1 GCA_000993685.1 Candidatus Woesebacteria bacterium GW2011_GWA1_39_21
CGCATGCAATTTAGCGTCTATGCATTACGAAGAATCAAAAGCAATTTTGGATAAAATAAATTCTTGCGGTAGAATTCTGGTTAGCTGCCATAAAGATCCAGATCCCGATTCCATCGGTTCGGCATTAGCGTTTAGAAATGTGCTAATTGGTTTGGGAAAGTCTGTTGAAATTGTTTGTGTGAGTCAAGAACTTTTTGACAACGTTTCCTATCTTCCTGGTTATTCTGAAATTAAAACCGCAGTTGACTTTTCCACCTTCAATTATTCCGGCTACGATCTTTTTCTGATTTTGGACAGTTCTTCAGTTGACAGGGTGACAGGCGATAAAAATCTCTATAAAATTCCTATACCAAAAATCGTTATTGACCACCATGAGACTAACACACTTTTCGGTGATATCAATTTGATTGACAAAGAAAGAGCTTCGGTCGGCGAGATCTTAAATGATCTTTTAGAAGATTTTAATTTTGTCATAGATCAAAATACAGCTGATTGTCTGATGGCTGCGATAGTTGGGGATACCGGAGCTTTTAAGTTTCCCAGTACTTCGAAAAGAACTTTTGAAATAGTAATTGGGTTGATGGATAAAGGTGCTGATAAAAATAAGGCGGTTAGTGAAATCTATATGAGTGAAATATGAGTGAAGATTATAACGTATTAAGATTTTGGGGTGAAGTTTTATCCAAAATGAAATTAGATTTGGATCGAAAATTTGTTTGGTCAGCAATCGACTACGAAACATTTGAAGAATGTGGAAAGCCCAGAACTGGCAAAGAGACTGCAGCCAGTAGTTTTGTTGAAATTGTTAAAGGTACAGATTTTGGTTTTGTCGCATGTGAGGAAGAGAAAGGTTATCTAAAAATAAGTTTTCGGTCCAGAACCGGATTCGATACTTCAAAAATTGCATCAGAACTCGGTGGAGGAGGGCATGTCTACGCATCTGGTGCCAGTATCAAAGGTTTGGATTTTGATCAGGCAGTCGAAAGATTGTTGGAAGTGGTAAATAAACACACAAATAAACCGTGAGTAAAATAAAAAGTTTTTTTTCAAACTGGTTATCTTATCTAGTTTTGGCATTTGTTGTGATTGCAGCATTTTACCTTCGTGTCTATAAAATTGGAGATCTTATGGGCTTTTACTATGACCAGGGCCGCGACGCTTTGGTAATCTGGAATCTGTGGCATAGCGGAAAGTTTTTTTTGATCGGTCCGGTTACCGGACTGTCGGGAATATTCCTGGGTCCGTTTTATTACTTTCTGATTGCCCCACTATATTTGATCGGTGGAGGTAACCCACTACTCCCGATGGTATTTTTAGCAATTTTGTCGGCACTTTCGCTTTTACTAATTTTTGAACTGGGTCGGCAAATTCACTCGAGATCTGCCGGTTTAATCGCCGCGGTAGTCGCTGGGTTTTCTTATTACATTATTTACTACAGCCGGTGGCTTTCTAATCCCAACCCGATGCTTTTGTTAAGCATGATATTTTTTTATTCACTATGGAAGATTATCTCCGGCGGAAGAAGACGTTGGTGGCCCGTTTCGGCATTTGTTGTGGGGGTGTCTCTACATTTTGAATCCGCAAGTGCGTTTTTTTATTTATTCATTTATTTCCTTTTTATTTTATGGTTTCTTATACGATATTTAAAAGGCCTCAAGGGTGGACTGATTGGTTCAAAATTTTGGCGCTTTGTAAAGTTAAATTCCAGACTGATTATCGTATCATGCATTTGTCTTTTAGTAACTTTTATTCCACAGATTATCTTTAACTTTAGACACGATAACCTTCTGATGGATAATTTTCTAAAATTATTTACGGAGAAAAGCACCTGGCAAAGGGAACGCTACCACTATTTTCGATTTTCTTAATCACCCCAATGCTTGGGTATATCCTTTTTCAGGGGAATTTCGGAAATATTTATGATTATTACCTGATAGGTTATTTTCTTCCTTTCATTCTTTTATTTTCAATCGGACTTGCTGAGTTTTCCACTACATTATTAGGAAAACTGCTGCTACTTTTATTTTTCGTTTACTTCTTTCGGGTAAACATGATTCCAATCAGAGCAATGATCAAAAACCCAATGGATGGACCGACAGATATTAAACTGGGAAGCCAGATAAGGGCTGTTGACTGGGTTTTTGAAAACGCTGCCGGGAGGGGAGTATACAATGTGGATGTCTATGTTCCACCGGTAATTCCATACGCGTATGACTATTTGTTTTTGTGGCAGGGATGGAAAAAATGCGGTGAATCTTTATGTGGAAAAGTGGATTACACAACGTCGATGATATATACGCTTTATGAACAGGATCCACCCAATCCGCAGCGTTTAAAAGCGTGGCTTGACAATCAACAGGGCGCCAGTTTTTTAGAGGAAGAAGCGAGATTTGGTGGTATAACGGTGCAGCGCAGAAGAAGACTTTAGAAAATATCAAGCTTGAGAAGCGCCGCCTTCTTGTGATGATCGATGGGAAAATTTATCAAATCAAACTGGCAAATAATTTTGATCGTGGTTGTAGGCTTGTTTCTTCGCGTATACAAGTATGATCAGCTTTTTGGTTACAATCATGACAACGATCTCGCAGGTTGGATTGTTAAGGATATAGTTGTTGATAAACACCTTCGCCTGATTGGTCAGGAGACTTCGACACAGGGAATATTCATTGGCGGGTTGTTTTACTACTTGCAAGTTCCCTTTTATCTGCTCTTTAAAATGGATCCTGTTGGCGTGACCTTATTAGGGGCGCTTTTGGGAGTTATCTACGTAACGGGGATTTATTTGATGGTAAGAAGGGTTTTTTCTAAAAGCGTGGCCATTATTTCCGCCCTAGTGTATTGTCTTTCTTATGTATTTATTTTCAACGATAGGGAAATTGTTCCAACGCAGCCGGTAATATTTTGGAGTCTCGCGTTCTTTTTCGCACAAGCGGAAATTATCAACGGTAATGTTAAGCGTGGATTACTAATTTCAGCGGTTCTTTTTGCATTGATTTGGCATTTAAATTTTGCTTTGTTAATTCCTGCTCCTACCCTTTTACTTTCTTTGTGGTTTGCAAGAAAAAAGTTCAAGGTATCTTATGCATTTGTTGCAATTGTTGTTTTTGTTATATTGTCAACCCCGCTTATTTATTTTGAATTTAAACACTCCTTCGTTCAGTCGAGGGCTTTTATCGCATCGTTGACAACAGATCAAAAAGACATTGTAAAAGGTTATGACAAAGTAGTGCGGGTTTATCGTCTGGTTTCGAAAAACTACTATTCGATTTTTTTACCGTCTTTAGACTTCCCTAAACATGAACAGATACTCCTTCTTGTTTTTGGTGTATTTATCTGTCTTTTCGTTAAATTAAAAAAATATCGAAAGTTGTTCGCCGTGATGCTGTTTTGGTTTTTCCTTTATTTTCTATTTTTCTCCTTATATTCAAAAATTGTCTCCGAATATTACTTAAGCGGGGCTCAATCTATTCCCGTACTTTTGTTTTCACTAACTATTGCTGGACTAATTGAAAGCAAAAGGTGGAAGCTATTTGCGTTGATTACACTCTTACTTCTTATAGTGGTAAATTCAAAACGTTTTTTTACTGTTTCAATTAATGGAAGTGGTTATTTGGAAAGAAAAGCAATCGTAGCCGAAATTAAACGCGACTCTGAAGAGCGTGGGTATAATTGCGTGGCGATCTCGTATATTACCGACCCGGGTTACGATTTAGGCTACCGATATATTTTTTGGATGTACAAAATGCACGTCAACAAACCGTCGTCGGGATCGCCTGTTTACACGATTGTCTTCCCTCTTAACGACACGCTCTTTCCTGCGAATAGGACATTTGGGGCGCTAGGACTTATTTATCCGGATTATTCGCGATATACTAAAGAAGCGGTGCGGCACAGTTGTTCAGGAGAGAATTCGAACTTAACCGATCCGATGTTTGGGTTTACAAAATAACGCACCTGTTTTTTTATAATAACGTTCAAGAAAACCCCACCCTTCAGGGTGGGGATGTCGCCGACTCAAAGAGTCTTCTGACTCGGAGAGAATTGAACTCTGAAAATGCGGATGCAGAGTCGAGCTTTGCTTTTGATAAAATCTTAAGCTTTGCTTATATGTCATTCTCCTTGGGGAAACCCTTAAGGCGGGGAGGATGTCATAATAACTAGATTCAGTACAAAACAAACAGTATGTTAAAAAACGATATTTATTTATCCGTTGTTGTTCCTTGTTATAACGAGGAAGAAAATATTAAAAGAGGAGTCTTGCAGGATATCTATGTCTATCTGTCAAAGTGCAAATTCAGTTGGGAAGTGATTATTTCTGATGACGGAAGCAGCGATAAAAGCCGTGCTTTGGTTGTCGAAAAAATTCAACACTACAAGAGTTTCCGACTTTTGGAAAACCAGCATGGAGGCAAACCGTCAGCGTTATGGTCAGGGGTTCAAAAAGCAAAAGGCAGATACATTTTGTTTACTGATATGGACCAGTCGACACCGATTGCAGAGTTGGCAAAGTTGATTCCATTTATCAAAAAAGATGTTGTAGCAGTCATCGGTTCGCGAGGGTTGTCCAGGAGAAACTTTCCTTTATATAGAAGAGTCGGAGCTATAGTTTTTATAACTTTTCGGAAGCTTTTGATACTGCCGGAAATTAACGATACCCAATGCGGATTTAAGCTTTTTAGAAACGATGCACTGGTTGAAGTGTTTCCAAAACTGGAATATTTTCGAAAAGAGCAGTCAGTAAAGGGATGGAAGGTTACTTCTTTTGATGTTGAGCTTTTGTATTTATTAAGCAAACTAGGTTATCCGATAGAAGAAGTTCCAGTTAGTTGGGAAGACGCGGATGTCAGTGTCAGTAAAGGTGGTGGTCTTGGTCGCTATCTTAAGGAATCCAAGGAGATGCTGCTTCAAATTTTACGAGTGAAGTTAAACGAGATGCGCGGAATTTACGGAAATTTGGAATAATGAGTTCTGTTTTGTATAAAATAATATCATCAACGATGAAAAAATTTTGGAAAAAGTGGCGGGCTACTCTCATGATCCTTTTTGGAGTACTTTTATGCGGATTGTTTTTGCGCATTGTCCGGGTTGTTATCGAACAGCAGCCGATTTTCGCCGACGAGGCAATCTATGTTCGTTGGGCCCAGGTGATGAAGGCCGAGCCGACATTGAGATTTCTTCCGCTGTCTGACGGTAAACAGCCACTGTTTATGTGGGTGTTGATGTTTCTTCTCGAACCGTTGTATGACCCCTTGATTGCCGGCAGATTGTTGTCAGTTGTCTTTGGCCTGGTTACGAATTTGGGAGTTTTCTTTTTAACCTATTTATTGTTTGGGAGAAAAAAGCCGGCTTTGGTTGCGGCGTTAATCTATGCATTGGCTCCAATCACGCTTTTTTTTGATAGTATGGCATTGGTTGATGCAACTCTCTCAATGTTCGGTGTTTGGTTTTTGTTGTTTTTACTTTTAACGATAAAACTTCAAAGATACGATCTTTCAATGTTGTCGGGGTTTCTCTTAGGTGGAGCCCTGCTGACAAAATCACCCGCTTTATATTTTTCAATTTTAGCCCCATCGGTTTTGATTATGCATCAATGGCCAAAGAAAAAAGTTCAAATTTTTCAATCGCTGGTGAAACAGTTGTCGTATCTTGTTCCGGTTTACCTGATTGCTTACGGAATGTTCAACGTCTTGCGGCTAGGGCCTAATTTTCAGATGATAGCTCTACGGAACACAGATTATATTTTTCCCTTGTCGCATCTTTGGCAGAATCCAAAAGATCCGTTTATCTTCCATATCCAGGAAATCGGTCAGTGGTTGTGGTTACTTGGACCCGGTGTTATTGTTTTCACTTTTGTTTTAGGGATAATTGTTGCGGCCAATAGGTTCAGACGGCAGACAATACTTTTGACTCTTTGGATCGTAACACCATTATTTGCAAACGCGATGTTTGCCAAGGTCTTTACTGCACGTTATATTCTCTTTGTCGTGCCGTATATATTTATTATTTCATCGCTTTTTATCGTTTTTCAGACAAAAGTTCAAAAACTGATATCTTTACTTTTACTGCTTCTTGTCGCGAATGCGCTTTTGGTAGATGCACTTTTTATCTTTAAAATTGATCAGGCTCCGCTTCCAAAAAGTGAGAGGACGGGATATTTGGAGGAGTGGACAGCTGGTTACGGTATTAAAGAGGTTGCAAAATATCTGGTAGAGAAGCAACGGTCTTTATCCGAAGGAGAAAAAATTGTAGTTGGAACAGAAGGGTATTTCGGAACTTTGCCGGATGGACTTGAGATCTACTTGAATAATTATCGGACGATAACTGTGATCGGAGTTGGTTTGGATATTAAATCGCTTCCGTCGTCACTTTCTGAATCGAGACGGTTTGGAAATATTACGTATTTGGTAATCAACTCCTCGCGACTTGTTGGAGATCCAAATAAAATGGGCCTGAAACTAATAGCATCTTATCCAAAGCCGCTTAGAACTATTGGCACGTCGGACTACATCAAGTATGGTCCGCAGGAAACACTCTATTTTTTTGAGGTTTTGTAACAGAGTTCAAGAAAACCAAGGGCTTCAGCCTGTGGATGAATTGAACTTTGTATATCGTCCTTTTTGGGGAACCACACCTTCAAAGCAGGGGGTATAAGGGTTATTCACAAACTTTTATAACAAATTTCTTATTATTGAATTCAACTGCGAAAACCACGGACTTTAGTCCGTGGTAGTTTATTATAGACAAATTTTTTTCCGTTACTTTCGCTAAGATGATTTTTCCCAGTGGTGTTTTTTCAGACAGCAGCTTTATATCATTACATTGGCGCCCGCCGTATCCGTCTGGAACCAGAATTATTTTTAGTAGTGTTTTGTGGGCAACTAGTTCAAGATAGCTCCAAAGTCCGATATGATTTTGGGCACTTTTGATTTTGCCGGGGAGATTGGATATTAAAATTTCTAAGAGTTTAAGTTTTTCATCCAACTCCGACAGCATTCTGTCCGCTTGAATTCTCGAGGTGTCAGAACGCGTTTCGGTCGGGAGCGGAGATTCATTTCGTGCAACGGTTATTTTTTCGATTGCGTCTAATAAACCCTTTCTCTCTATCTTTAAACAGCTTGTTACAATTTCTAATTTGTCGATTTTCATAAACCACTATTGTATCAGGTATGATGTAATTCTTGTACCACTGTCCAAGTGAAATATGTTAATATCGAGAGTATGCATTTGTCAGTAATTGTCCCCGCTTACAACGAAAGTAAGGTCTTAAAAGCCAATCTCATGAAAACGGTTTCTTATCTGGCGAAGAGAAAATACAGTTGGGAGATGGTGGTTGTTGATGATGGAAGTTCTGATGAGACTTTTAAAATTGCCAAGTCACTTTCCAATAAACATGTCAGGGCCTTTGGGCTTTTGGAAAATCAAGGTAAAGGTGGTGCCTTGAAAGAAGGTTTTGCCATGGCGACGGGAGATTATCTGATTTTTATGGATGCCGACCTTTCTGTTCCCTTGGAAAATATTGACAAATTTCTTTCACAACTAAAGAAATTTGACGTTGTTATCGGCTCGCGTCGAGTAAGCGGATCCAGTATTGTGGTCCACCAACCGTTGCTGCGTGAGACGTTGGGAAGAGTTTTTACTTTACTTACGAAAATTTTTACCTCGACAAATTTAGCAGATTATACCTGTGGTTTTAAAGGTTTTACAAAAAGCGCCGGAAAAAAAATATTTTCCGCGTCGATTGTAAAACGTTGGTCGTATGATGCTGAAATCATGTTTTTAGCGCAGCGGTTCGGATTTAGTATCAAACAAGTTCCTGTCAAATGGTTTAATCGGATCGATAGCCGGGTTCATTTAGGCGATGCGGTATTCACATCGCTACTCGACTTGATTAAAATAAGAATATATGCGCTTATGGGGAGATACGCTTAAACCGAAAGTCTTCAAAGTTTTTTTGACGGCGGTTCTGGTTTATATTACTTTTATTACAATTAGGCCTCTTCTTCGTACGGGATATTATCCGATGCATGATGATATCCAGCCAATCAGGCTTGAGCAGTTGGATAAATGCGTCAGGGACTTTCAGATTCCGTGCCGGTGGGTTCCCGATATGGGTTTTGGTTACGGATACCCATTGTTTAACTACTACGCACCGCTTCCGTATTATCTTATGGAGATTTTTCATTTTTCCGGTTTTGGTATTTTGGCGAGCATCAAAATCTATTTTGTCTTGATCACTTTTCTTTCGGTATGGGGTTTATACAAACTGGGGGCAAAATTTTGGAAGAATTCTTTCGCGGGATATGTTGCTGCACTTTTTTATGCGCTTCTTCCTTATCGTGCAGTGAATTTATATGTCAGGGGGGCGGTGGGAGAATATACGGCTCAGGCACTTCTTCCTTTGGTGCTATTATTTTCGTATTCAATAATTCGCGAAAAAGGAAAGACAAGTATTATATATTTTTCTGTGACTTTAGCTTTTTTATTAATCACACATAGTATTAGCGGTCTAATCTTTATGCCCTTTTTACTGGTGTGGATGGTTTATTTGTATTTAACTGAAAAAGACCCAAAGCCGAAAGTAGTTCTTAAGAAAGGCGCGTTATCTTTGTTTGGAGTTTTTTGTCTCTGTGCGTTTTTTGTTCTTCCTGCGTTTATTGAAAAAGATTTGGTCCATAGTGAGACATTAACAACGAATTATTTTGATTTTAGAAACCATTTTTCCTCAATTGCACAAATATTATTCACAAACACTTGGGGGTATGGTTCTTCACTTCCGGGCTCTAACGATCAAGTTATGCTTGGAATAGGGATACTTTATTGGGTGGTTCCACTGTTTGCGTTTGCTGTCGGCTTTATTGTCAGGAAAAATAGGGTAACGATTCTTTTTCTTAATTTAATTGCATGGGCTGCGCTATTTTTGACGCATCCGAAATCGCTTATTATATGGGACAATATTTCGATGATGCGTTATGTTCAGTTTCCATGGAGGTTCAACGCCTATGCCGGTGTATTTTTTAGCCTTGCAGCCGGATTTTTTGCAACCGTTGTTGCCGGGAAGTATTTGAAGGTAATGCTTTACGGATTTTTTGTGATCGTCTTAACGCTTTTTTACGGTAGCTTTTTCCGTCCGGCAAGATGGCTTCAGATAAGTGATCAACAAAAGCTGACTGGGGAAAATTGGACGCAGCAAATAACAATTAGTGTTAATGATTATTTGACAAAATCGACAAGTTTATCGCCAGAAAATAAGGCCCCAGAGTTGCCAAAAGTTTTGCTGGGAGATGTTGAATTTATAAGTGTAGCAAGGGGAAGTGATTGGCAAAACTGGACAGTTGACGTGTCAAAAAACGCAGTTGTACAAGCACAAATTTTTTATTTCCCGAAGTGGAAAGTGTACATTGACCGAAAAGACACTTCGTTTAATTATCAAAACTATAACGGCTTGATTACTTTTGACCTGCCTGTAGGAAAACACACTGTGATTTTAAAACTTACGGACACGCCAGTTAGGGTTATTGCAAACGTGATAACATTACTCGGATTTCCTTTGTTTTTGCTGTTGTATAAAAAATACAAATATGAAGAGTAAACTGAAATTGTTTTTGTTTTTACTGTTTTTACTTCCTTCGTTTTGGTGGCTTATCGGAAGTGGTTATTTTAACATGCACGATGATCTTCAGGTAATGCGAGTTTTTGAGATGGATAAATGTCTGGCCGATGGTCAAATTCCTTGCCGTTGGACTCCGGATATGGAGTGGGGTTATGGACAGCCGATGTTTAATTATTACAGTGCGTTCCCCTACTATCTCGGGTCTTTTCTTCGGATGGTTGTTCCACTGACGTATCTTGGAACTGTGAAAACTCTGTTTTTGCTTTCATTTGTTATAGCCGCATTTGGAATGTATAAACTTGCGAGTCAGTTTTGGGGAAAAACCGGTGGAGTTTTGTCAGCAATTTTATTTACCTATGCTCCATACCATGCAGTTGATGTTTATGTTAGAGGTGCGCTTTCTGAAGTTTTTGCCCTTTCACTACTGCCGTGGATGCTATGTTTTTCCTATAAATTAATTAAAAATTATTCGCTTAATAATTTTATCGGAACCACAATTTCAATTGCGCTGATACTCACAACACATAACATTTCGACGATGATTTATGCGCCGGTTACTTTGATCTGGTGTCTGTTTTGGGTAATCGTTGAAAGGAAAGTGAAGGCCTTATTTCCGCTGAGCTTTGCCGGGCTTTTGGGAGTTGGGTTAGCTTCGTTTTTCGTTATTCCGGCACTTATCGAGCAGAATATTATCCAGACAAACCTTTTAACAACAGATTATTATGATTTTCGCGGACACTTTGTGACATTAAAACAGCTATTTATATCGAGAGTTTGGGGAGATGGCCCCTCGATTTACGGTGATGCCGATAACCTTTCTTTCCAGGTGGGCTGGCCGAATTGGTGGCTTGGGGTTGTAGCAGTATCCAACGCAGCGTATCTTGCGGTGAAAAAGAAGATTGAGCCCCATAAAATATTTCTTATTGGAACTCTATGTCTTTTTACAATCTTTTTCACTTTTATGACACATCAGCGTTCATTGTTTATCTGGAATCTGATTCCGAATCTTGATTTTGTTCAGTTTCCATGGAGGTTTTTGGGTCCGTCGATGTTTTTCCTTGCGTTTTTCGCGGGTAGTATTTCTTTGTCAAAAAATCTGATTACCAAATCATTTATCATTTTTATGATTCCGCTTTCCATCGTTTTGAACTTCAAATATTTTATTCCGATCAATTACTCTAGAAAAGTAACCGACGAAGCAAAGCTTTCGGGGAAAGCATTTGAACTCCAGCAGAAATCTGCGCTTTATGATTATTTGCCTTTTACCGTGAAATATCCGCCACAATCTAAAGCTTTTTCTGACCCAAAAATAATATCAGGTGACTTGAGTGTCGGTCAGTTTAGCAAAAGTTCGGACAGTTTCACCTTTAGCGCTGACGTCTACCTTCCGTCCGAAGTTGAGATTCCAATAATGTATTTCCCCGGTTGGGAGGTGTTTGTGGATGGTAAAAAACAGCAAGTGCAGGTGCACGGAGATAACGGGTTGATTAGTATAAGTTTCGATACCGGCCAGCATCAAGTATATGGACATTTTGGTAATACAAAAATAAGAAACGTTGCGAATGCAATCACAATTCTTTTTTTTGGCGCGTTCTTGTTAACCATGGTTGTTGGTTCTCTTTATGAAACAAATAAAGGAAAAAATATTTGAAAGGGAAGGTTTTGTAATTTTTCTTGTTGTCGCACTATCTCTGTTAAGTGTCTATCAACTGTTGTTGCCTGGATTTTATGAACCTCAAGATTTGCACCATCTCGCAGATATTTACGAGATGGCGCGGGCATTGGTGTCAGGACAGCTTCCACCCAGGTGGGGACCAGATTTTTTGTATGGCTTTGGGTATCCGCTTTTTAATTTTTATTACCCGGGACCGTTTTACCTCGGTGCCTTCGTCTATTTTCTAAGTGGAAATTTACGTTTATCTTATGAAGCAGTTTTTGAGATATCAGCTGTGGTTGGGTCTGTGGGCTTTTACTTCTTTTTAAGAAATCATTTTTCTAAAATGGCTGCGCTTCCCGCGAGCGTTCTTTTTATCTTTACTCCGTACAAAGCCGTAGAAATATTTGTCAGAGGTGCAATGGGGGAATTTTTATCATTAGCACTTTTTCCCTGGATTTTATTTTTTACTGAAAAGTATATTGACTCGCGAAAGCGAAAATGGTTCGTTCTGTTGGGAGCAGCAGCATTTTTGACCATCATTTCTCACAATTATTTTTGGGTTTTGATTTTTATATTTTGTGGACTGTACTTTTTGTTGCGGGGCTGTTTTGACAAAAATTACCACTACCTAAAAAGTTTTGTTGTTGCCGCTGTCTTTTCACTTCTGGCCTCCGCTTATTGGTGGTCGCCGGCGTTAATAGAGCAAAAGCTTTTAATAACACAAACGCCATTTCCATTAATTGATCATTTCCCTTTTGTTAAACAACTTTTTCTGCCTTTTTGGGGATATGGGGCTTCGGTTTGGGGACCAAATGACGGAATGTCTTTCCAGCTTGGTGTTGTGAATGTTGTGTCTGTTTTGCTTGCAATTCTGGTAATTCTTCTTTTAAAGAATAAGAATAGGCAGGCGATTTATATCTGGTCGTTGTTATCATTTGTCTTGTGTCTATTTTTTATGAACAGTCGAAGTTACTTTATTTGGAATTTAGTTCCTTTTTATAATCTTTTTCAATTTCCTTGGAGACTACTTGCTTTCGCTGGTTTTTTTTCTTCGCTTTGTGCGGCACTAACGATTGAGGTTTTGCGCGACAACAAAAAGAGGCTATTAAGTAGCCTTGTATTTTGTCTGATTATAGTTTCCTCAACTGCCCTGACGATAAATTACTTTAAACCCAGTCGGATTTTTTACAAAAGCGACACCGACTACTTGCAAAGGATGTTTACAAGTCAGCCGTTTACCAAAAACGCAAGTGTGTCCGAGGATTACATAAATTACAGTGAAGATTATTTACTTCTTCCAAAATGGGTAGCGCAGAAGCCAAATGTTACCTATAAAGGGAAATTTGCGAGCAAAGACGAATCTGTAAAAGTGTTGGATATTAAAAAAATTTCCGAAGTCTCTTGGCAGGCGGAGGTTGAGGCGGCGGATGCCGGAAAAATATATTTTTATTCGTTGTATTTTCCCGGTTGGGAGGCGAGTGTTGATGGACATAAGGCACAGATCGGCTACGGAGACTTGGGTCAGATTGAGTTAAATCTACCAAAAGGAACAAAATCGGTTCATGTTTATTGGCAGGAAACAGACCTCAGAAAGGTGGCAGATGTCATTTCGCTTCTGTCGCTAATTGCCATGTCGCTTTATGCATCAGGGATAAAATTTTTTCACAGATCTAACAACCGATGAAAAAGATCGTTCAAAAACTACAGCAACATCGGGTGATAATTGTACTTCTTTTTGCGGCTCTGATTGTTAGATTTTATTTTTTAGACAAGTTTACAAATGTTAGTGGTGACCTTCTTTTGTACGCCGATTGGGGAAAAATGTATTGGGAATACACCAGCCGGAATTTTTATTTTGTCAAAGACTGGTATTACGCACCACCAAATTATCCGCCGCTCGTAAATTTATACTACGCATATGCGTATAAGGCTTTTGACTACAAATACTTGTTTGCACAACTCCATAACATTATAAGATTTCCCCCGGCAGACTTTATCATTTACTACTACAAGTGGGGATATTTTATCAACCTGAAAATTTTAGCAATTGTATGTGATCTATTAACCGGCGTATTGCTTTATAACTTTGTTTATTCGACCTTGAAAAAGAAAAAAACGGCAGTCTTTACGGCTATGTTGTATCTTTTCAATCCGGTAGTAATAACTTTAAGTTCGGTTTGGGGACAAACAGATAACGTTATCGCATATTTTTCCGTTGTCTCATTCATTCTATTGTTCCGGAAAAAATTTGCACTGTCCTCACTTCTTTTTATGGCAGGACTTCTTTTTAAGCCGAACTGGGTTGTTTTCATTCCGCTGTACCTTTTGGCGTTTTTTCTGAATCGTCCAAGATTGAAGTCAATTCTTATCAGTTCTGTTTTTGTTTTACTACTACTTGCGGCAACAGCGTACCCCTTTTCGGAGAATCCGTTTACTTTTTATCATTGGATAATTTCCGAAAGAATTATTCCAACAATCGGCGCTTCAAAGGTGGCGTCTGTATCGGCTTTTAATTTTTATACTATATTTTTGCGGATCGATTATCATCTGTCATCATTTAAGATATTGGTGGTTCCAGTCGGACTTTTTGGACAATTGATTTTTGCTGGAATCTATCTTGCAATCTTTTTAGGGGTTATCAATAAATTTCTTATACACAAGAAAGTTAGTGCTGTTGACTTCTTTAAAGCAATTCTGATCTTGGGATTGGGAAGCTTTTTATTTTTGCCAGGTATTTTGGAACGCTATTTTTTCCCAGCGATTATTCCTTTTGCAGCTATAGCGGTTGTACGAAGAAAAACATTTATTATATATTTGCTTCTTTCACTTTCGTTCAGCCTCAACATTGTTTGGGCACTGTTTAGAAGACAGTACGGTGAATTGGATCATCTGTTCACCGATAGTAATTTCTTACTAATCAGAATTTTTTCACTTTTTAACGTTTTGGCATTCATCTTCCTTTTCGGATTATTATTTAAAGATAATCTGCTAAAATTAGATTTGTGGAAGAAACGGGCGAACACCTTGATCCAACGGTTGAGGTAAATCTGGATGTTATCAAAAAACGAGCGATTAAAGGAATCGCTGTACTTACCGGAAGAACTTTCTTATTAAACATTATCACCCTAGTTGCACAGGGGCTCCTTTGGGCTTTTATCAGTCCAGCGGACTTCGGTGTTTTTATTCTTGTTTCGGCAACGATTAATTTTCTGTCTTATTTCGCTGACATTGGGCTGGGTGCCGCATTAATTCAGAAGAAAGAAAAACCACAAGAGCGTGATTTCAAGACAGTTTTTGCAGTTCAGGAAATACTTGTCGTAACAATTGTTTTGATAGTTTTTTTGATAAGTCCTTTTTTAACGCGTGTAAACCATTTATCGAAAGAGGCCGTCTATTTGTTGTATGCCCTTAACATTTCTTTTTTTCTGGCATCTCTTAAAAACATTCCATCAATTATATTGGAGAGGAGGCTCAATTTCGCAAAATTCGTCATCCCCCAAGTTGTTGAGAACGTGACATATAACGCAATTTTGGTTTACCTTGCCTGGAGAGGTTTCGGTATTTCAAGTTTCACATATGCAGTCTTGGCTAGAGGGATTATTGGTGTAATTGCGATATACCTGATTCAACCTTGGAAGCCTGGTTTCCAAATTTCAAAAGAATCGTTGAAGGATTTGTTGAAATTTGGGATTCCGTACCAACTGAATAATTTTTTGGCGACAGTTAAGGACGATGGCCTAACAATTGTTGTTGGCGGAATTTTAGGAACATATGGTTTGGGAATACTTGGTACGGCGCAGAAATTGGCGCAATATCCTCTACGTTTTTTTATGGATAATGTAACAAAAGTGACCTTCCCTGCATTTTCCAGAATGCAAGATGAAAGGGAGGCATTGACACGGTCTTTGAACCGCTCAATTTTGTTTATTGCGCTTTTGGTTTTTCCTAGTCTCGTTGGGTTGATTTCTCTTTTTCCAATGATTATCACAGTGGTTCCGAAGTATCAAAAATGGGCGCCTGCATTTATCCCCTTGATTTTTCTTGCAATTAATTCCTCCTTAGCTTCGGTAACTACTCAACTGACAAATTTATTAACTTCAGTTGGCAGAATAAAAACCACACTAAAACTTATGGTGATGTGGACCGCGCTTAGCTGGCTACTTTTGCCGCTACTTTCAAAAAGATGGGGTGTGGATGGAGCTGCCTTGGGTTATGCGATTGTTGGGTCGAGCTCGTTTATTGTTTTTTATTTGGTGAAACGGTTTTTAAACTGGTCTGTCTTTGACGCCGCTGGTAAGCCGCTAATTGCCTCCGTTGTAATGGGGATTTATTTATATTTTTTGGGTAAACAAATTAGCGCAAATGTCTTTAATCTCGTTTTTCTTGTGGTGACGGGTGGTCTGCTTTACGCGTTAACGGCATATTTGCTTATTGGAAAATCTTTACTCGACGATGTTAAAAAAAGTATTCGGGCATTTATCGGAAAATAAGTTTTTGACTGCACAACTAACCTTAGGGACACTGGCCTGGTCGTTAGTTATGCTTAAAAGTGGGCATGTCTACAGCTTCGGAATGGGTTTTTGGGGAGCTAACGGTCATGATGGAATCTGGCACGTTGCACTAATCAACAGTCTCTCAAGAGCAACTTTACAGATGCCGGTTTTCGCAGGTAGTTACATAAAAAACTATCACATTGGGTTTGATCTAATAGTTGCTGCGGTTCACAAAATAACATCTATTCCAGTAATTAGTCTTTATTTCCAGATTGTTCCGCCCATAATAGCATTTCTCATTGGTTTGTTGGCTTATAAATTTGTATACATTTGGAAGAAATCAAAAATTCAAGCATTGGTAGCAGTTTTTTTTATTTATTTTTCAGGGAGTTTTGGTTGGGTTGTAACGTATTTAAGAACAGGAAGTTTTGACGGTGAATCCTTGTTTTGGTCACAACAGGCGCTTTCAACTTTGATAAATCCTCCATATGCGCTTTCTTTGGTAATAATATTTTTTGGACTTTATTATTTGGCTAAAGAGAACGGCAGTTTGCCTAAAAATAGAACGATTATTATTTTATCTTTGCTTTTTGGGATTTTAGCGCAAATTAAAATTTACGCTGCCGTGCTAATTCTGTCGGCTTTGTTTTTTGCCGGTGTCTGGGGCTTTTTTAAAAGAGGCTCTAACAGCTTCCTCATAATTTTTTTAATTGCATCAGCGGTTTCTCTTTTCGTAATTTTGCCAACATATAACTTTACAGGTGCGGGACTAATCTTTCAACCCTTTTGGTTTTTAGAAAGTATGGTTTCGGATCCCGACCGTCTCTTTTGGCCAAGGATGGCATCGGCGCTTTATAATTACAAAATTACAGGCAACATCGTTAAAGAGACGTTAGCGTATGGGTTAAGCTTTGCGATTTTCTTGGTCGGTAATTTGGGAATTCGCATTATTTCATTCCCATACCTTGGTAGGAAAATTTTAGCTTTTAAAAAGCTGGAAACCTTGGAAATTATGATTTTTTCAGTGATTTTATTGGGACTTTTCATTCCGATGTTTTTTATCCAGAAGGGGAATTCCTGGAATTCAATTCAGTTTTTTTACTACAGTTTAGTCTTTCTTTCACTGGTAACAGGTCTAAGTGTCGGAGAGTATTTAGAAAATATGCTTAAGCGAAGGCTAAGAAAAGATCAGTACGTTGGAAAATCTAAAGTAGTACTCATCGTCGTAGTGATTGTTTTGTTTTGTGTTCCAACAACAATCGCTACGCTCAGGCATTATTTGCCATCACGACCACCATCGATGATTTCCAATGAGGAGCTAACAGCTTTATATTTCCTAAGAAGCTTACCAGATGGGGTTACCTTGACATTTCCTTTTGATCGTGATTACGCTAATTATATCAACCCACCACCCCCTAAACCTTTGTACTTATACGAATCTACGGCTTATGTTTCTGCATTAAGCAATAAAATTTCATACCTAGAAGACGAGGTAAACTTGGAAATTACTGGATACCCTTGGAAAGAGAGGGTAGAGGAGATTTACAACAATTTCGGTAATGTTTCGTACTTGAGAAGTATTGGAATTAACTATCTTTATATTCCCGATTTCAAGAATTTTAGTCATAAAGATGAAATGCAGCCTCTAACAATTTACAATAAAGATAATATCGCAATTTATAAGCTATGATCTCTGTTGTTATCAATACGTTGAATGAGGAAAAAAATCTGCCAAGGGTTTTGGATTCTGTGAAAAATTTTGCTGACGAGATTGTCGTTGTCGACATGTACTCTGATGACGACACTGTTGTTCTTGCGAAAAAGGCTGGTGCAAAAGTCTATCAACACAAAAGAATGGGGTACGTCGAGCCGGCGCGAAATTATGCAATTGAAAAAGCCACGGGAGATTGGATTTTAATTCTCGATGCAGATGAAGAAATACCAAAATCGCTTACCGAGAAGTTGAAAAAATTAGTCGAGACTCCAAAATCATATGATTACTTCCGTGTGCCCCGTAAAAATATTATTTTCGGGAAATGGATAAAACATTCCAACTGGTGGCCAGATTATAATATTCGTTTTTTTAAAAAAGGTTTCGTTTCTTGGAACGAAATTATTCATTCCGTTCCTGTGACGTGTGGAAACGGAGCAGATCTTGAGGTAGATGAGAAAAATGCAATTGTTCATCATAATTATTCCACGATTGAACAATACATTGATCGTCTTAATCGTTACTCGTCACACCAAAAAACCGCACTTCTAAAAGGTGGCTACAAATTTACTTGGAAGGATTTAATTCGCGAGCCGATGCATGAATTTTTAAGGCGTTACTTTCAGGGGGAGGGATACAAAGATGGATTGCACGGTCTTTCATTGTCGCTTCTTCAGGCATTTTCAGAGCTGACGGTCTATCTAAAAGTTTGGCAAGAGGAAAAGTTCAAGGATGAAAAAGCTACTGTTGAGAATGTAACGGTTGTTGTAAAGGAATCGCAAAGAGAGATGAATTATTGGGTGGCTGATACACTTTATAAAATAGATAATAGTTTAGTACAAAAAATTAAACGCAGATTCAGATTGTCCTGATAGCCCCTCGAATCAATAAATTAAATGAAAATTTATAAAATTTTTATTGTCATCTTGAACTGGAATCGTCCGGGCGATACTTTGGAGTGTTTGCAGTCGCTTAAACAGTTGTTTATGAAAAATTTTATGGTGACTGTTGTTCTTGTTGATAATGGTTCGGGCGATGATAGTGTCACTCGATTTAAAAAATTTCAGCCAGGTGACTTGGCAATGAAAATTATCGAGAACAAGAAGAATGCTGGTTTTGCTGCAGGAAACAATCTAGGTATCAATTATTCTCTTTCACAGGAAGCTGACTTTGTGCTGTTTCTTAACAATGACACGATTGTGGATAAAAATTTCATCTCAGAAATAATTTTGACGTCAGAAGAAAAGGAAGAAGTCGGAATATTTACTCCGAAGATATATTTTGCAAAAGGTTTTGAATTTCATAAAACTTACAAAAAATCGGAATTAGGCAGGGTTATCTGGTCTTTTGGGGGAAATATAGACTGGCAAAATATGTATGCTCAAAATAAGCATGTCGACGATGTTGATAGCGGTCAGTTGAATAAAAATTTCGAAACAGATTTTGCAACCGGCGCGGCGATGTTTGTTAAAGCTGACGTTTTGAAAATGCATGGCGGATTCGATGAGAACTACTATCTATATATGGAAGATGTAGATTTTTGTGAAAGATATACACGAAGTGGTGGTAAAATACTTGCTGTTTCTGATGCGATTGTTTGGCACAAGGTATCGCAAAGTTCAGGCATCGGGAGCGATTTGAATGATTATTTTATTACACGAAACCGGTTGTATTTTGCTCAGAAGTTTGCTCCTCTTCGGACTAAAGTAGCCTTGTTGCGGGAAAGTATAAAGTTTATTTTTTGTGGACGACCGTGGCAAAGAAGGGGAGTTGTAGATTACCTAACGGGAAATTTGAAAATTGGGTCGTGGAAAGCAAGTGTTCGGGAAAATGAAAATGGTAAATAACAAGCAAATCAGCGCAATTGTCATTGCTAAAAATGTCGAGAAGAAAATTGGTAAATTTCTTGAATCTTTGAGGTGGGCAGATGAGTTGGTGGTTATCGACACCGGTTCTACGGATAAAACAAAGGAAACCGCAAGTAAACACAACGCAAAAGTATATACTTTTGCAAAAGGCAGTTTTCCTGACTGGAGAAATTATGGAAGAGAGAAGGCCAACTGCGACTTTCTTTTTTATTTGGATACAGACGAAGTTGTAAATGACGAGTTGAAATCGGAGATTTTAGAAACAGTCAAAAACTGGCCAGCAGGAGTCGCCTGTTTTGCGATTCCGAGGAAAAATGTTATTTTCGGAAAAGTTATGATGCATGGAGGCTGGTATCCAGATTATGTCATCAGATTATTTGAAAAGGGTAGATTGATTCGTTGGGTGGGAGATTTACACGAGCAACCTCAATACAGGGGAGGTTTAAAGTATACGAAAAATACGATTATTCATTACAAGGAAAATTCGCTGGCTGAAATGCTTGAAAAAACAAATAAGCGGTCGGAAATTGAAGCCAGGTTGATGTTTGATGCAAACCATCCGCCGATGACGGTGTTGAGATTTATGACTGCGATGTGTAGGGAATTTTTCTTCCGCTTTGTTAAAAACGCGGCATTTCTTGACGGTCGTAAAGGGATCATTATGGGAATTTATCAGGTTTACAGTCGCTTTATCTCCTATGCGAAATTATGGGAAATGCAGATGAAAAATGAAAAAAAAGATTAAAAAAATATATTACAAGAAACTAGTTAGAGACAAGATTCCTCAAAGGATAAAAGAAGCTGGTGGTAGGTATGCCGTAAAACTACTTAAGGATGGAGATTTTCAAAAAGAACTACTTAGGAAAGTTGAGGAAGAAGCCGGAGGCTTGGCTAATGCCAAAACCAGAGGCGAGGTCGTTTCTGAACTCGGTGACACTCTAGATGTTGTTTATGAAATAAAAAGAACCTTTCAAATATCCGATAAAGAACTTATTGAATCACGAGCGAAGGAGGAAGGAAGAAAAGGCGGTTTTAAAAAGAAAATTTTTCTTGTTTGGGCCGAAGATACAGGTTACAAAACAAACGAAAGAAAAGGAAAACAAAAATGAAGGCCGCAATATACAACCCCTATTGGGACACGCTCGGCGGAGGAGAGCGGTACTCGATCTCTTTTGCAAAAGTATTGGTAGATTTAGGTTACGAGGTTGATATTGAGTGGAAGGATCCGGAAATTTTGAAAAAAATTGAGAAACGTTTTGGTTTAGTGACGGATAACGTCAGAATTGTAGAGTCAGTCAAAAGAGGTGATGGGTATGATTTGTGTTTTTGGGTTTCGGACGGAAGCGTTCCTCTGTTGCGTTCGAGAAACAACATTCTCCATTTTCAGGTTCCGTTTAAAAATGTTAATGGAAATACGTTGATAAATCGAATGAAATTCTTTCGGATTAAAAGTATTATTTGTAATTCGCGTTTTACAAAAATGATAATTGATGAAGAATACGCAGTGAAAAGCGTCGTTGTTTATCCTCCATGTGATATTTCGAAAATAAAACCGAAAAGGAAGCAGAATTTGATTTTATTTGTTGGACGTTTTTCCCAGCTTTTGCAGTCAAAAAGACAGGATGTCTTAATCGATGCATTTAAAAAATCTGTAAAAAGAGGTTTACGAGACTGGCGGCTGGTTTTGCTCGGAGGGATTGAGGTGGGTGCTGATGAATATTTGAAGTTTCTGAAGAAGAAGGCTAAAAGTTACCGTGTTGATTTCATCGAAGGGGCTGATTATAAAACCTTGGTTGACTACTATGGAAAAGCGAAGATCTTCTGGTCGGCATCTGGGTATGGAGAAAATGAATTAAAAAATCCAGAAAAGGTTGAGCATTTCGGGATGTCGGGTGTTGAAGCGATGGCGGGTGGTTGTGTTCCTTTGCTTTATGAGAGTGGTGGGCACCGGGAAATAGTTGATAATGCAAAGAACGGATATACCTGGAATAAACTGTCAGAGTTCGTTAGGCTGACAATAAATTTAGTTTCGGACAGCAAAAGTCTTCATCAATTGTCAAAAGAAGCGGTTAAAAAATCTGGAAACTTTAGCTATGAAGTTTTTTCCGAAAAAATCAAAGAAGTCTTACGTTAAATTAACTAATAATACCGATCACATTTTCGGGGCTGCCCGTTTTCTGCCTTTTCTGGCAGTTGTTGTCTTTTTCTTTCCGCTTTTGTCTGCTAATCTGCCACTTCCAATGGACGCTTTAGTTGGTGCCTATTACCCCTGGCTTGATTACAAATGGGGCTGGACCGTTGCGGTTGCGTTTAAAAATATTGCGCTTTCTGATGTTTTTTCGCAACTTTATCCATGGAGAGTTTTGGCGATTGACGTTATCAAAAGCGGCCAATGGCCACTTTGGAATCCTTATTCCTTTTCAGGTACTCCACTTCTTGCCAATTGGCAGTCGGCACCATTTTATCCCCTGAACCTATTTTTACTACTCTTTGGAAATATCTGGGGATGGACACTAATGATTGTTAGTCAACCGGTCCTTTCGATGGTATTTATGGGACTCTACCTTAAGAAGATAGGTGTAAACGGAATAAGTCGAGCAATTGGGATGGTAACCTTTGCCTTTTCTGGATTTATGATGACATATCTGGAGTATGGAACAATCGGCCAAATTATGCTTTGGCTGCCACTCCAATTGTTTTTGCTAGAGAACTATATTGAGAAGAAAAGGATAAAATATCTTGCGCAATATGCGTGCACCTTTTTTCCAGTCCTTACTGGTGGGTTTTTTCACCCAGCGTTTTATGTCCTTTTACTTTCATCCTCGTACGCACTTGTGCGCATGAGGAAGTTTTTTTTGAAGAGGATAAAAGTTGCAATCGCCTTTATTACATTTTTTGTTCTTGGAATTTTAACCGCTTCTTTGCAGCTCTTTCCCACAGGTGAGTTGTATGCCAATTCAATCAGGCTTTATGATCAGAATATTGTTGAATATAGGTATGGGCTTTTGCCGTTAAAGAACCTCATAACTTTTTTTAGCCCTGATTTTTTTGGTAATCCCTCGACGAATAACTTTTGGGGATTTTTGCAATATCAGGAGACCTCCGGATATTTTAGTGTGGTTTCTGTGCTGCTGGTCATATTGGCGTTGTCAAAATTTAAAAAAGACTTTTACTTAAAATATTTTGGTGCAATATTTTTTTTGTCGCTTCTTTTCGCTTTTGATAACCGGATTTCAAGACTTATTTATCAACTAGATGTCCCGGGACTGTCAGGGGGATACGCCTCGCGTTTTTTAGTTATAACCAGCTTTGCCGCCTCAATTCTTGCTGCGATTGCCAGTCAGAAAATCGATACTCGTAGATTTTTAAAAATTTGCGCGATTATTTTATCGATGGTAGTTATTTTGACAATGGTAATCTATTTTGGCCAGTCTACTTTAGATGGTGGAGTTTTTCAACCACTTTTTTCATTTTTCGCTTTAAACAAAAGTAGCTACTTTACAATAGCATTTCGTAATCTACTTTTACCGATAGCAATTTTAACGCTGTTATTTATTACATCACTTTTAACGACAAATTTTGCAATAGTTAACAAACTTTTAAAACTGAAACTGACCGAGTATTTTGCGAAACAATTTTTTCTACTTGTAATTTTGATGTTAATCAGCGCCGATTTGTTGCGCTATGCAATAAAATTCACACCTTTTTCCGATGTTTCCATGACAAACATAACAACGCCGGTAATTGAGTTTCTTCAAAAGAATGTTGGTAACTCGCGGATTGAAAGGGAGTGGGGACCAGTGTTACCCGCAAATACATGGATTTATTTTGGGCTAAGCTCTCCTTCCGGTTACGACCCTTTAATTCCACTTTCATACGCTCGCTGGTATGGAATCTGTCAAAACGACAAACTTGCAGGAAATCCATCCAAGATGGACAATTACACCAGGTATCTGGAAGTTAACAAATACGATTCACCCTGCCTTGACATATTTGGAGTTAAGTATCTACTGGCAATTAAGAGAAATTCTGAGGGAAAGTATGATACCAACGGAAGCTTTTTAAACCACCTGATTCCGCAAAACAGATTTGTCGAAGTATATTCTGATGGAAAAACCGCTGTATTGGAAAACAAGCAAGTCCTTCCAAGGGTTTTACTTTATGACAATTATCTTGTTGAAGGTAACGAGATAAAAGCTCAAGAAAAGGCGTTTTTTGATACTGATTTCAAAAATACGGTTGTACTTGATTCAGCCCCCCTACTGAAAAACCACGAACTCAAAGTCGGCAATATGGCAACAATTTCTAAATACGCACCCAATGAGGTGGCGATTGAAAGTAAAACGCAAAGCTCGGTGATTTTACTTCTGACTGACACTTATTATCCAGGTTGGAAAGTCTATTTGGATGGTGTACAAACAAAACTCCTGAAAGCAGATGGTGTATACAAAGCTGTTGATGTTCCGCAGGGTCGCCACGAGATTGTTTTTAAGTACGACCCTCTAAGTTTTAAGATTGGGTTGGTAACTAGCGTTATGAGCGTAATTGTTTTATTATTGGTGTTGTTGTATGAAAAAGGTCGAGAAATCCGCAGTTGAACTTCACGAAAAAGTACCCCCGAATTGGTACTATCAGTCTCTAAGAATTGACCCGCTGCAAAAATATTGGCATAAAAGACGATTTGAGGAAGTTTCTGCTGTTTTGGAAAAAGTCAATGGGAAAGTGCTTGATGTTGGTTGCGCTGATGGAATGTTCACAAAAGTTATACTTGATAAAACCCGGGCGGATAAAGTTATCGCAATTGATGTTTTAAAAAAGTCAATTGATTGGGCGAGAAAACATTGGAAGAATTACAAAAAAATGAATTTTATGGTTGGGGACGCACACGGTCTAAATTTTAAAAATAGTAACTTTTCCGCGGTATGTATTTTGGAAGTATTGGAGCATGTTCACAACCCGTTGAAGGCAATGCACGAAGTTAAACGCATTTTAAAAAAAGGTGGTTACGCTGTTTTTCTGGTTCCGTCTGACAGCTACCTGTTTAGGTTTGTTTGGTTTTTGTGGCTGAACTTTTACCCCCGAGGATGGGTGTGGCGTGAAACCCATATTCAAACATATCGAAATAATGGTTTGACAAAGATTTGTAAACAAGCAGGTTTTAAGATCGAGGTCGATAAAAAGTTTAATCTTGGTATGCTCCACTTAATTAAAGTCAGAAAAAGGTAAATGTTTTGCAGTACAATGTAAACAGTGAAGTATAAAATATCGGTTGTCATCCCCAATTTTAACGGTTTAGATTTACTAGCGAAGAACCTTGTATCTGTTGTTACTAACACTTTATCTTATGACCCTGACGCTGAGGTTATTGTTGTTGACGATGCCTCTAAAGATGACAGTGTCAAGTATTTAAAAGAAAATTTCCCAAAAGTCATTGTATTAAAACATTTGAGAAACAGAGGATTTTCAGCGACAGTCAATTCTGGGATAAAGATCGCGCGGGGAGATCTAATTGTACTTCTCAATAATGACGTTCTTCCTATAAATAATTATTTGCACTCTGTTGTTGATCACTTTAATGACGGTGAAGTGTTTGCAGTTTCGTTTCATGAAAAGGGATATGGTTGGGCAAAGGGATATTTTAAGGATGGATTTGTGCAACACAGCGGCGGTGTTGAAAGCACAACTTCTCACAGAACTTTTTGGGTAAATGGCGGGTCTGGGATTTTCCGTGCATCGATGTTAAAAAAAATTCGGTATTTCGACGAAGAGCTTTTTTCACCTTTTTATTGGGAGGATATTGATTTGTCATATCGCGGCGCAAAGCGTGGTTGGAAATTGATTTGGGAGCCGAAAAGTTGCGTTATTCATGAACATGAATCAACGATTAAAAAAATAAATCAAGGTAAAAAAGACTTGATAGTTCAGCGTAATCAACTTTTATTTATCTGGAAAAATATAACATCACGTACAATGATAGTAAGACATCTAAAAGGATTAATGTTAAGATTGTCGCGACATCCGGGGTACATTAGAATAATTTTTGCCGCTTTGTTAAAATTAGAAATTTGTTTAAGAAAAAGGGAGATTGAAATTAAGGAATCAAAAATTTGCGATGAGATTTTATTATCTGAATATTAATTTATGTCTGGCTGGATTCGGAGATTTATTTCCGAACAAAAATTTCCATCAATTATATTTTTTGCGTTAATAATACGTCTTCTTTTATTGCCTTTTTCTTTCCATAGCGATTTAAACAACCATGCTTTTTGGGGAATTTTCGGATACGAGTTTGGTTTTAGGGGTTTTTACGATTGGCTTAATTTCGGTGTCTATGCCAGGCCTGACTACCCGCCACTGGCGATGATTCTTTTTAGTGGTATAAGAATGGTTTGGTTCTGGCTAAATAAAGCTGTTTGGTTTTTGAATGTCAGCTTTCCCATTTTCCCGTCAAATTTTGTTCCCTGGTTTGAGACAAAAGGATATCTGAGCATGTTGAAACTGCCAGGAATTTTTGGGGATTTGGGTATCGGTTATCTTATTTTTAACTTTTTGAAGACGAAAGGTCGCAAAAAAGCCCTTTTATATTCATCACTTTATCTTTTCAATCCTGCTGTGATTTATTTGTCTGCTTGTTGGGGACAGATAGATTCATTTGTTGCATTTTTTTCTGTTTTGGCAATTGTTTTAGTTTTACAAAACAATTACTTTAGGGTACTTAGTCTGTACTTTATTTCGGTAATGACGAAAGCAACTTGGGTTCCGGCAACTTTGGTGCTTTTAATCCACTACGTCAAAGACAGACCAGGTATGAAGAAAACTATTTTATTAACAATTCTTTTAGCATTTTATCTTTCTATCTTAGGGTTTATCTTTTTTAACTCAAATTTTATTTTTTGGACAACTAATCTGTATTTTTCAAAAATCATCAAAGGAGCCGTCACTCTTCCATATATTACAATTAACGCGTTCAACTATTGGAGTGCGATTTTGGGAATGGATAAGATTCTCGATAACAAAGTTTTTTTCAACTTGACCTTAAATCTCTGGGCATGGCTGTTAGCGGGAGCTTTTATTTTATTGATAGCATATTACCATTTGAAGGCGAAAGACATCTTCTTTACCCTGGGAATGATATTTTTTGCATTTTTTATGTTTGCGCCCAGGATTCACGAGCGATATTTATTTCCACTTTTAGTGCTCCTGCCATTTGTTGTTTCAAAGTATAAAAACATGACAAAATATTATCTCATCCTTTCTGTGGTATTTATGTTGAATCTGTATCATTGGTGGTGGTACCCTCACATTACCTTTGCCGAAAAACTGGTTGATCTTGAAATAGTTGAAAGAAGTTTATCCTTGGTCAATTTGAGTGTATTTTTCCTAATGTTGAGAAATTATATATTATTAAAGTGATCATGGATATTTCAGTAATTATCGTTAACTACAAAACAAAAAAGGAAACTCTCGACGCGGTCAATTCATGTCTTACCAACACCTCAAGACTTAAGAAAGAAATTATTGTTGTCGACAATGGATCTGCTGACGGATCCTATGCTTATTTATCAAAGAAATTAAAAAATAAGCCATCTGTGGTTTTGATAAAGGGCAAGATGAATTTGGGTTTTGCTAAGGCGGTCAATCTGGCCCTCAAGCGTTCAAAAGGCGAATATAGGCTGCTACTAAATTCCGATACCCGAGTAACAAATAACTGTTTTAAAAGATTGATTGATTTTGCAGAAACGGATAAAACAATCGGCGTTATTGGAACAAAGCTGATTTTACCCAACGGTTCTATTCAAGATTCATGTTTTAATTTTCCAGGAATTGTCAATGCTTTGAAAGAATACTGGTTTGGTCTGAAAGGCAGTTATTCGCCATTTTATAAAAATCGAACATCGCAAGTAGATGCAGTTGTTGGTGCATCGTTTTTGATTACACCAAAAGCATTTCAGAAAGTCGGTTTGTTTGATGAGCGCTATTTTATGTACTTTGAAGATATCGATTATTGCAGGCGAGTCAAAAAGGCAGGATTAAAAGTCATCTATTACCCTGAGGTTGAGATATTCCATTATCATGGATTAAGTGGAAAGGGCTTGACCGAAGCGTCTACACAATGGAGGAGACTTATTCCATCAAGCGTTATCTATCACGGAAGAATTCGATATGAGATTATTAATTTTATATTATGGTCGGGACAACTCTGGAAACGTATAATAAAAAGTAAGATATGAAGATTAATAAAAAATTTATTTTATGGTCAACCATCCTTTTAGCGACTTTTCTTCGCATTTGGCAGATTGAAAAGGTACCGGTTTCACTTTTTGGGGACGAGTTGGACGTTGGTTATCAGGCGTATTCAATTATACAGACAGGTAGAGATTATAACGGCAATTTTATGCCGCTTCACTTTCAATCTTTGGCTGAATGGCGGACACCATTGTATCTTTACAGCTCTGTACCTACGGTATTGGTTTTTGGTATTAGTCCGTTGGGAGTTCGTCTACCGGCAATTATCTTTGGGGTTTTAGGTGTTTGGATGATTTATCTTTTAGTGTCAGAGCTTTTTAAAAACGGATTTGTCAAGCTGAAAAAGAATGTTGACTACGAAAAAATAGGTTTGGTTTCAGCGTTTGTCATGGCAATTTCTCCGTGGCATATACAATACAGTCGTGCGGCTTTTGAAGTAACGCAGATGATATTTTTCTATATGGCCGGACTTTATTTCTTTTTTAAAGCTTTGAAGACTTCTAAATACTTGTGGCTTTCGGTTTTATTCTTAATCCTGACTCCTTGGGTTTACAGCACTGCGAAATTATTTACGCCGATGCTTCTAGCGTTTTTAATTATCGTTTGGTTTAAAGATTTGTTTAAATTTCCAAAAAAGGAAATCGCAAAGGCGGTAGTAATTCTTCTTGTTTTTGGCCTACCGATGGTTTACGAAGTTTTCTTTGGTGGAGCAAGTCAGCGCTTCAATTACATCAGCACATTTTCCGATCCTGCAATGGAAGGAGATGTTGGTTTCTCGCGCCTAAATGACGCAGCGTATGAAGGGCAAGATAGAAATATTTTGGAAAAAGCTTCCTCGAGAATCATTCACAATAAATATACGTATTGGGGCAACAGGATACTTAACAATATGTATTCCGCAGTGTCCACCAACTTTCTTTTTAATACAGGAGATCCCAACCGCCGCCAAAATATTGAAGGGATGGGAGAGTTATATAAAATTGATCTAGTACCGTTAATTTTAGGACTAACATTGTTTTTAGCTTTTTTTAGGAATAATAAAGTTAAGGCGTTGGTTGTCTTTTGGCTTGTAGCTGGAACTGTCCCTTCATCATTAACCAGGGATGGGGCTACCCACGCGACGCGTTTGATTTTAATTCTTCCACCGTTATTGATGCTTGTTGCCTACGGTTTGGTTGATACTTTTCAAAGACTACCCAAATTTAGTTCCAAGATCTATCTATTTGGCTACGCATTTTTGCTTCTAATTTGTTTTTATTTTTACCAGCACAACTACTGGCTACATAATCCCTGGTACAGCGAAAGGTGGTGGCACGCTGGATTTAAGGAAACAGTGCGTTATTTGAAGGAAAACGAGAGTGATTATGACAAAATAATTTTCTCAACTGCCGGTGAACCCCCGTACATCTTTTTTGCAGGGTGGTATGAGTATTCCCCGAGCAAATGGCAGAAAGGGTTCAGAGATGTTAACATAGCCGGGTTTTCAACGCTTGGAAACAATGGTAAGTATTATTTTGGCCAGATGGAAAAAATCGGTATTTACGATCTTTGGCATTATATGCCAGACAGCGGTTTATATGTTGCTGTTGCAAAGGAAGTTAATATCAATTTAATTATGGAGCCGGATCGTGTACCTCCCGGGTTGAAACTTCTTAAAGCTATCCCGTACCCTTCGGGGGAGCCGGCATTTTATATCTTTGAGAAGGCGCAATGATAAAACGGTTCAGATTGATAATTTTAGCAGCGCTCATACTTCGCATATTTTTGTCATTTTTGACGTGGCATCCGGATGTGAACAACCATGTCGATTGGGGAATTAGATTTTGGCAATATGGAGCGAAAGATTATTATTCCGCAAACGTCTGGAGCTACACTTGGCCAAATCAACCCCCAGGGACGATTTACATTTATGCAGGGATAACAAAGTTGTATGATTTTGTTTTCTCAATTTTTTGGTGGATAAATTTGAAGATTCCCCTGTTTCCTTCGGATGTAATCTTTTATTTGGAAAGCAATTTATATCCTGCGCTTTTGAAATTGCCTTCTATGCTTGCCGATTTAGGAATTGCGTATTTGATATACAAAAGTGTCGCCGACAAAAAGATTGCGAGGTTTGGGGTAGTGCTTTGGCTTGTAAACCCAATCGTTTGGTATAACTCATCTTTGTGGGGGCAAACAGACTCGCTAATAGCGTTTTTTGTTTTCTTGGCGTTTTATCTTTTAAAGAAAAACAAACCCGAGCTTTCTCTTTTATCCTACGCACTTTCGGTTTATATCAAAGTCTCACTGTTAATTTTTATACCAATCTATGTATATTTATTCATTAAAGAGAAATATAAACCGACAATTTATGTAAAGTCGGTAATTTTAGTGCTTTTGGTAGTTGTAGGTTTAACGGTCCCGTTTGCAAAGGGTAATCCTTTGGTGTGGCTGTATGACTTGTACCAAAACAAAATTTTTGCACAACAACTTCAAGTAATTACGGCAAACGCCTTTAACATTTGGACTACGATTGCCTCGATTCATGAAAAACCACAAACGTTGTATCTTGGACCGTTAACTTACCGAATGTGGGGAACTCTTTCGTTTATCCTCTCGTATCTTGTACTCATTTTCTTTTTCATCAAATCAAAGGCCAAAGACGTTTATTTCACCCTTTCATTAATTGCGTTTTCTTCATTCATGCTGATGACGAACATGCATGAGCGCTATCTTTATCCGTTTTTCCCCTTTTTTACAGCGGTGACGGTTTCAAACAAGAAATTGTTAAAAGTCTATATTATTGTTTCGATAATTTCGCTTTTGAACCTTTATAATTTTTGGTGGTATCCGAAAATTTCTTTTATTGTTGGCTTTTTGTCATTCTCCGATCGGCTTATGCCGCGAATATTGGGTTTCGTGATGTTTTTAATTTACCTTTATTTATTCAAACTTTTTCTTCGACAAACACGAACCTCCAAGATATAATTAATTAAATGAAAAAGCTGTTGTTGCTTATTCTAACTGTTGCATTCTTGTTGAGGGCAGTCGGATTGAACTCTTACCCACCTGGTTTTACACCTGATGAGGCGTCGTTTGGCTATGATGCCTATTCAATTTTGGAAACAGGTAGAGATCAATGGGGAAAATCGTTTCCATTAACCCTGCAATCTTTTGGTGACTACAAATCACCACTTTACAGCTATGTTGCCATTCCTTTTGTTGCTGTATTTGGACTTGAGAAGTATTCCGTGCGTTTGGCAAACGCCGTTGTTGGGACTCTTGCAGTTTATCTGACGTATCTTCTTGCATACGAGCTTTTTAACAATCGTCTTATCTTTAAAACAAAAGTTGATCCAGAAATTGGTGCAATAATCGCATCGTTTCTACTTGCGATCTCCCCCTGGCACGTGATGATGAGTCGTGGAGCCTTTGAGGCAAATTTAACGACTTTGCTTATGCCGGCAGCATTATATTTTTTTGTCAAAGGTGTAGAACGTCCTAAATATTTTATTTATTGTGCTTTTGCAATTGGTTTAAATGTGTTCTCCTACCATTCCGCCAAATTTGTAACACCGATACTTTTTCTTACACTTTTCGTACTCTTTCGTAAAGAACTTACAAAAAAATTTGGAATTCATCATAAGATAAGTCTTTTTATCTTGCTTGTTTTTGCAGGACTTTTTTTGTTAAGTATGCGAAGTGGCTCCGCAACGAGAGTTTTTGATGTCAGCATTTTTAAAACCGCCCTTGTAGAAGCATCGTCGCAAAGATCGGCTGCGATAAACCAAGGAGCAAATTCATATTTATCAAGGGTAATTTACAACAAGTACATTGTTGGTGTAAGGCATTTTTTTGCAAATTACACCACCTATTTCTCACCACAGTTTTATTTTTCGCAGGGACCGGCCGAGACAACATACGGCATGATTCCAGGAAGGGGAGTTTTGTATTGGTTCGAACTACCGCTTTTGCTTGCTGGATTTGTATATTTTTTGAAAAATTATGCAAATAAGTTTAGCTGGCTGGTCGTTATCTGGTATCTTGTTGGACCTATCCCAGCGGCACTTTCGCTTGGGCCGGGATACGCAGCGAACAGAGCGGAGGTCGTCCTCCCGTCAATACAGATAATCTGTGCGGTCGGTGTTGTTTTCCTGTCACATTTAAACTTCAGATTTAGAAAACAGTTTGTTTATGCAAGTGGCAGCGCAGTAGTTGCCATTTTTTTCTTCTATTTCCTTTTTGATTACTTTGTTTCCTCGCCGCAAAAGATGTCTGAAGGAATGCTGTACGGAAATTATGAAGCTGCAAAATATTTGTCGTTTGGTTATTCGCAGGATCAGATAGTTATGAGTAGAAAGTTGTCGGAGCCGCATATTTATGTTGCTTTCGTAAATAGATGGGATCCTGCAAATTATCAGAAAGTTACTAAAGCTTGGAATTACAAACAAATCGGCTTGGGATGGGTTGATCAAATGCCTGAGTATAGTTTGGGAAATTATACTTTTAAAAATATCAATTATCAGGAGTATGCAGATAAACGTGTTATCTTGGTAGGGAAACCTGACGAGTTTCCACAGAGTCTGTCTTTGAGTAAGGTGTTTTCGTATCCCGGTGGTAAGCAGTCGGTTGTAGTAGTTGATACGTCTAGTCAAATATATGCTTGGAAAAATTAAAAAACATCAGCTCTTTGTATTTTTAATATTTGTTTTGGCTATAGTTTTACGTTTTTGGCAGCTTGGGTTATATCCTGATGCTATTGATGAAGACGAGATGGCTTTTGGCTACTACGGCTGGTCGCTTTCGAATTTTGGCACCGACGAATATGGACACCGTTTCCCGATCTATTTTGAGTCTGTTGGGGACAATAAGTATGGTCTCTACTCATATTTCGCTGCAGTCCCGATTAGGATTTTCGGATTAAATAATGTTTCTACCAGAAGTGTTTCTGCAATTGCCGGAGCACTGTCGGTGATCCTTTTGTATTTGACTGTCAAAAAACTTACCAATAATTTGAATCTCTCTTTAATTTCCGCTTTCGTTTTGGCGGTAAACCCGATTCATATTCATTTTTCGCGCGTTGCTTACAACAACAATCTCGGAGCGCTTTTGGCAATGACTGCAATATATTTTTTTATAAGCTATCTAAAAGACGGAAAAAACACATCGCTTTTGTTTTCTTTTATTTTTTCGTTTCTTTCTTTTTTTACCTACCAGACTTACAGAATATTTCTCCCACTTTCCCTTTTCCTTCTTTTTGTTGTCTATTCTAAAAAGTTAAAGATAAAAAAAACTGCAACGCTGTTTCTGTTGTTGGTCTTTCTTGGTGTTTTTGCTTCGTTTATTTCTCCCAAAAGCAGAACCAGGTCGCAGGATGTGGATATTTTAATTAATAGACCGAAGCTGATTGAGCAGTATACTGAAGACGGCTTGTCGGGCGTAAATTTAGTCGCGACAAGATTGTTACACAACAAATATGTTTCGATCGGGTATGGATTTTATAACAGGTATCTATCCTATTTTGACCCTGTTTTTTTGTTTTCATCGGTATCTGCAACTACAGAAAGACACAGTATTCCAGATACCGGTGTTTTTTATTTCTTCGAATTTATCTTTCTGATTGCCGGGTTTATTGCCTTGAAAAATGTTTACGGTAAATACTACTTGTTGCCGATTGTGCTGCTGGTCGCCTCGCCTGTGGCTGCGTCGATGGTTGTTGAACCAAGAAGTATCACAAGAACTCTGGTGTTGGTTTGGGGAGTGACGATGGTTGTTTCCTGTGGGGTTTACATTTTGTTAAAAGGAAGAAGAATTCTCTATTCGTTGTTTTTGCTTATTTACTCTGTCGGTCTGTTTTATTTTTTACATCAGTACTTCATACATAAACCTCTTCACCAACCGTGGCAAAGCGATGGGGGTCATCATGAAATGGTGAACAGCGTTGATGTTTTGAAATCTGATTACAAATACGTGGTTGTGTCGCGTGGACACTACATGCCATTTATTTATTATGACCACATTTCTCCGCCGCAGCTTCAGAAACGTGCCACGTTTCTGACGTCTAAGCCTGAAGTGGGAACAAGAATTGCGAGTATCGACAATATTATTTTCAACATGCCCTATGAATGTCCGACTGCGGGAAAGCAGAATGTTTTGTATGTCTGCTTTGGTTACAAAGTCCCAAAAAATTCGCGCGTTATAAAAGTGATCAGTTTTCGTGATAGCCAGCCTGCGATAACACTCGTGGAATTCGGAAAGGGCGAAGCACAACTTCCCGAGCGTTTGCAGTATATGGATTCTGATGCGCGATTCGAAAAGGGAATTCTGCCAGATGGATATCCTAATTTTTGGCCAGTGAATGAATAGATTTATAAATAATAAGAAATACATTTTAATCGGGCTAATTTTAGTTATTGCCTTTTTTCTAAGAATCTTTAATGTTGTTTATGATCCGCCGTCTCTCAATTGGGACGAGGTGAGCATTGGCTACAATGCCTTCTCAGTTCTCAAAACTAGTAAAGATGAATGGGGAAAAGTTTTTCCAACTATCTTTCGCGCATACGGTGATTATAAATTGCCCCTCTATGTTTATCTTACGGTTCCGTCTATTTCACTGTTCGGTCTAAATACATTTTCCGTTAGGCTTGTTTCGGTTGTCGCCGGTACGATAAGCGTACTTTTTACGTACCTTCTCGTAAAAGAACTTTTAAGCTTGGAAAAAGCAAGAGGTATGCGTAAGAGCGACGACAAAACGGAAGCAGTTGCAACCCTCAGCGCGCTTCTGGTGACACTTGAACCCTGGAGTTTGTTTTTGTCACGTCCGGCATTTGAAGCAAATTTGGCATTGTGTTTTTTTAACGTTGGTTTTTATTTTTTTCTGAAGTCAATTCGACGTTTACAGAATATCGTTCCAAGTATAATTTTTTTTGGTCTGACTTTATGGACTTATAACTCTTACCGTATTTTTACTCCGTTGTTTGTCGTTTTTCTATTTCTTATTTTTAGAAATGAATTGAAAGCGTTTGTAAACAACAGAAAGTATCTAATGCAAGGTAGCATTTTGACTCTGCTGTTTTTGCTCCCACTAATTTATCAATTCGCAGCTGGAGTTGGTGTTATGCGTTATTCAAAAGTAGCAATCATCGATGAGGGTGCAATCGGACAGATTATAAATTTAAGAGATAAGTACAATTTTAGCCCGCTTGTTGAACGGGCGGTATTTAACCGTCCTACGTATTTTACTTATAATTTTCTAAAAAATATTTTCTCACAATATAAAATCGATCTGATTTTTCTTATTAGCGGAGTAATATTTCTCATAAAATCGAAAGATAAAAAAACTGCACTTCTTTTGGGTTGGCTGATTTTGGGTACGGTGCCTTCGTCGTTAACGCGTGAAGCCCCGCATGTTTTAAGAAGTATTACCATGTTACCAGCACCGATGATTATTTCAGCATTTGGATTTGTTGGTGTTTTTAGTTTAATCGTGTCTCTGAGTTCGAAGGTGAAGTCTTTTAACACCGGTATAATTTGTACTTTTTTTGTGGTCTTATATCTTCTTATTTTGGCAAAGCAATTGTTAAATTATCAGGTTAATTATTTTAATAGCTATAAAAGTACGTACTCTTGGTCTTGGCAATATGGTTACCAGGAGGTGATTCAGTATGTAGCGGAAAATTACAATAAATACGATAAAATTATCGTAACAAAGAAATATGGCGAGCCGCACGAGTTTTTTCTTTTCTATCTGAAATGGAATCCACTCTTATATCAAGCTGACAAAAACTTAATTCGTTTTGAGCAAAGTAATTGGTTTTGGGTTGATCGTTTTGACAAATTCTTTTTTGTAAACGATTGGGAAGTACCAAGTGAAGAATGGCAACCCTTCGTTTTGGAAAGCAAAAAGGAAGAGATTGATTGCAGGGAGATTAAGTGTTTGTTGATTACGAGTCCGGGAAATGTACCAAAAACTTGGAATAAATTGGAAAGCGTTCAGTTTTTGGATGGAAGTGGGGCGTTTGAAATATATGACAACTGAAAAATTGAAAAAGGTAAACTGGAAGTTAGTTACAATTCTTTTAGTAGCGTTTATTTTGCGAGTTTGGAATTTAAATGTCAACCCGCCTTCGTTATCGTCAGACGAAGCAGCGTTGGGTTATAATGCTTATTCGATTTTGAAAACTGGAAAAGATGAATATGGAAAACTGTTGCCGATTATCTTTAAATCGTTCGGTGATTATAAACCCGGCTTATGTGTCTATCTGACAGTACCGTTTGTTTTTCTTTTTGGACTTAATGAATGGTCAGTTCGTCTACCGTCCGCATTAGCTGGTGTTGTTGGGGTCTACCTTCTATATTCAATTGTCAAAAAGTTTATTGATTATGACTTTTTGCAAGTAGAAACGAAGGTAAGTTCAAGGTCACTGGCGTTGATATCCTCACTTATATTTGCTCTTGCGCCTTGGCATGTTTATTTTTCGCGCGGTGGTTGGGAAGCAAATATTTCTCTAACATTAACTTTAGCAGGAATATATTTTTTTATCAAAGCGTTGAAAAATAATAAATTTTTGATTTTTTCTTCTGTCTTTTTTGCATTAACTTTTATTGCGTATCAAGGAGCGAAACTAGCCACCACAATTGTCCTTTTTACACTCGCGGTGCTTTTTTGGAAAAACTGTATTGGTTTCTTTAAAGATTGTCGAAAAACTTTATTTTTTGCTTTTGTTTTAGCCAGCCTCATCGCTTCACCTAGTATTCTCAGTTTTAGTCAAGGTCAGACCGGCAGGTTAACCGTTTTTAGTGTTTTTTCGTACCCCAGGCCAGTAGATTATATAGAGAAGATGCTGTTTCAGAATAATGAGAAAATTGGAGATCTAAACTATCTTCTTTTTCATAACGAACCGCTTAATTACACAAGGGCTATTTTGGGTCGGTATTTCAACCATTTTTCAGCGAGATTTTTGTTTTTTGACGGCGATTATCAAAATCCGAAACACTCATCCCCCAACCAGGGAATGTTGATGTTTTATGATTTGTTATTATTACCTTTTGGTTTTTATTATCTTGGTCGCAGTAAAGGTGCGTTTAAAAAATTTATTTTATTGCTGCTTTTACTTACTCCTTTGCCAGCAGTTTTAACACGCGATCAAGTTCAGGCTGTTCGGGCGCTGAACATGGTTGTTCCTTTGACTCTGGTATCCTCGCTTGGAGGACTTTCTTTAATCATTTTTTTTAGACGGTTGTTTAAAAACTCCAAAGCTATGGCATCAATTGCCATAGTGGCATTTCTATTCATCCTAACCACCTCCCTGGTTTATTTTCTTGATTCGTATTTTATTCATCAGCCGATTCATAACGCGAAATACTGGAATTGGGGATACAAACAAATCATCAAAACTCTTTTACCTATCCAGGATAACTATAAAATTGTTTATTTTCAGCAAGGCTATGACCAGCCTTATATTTATTATCTTTTTTACTCGCGTTATGATCCCAAAGCTTACCAAAAGCAAGCAAAACTTTCATATTATTTGGGACCTGACGTGGGACTTGTGGAGACCCTTGATAATATAGATTTTGCCGGTTGGAGTTGGCCGTTCGCTACCGGTGAGAAATCGACACTGACTATCGGAAACGGTGTGGCAATTCCGTCGGATTTTAGTAGGAAAGATTACAACCTGATTTCTGAAATTAAGTACCCTGATAATTTTATGACGGCCTTTCGAATTGTTGAAACAAAATAGTATGAAGAAAACGCTTTTAGTTATAGTTATTTTATTGGCAGCTTTTTTAAGGTTGTACAAATTGGGTAGCTATCCAGCGCTTAATGCGGACGAAGCGGCAATTGGGTACAACGCCTATTCTCTTTTGCAAACCGGTAAGGACGAGCATGGAAATGCTTGGCCGATACATTTTCAGTCTTTTAATGACTACAAACCCGGCCTCTATTTTTATTTGGTGATGCCTTTTGTAAAAATACTCGGCCTTAACGAATGGTCGGTGCGCTTGCCGAATGCGATTGTCGGAATCGCCACCGTATATCTAATCTATATTTTTGTAGTTGAATTATTTAAGAAAGAATCAACAGGGAATGGGGAGCAATTTAACGAACCGCTGCTGGCTTTAATTTCTGCCTTTATGCTAGCAGTTTCTCCTTGGCATCTTCACTTTTCGCGCGGTGGTTGGGAAGCAAATGTTGCGACATTTTTGATGCTGTTGGGGACCTATTTATTGGTACGAGCTTTGAAAGATAGCGGATATCGATTCTTTTTCTTGTCTGTGACCAGTTTTGTTTTGGCATTATATACTTATCATTCTGCGCGGATTGTTTCACCGCTACTACTAACTGGAATTCTATTAACATTTTATAAACAAACAAAATTGCATCTCAAACCTGTTTTCGTGTCGTTTGTATTGGGCATTGTCCTAATAGTTCCCCTTGTGCGTGATTTTGCAAAAGGTGAGGTAATATCAAGAGCTTCCGGTGTTGGATTATTTGCGGATGTTGGACCAATTGAGAAAACAAATGAACAGCGAATGGAACATCTTGGTACTTTTTCAGTAATTTTACATAACAAAGTAACTAACTATGGACTAGCGTTTTTGAAAAACTGGGGTTCGCATTATCACGGACTTTTTCTATTTATATCGGGAGACGTTATTCAAAGAAATGCCGTTCCCGAAACGGGGCAAATGTATTTGTACGAGATAATAACTGTTTTGGCCGGTTTATATTTTGTAATTAAAACCTACAAACAAAGACCGAAAGTCTACAATCTAATTCTTGGTTGGCTTTTTGTCGCCCCGATTCCGGCTGCTTTAACTTTTCAATCACCCCATGCGTTACGTGCTGAAAATATGGCTGTCCCGCTTACGATTGTCAGTGCGCTTGGGGTGTATTTTTTGATTGGCCGGATAATGTACAGCAGAAGAGTTTTAAAGCGCGCCTTTATCATTATTGCTATCCTTTTCGTTTCGTGGAATATTGCGCGCTATCTTCATATGTATTATGCGCACATGTCGAAAGAATATCCTTTTTCCTCGCAATACGGCGTTAAAGAATTGGTTGAATATCTCTCAAAGCAGAAAAGGGACTTCAAAAATATTGTTGTGACGAATAAATATGATCAGCCTTATATACTATTTTTATTTTACACAAAATATTTACCGTCAGAGTTTCAGAAACAGCACGTTTTGACATTAAGAGATAAGTATGGATTTTCGACGGTTTCGGATTACTCTAACTACATTTTCAAGACAATTGATTGGGACAAAGACAAGCTTTTGTATCCGGACAGTTTAATTATCGGAGCTGATGAGGAAATTCCAGATGGAACAAATGTTGTTGAAAAAATTTATGGCAGTAATGGCTACTTGTATTTTAAGGTCGTTGCCAATTAGCCTGCGTCAAAACCTCATGTTAAGTAAAATTTGGCGGGATTTAATAAAAAAACTGTCCACCGAAAATGTTTTACTATTGTTGTTGCCGTTTCTTTTGACGGTATTTGTTTTTCGCAAGTATATCTTTGAAGGGTTGCTGCCAATTCCAGCGGATATTACGCCGGGTTTATATTTTCCCTGGTTTGATTACAAATGGGGTTACGCAACTCCGGTACCTGTTCAAAATCCTGCAATTACCGATGTGATTTCGATTTTATACCCATGGAGAGTTATGGCTTTTCGATATTTAAATCAGGGAATTTTGCCGTTTTGGGACCCGACAATTCTTTTAGGAACACCACTGCTCGCTAACTTTCAGACTGCTTTTTTTAATCCTGTTAACATTCTCTTTTTGTTTGTCAAAGAATTTCATGCTTGGAGTTTGGGAATTATTATCCAACCGCTTTTATTAACATTCACGAGCTATTTGTTTTTAAGAAATCTTAACTTGATGAAGATGCCGTCGCTTTTTGGTGCAATACTTTTTGCCTATTCGAGTTACGCCATCGTTTGGATGGAATATAATTCAATTGATTACACACTGGTGTATTTTCCGCTGATTCTTCTTTGCGTTTCGAAGTTGGCAGAAGAAAGTGGCCGGAAGTGGTTTTTTGTTTTGTCTGGCGCGTTAGCGCTGCAAATCATTTCCGGTTACCCACAAAACGTAATCTACACAATTTTAATTTCGGTATTCTATTTTGTGGTTAACCTGAAAGGTAAAAGAAACAAATTTCAGAAAATACTTTTTGTATTAGGATCATTGTTGATGGGGTTGTTGTTGTCAGGAGTGCAGCTTTTCCCATCATTAGAGTTATATAGTCTTTCGCTTCGTAACTTGGACAAAGTTGCGCTTGCTGGAAATGTTAAATATCTACCCTTAAAACATTTAATGACGTTTCCCTATCCCGACTATTTCGGAAACCCCGGTCGCTGGAACTATTTCGGCGTCGGCAGTTACGACAACTTTGCTTTTACGATTTCGTCTGTCGGGATATTTTTTGCGATACTTTCGTTTTTTGTAAAAAATAAAGTTCTAAAGAATAAAAGTTTTTTCATCTTTTTAATACTTGGGGCTTTAATTTTTTCTACTAAAAATCCAATAAGTCAGATGATTTCAAACACAAGTTTTTTGGGGATAGTTTCAGGGTCGAACGCTAGGGTACTATTTGTTGTCTCGTTCGTGTTGTCACTTTTTGCTGCGTCAGGTCTCCAAGTTGTCTTGAAGTGGAAGCCAAAAGTAACAACTTTGTTAATCCCGGCTTTGCTTTCCTCAACAATATTTTTACTGCATTTGATTTATTTGAACTATAACCTTGATGGCGGAGTAGATCAGCTCTTTAATTTAATTGCAAATCGGATGACAGCCCAGGAGCAAAATATTGCAAATTTAGTAGTGAGCATTAGAAACATGATACTACCGACTTTGGTAGTTTTTGTTTTGACACTCTTTGTGCTTATCGATCGCTCGAAAAAGAAGTTATTGACGATAGTTTGTGTGATAGCATGTTTGTTTGTTACGGTAATTAGCGCTAGTGACAAGTATTTGCCTTTCGTAAAAAAAGAACTACTTTACCCGCAAACTGAAGTGACAGATTTTTTGCTGAAAAATTTGGGTGATTCAAGATTTGAAAAAGAAAATAATAATCTGATATTTCCCTCGAACAGTTGGAGTTTATACGGTCTGTCAGCTTCGACGGGACAGAATGCGTCAACTCTGCTTTCGATTTCAAGGTATTTTTCATTAATAAATTATGGACAAGTCAATGATGCGATTGCAACGCGTTACAATAGCATCATCAATTTTAAATCACCGCTTGTGAATACTCTAAACATTTCCTATTACACCGGTTTAAACTGGCTGAACGATTCTCCTGATGCTAACGGAACCACCAAGACGCTGTATTTGCCAGTTTCTTTTTCTGAGATGTCGAACATTGGAACCGTTAGAATTTTTAAGAATGCGGGCAATATTGGCCCAGCCTGGTTTCCGGAAATAATAAAATGCGAGAAGAATGAAGAAATTGTCTTTCGTGAAATAGCAAGTGAGTTTTACAATCCAAAAGAAATAGTTTATGTTGATTGTTCAGAAGATGTTTATCAAAACGAAGGCGGTTCAGTCAACCGTGTTCCGTCGCAATCAAACAAGTTAGTTTTCAATACAGAGTCGGAATCTGACGGTTATTTGGTTGTTTCGGCCGCGTTTTATCCGGGGTGGACTTCGTATGTTGACGGGCAAAAAATTCAAAATGTTAATAAAGCAAATACAGCCTTAATTGCACTGCCTGTCGCAAAAGGGTCACATCTCGTTGAGCTAAAATATGAACCTTTCTCTTTCAAATTCGGTGTATATGTGTCACTGACTACGTTGATAATTTGGGTGGGTATTTTGTTGAAGCAAACTAAGCCGGGTCCCACGAGAAGTACCCGGCTCTGATGTTTGTAGCTTTAGTGGTAAGATTATGAGTATGAAAGTTGCGATTATCGGTGCAGGATTTGGTGGTTTGGCAACTGCATATTTTTTGTCAAAACAAGGGGTGAATGTAGTTGTTTTTGAATCCGGAAATAAACCAGGTGGTTTGGCAGTTGGTTTTAAGAAAAGTGCGTGGAAGTGGAGTTTGGAAGAACATTATCATCACATTTTTACAACTGACTCATATATTCTAAACTTGGCAAGAGAGGTTGATCAGAAGATGATTTTTAGTTCTCCCAAAGCCTCAACTTTTTTTGAAGATGGAACTTACCAAGTTGATTCGCCTTTAACGCTTCTTAAATTTTCGAAATTGTCACTTTTTGATAGGTTGAGAACTGGGGCGGTGATTGCTTTTCTTAAACTAAACCCTTTCTGGAGACCACTGGAAAGATTGACTGCCGAAAAATTTATCAAATATACGATGGGGAATGTTTCGTGGAATATTTTATGGCGACCTCTGTTTTTGAAAAAATTTGGGGTATTTGAAAAAGAGGTTAACGCCGCGTGGTTTTGGGCAAGGATAAAAAAAAGAACGATGAAACTAGGTTACCCCGCCGGGGGGTTTTTAGAATTTGCAAAAAAGATAGAGAAGAAAATTGTCTCGAGAGGTGGAAAAATAATTTACAAAACAGAAGTAACTTTAATTGAACAAGAAGGTGGTAAATTTATTATTCATGCAAAAGACAAAAAAGACACTTTTGACAAAGTGGTTTGTACTCTTTCGGCCAAGCAGTTTGCCAGTATTGTCAAGGGTTTACCCAAAGAATATCTGAACAAAATTTCAGGATTCAAAGGTTTGGGTACAATAAATTTGGTACTTCTACTTAAAAATAATTTTTTGGATGATGGTAGTTATTGGTTAAATGTAAATGAAGTTAGCTATCCATTTTTAGCTGTGATTGAACACACCAACTTTATTGATAAGTCAGAATATAACAATAGCCATTTGCTTTACGTTGCAAATTATTTGTTGCCGAGCCATAAATATTTTGAACTGACAAAAAAGCAGCTTTTTGACCTTTATTTCCCGTATCTTAAGAAAATTTCCAGCCGGTTCTCGAAAAATGACGTAAAAGAAATTTTTGTTTTTAAGTCAAGGTTTACCCAGCCGGTAGTTTTTCAAAATCATTCGCAAAGGGTTCCGTCGTTTACAACTGCCTTGGAAGATTTATATCTTTGTAATATGCAACAGGTTTATCCATGGGACAGAGGCACAAACTATGCAGTCGAAAATGCACAAAAGGTTTCGGATTTGGTGTTAAAATCAAAACAATAATTACCATGTCAACTCTATCTGTTGTTCTTGCTACAAAAAACGAAGAGGAAAATATCGGACCCTGTTTGGAGTCTGTTAAAAATCTTGCAGATGAAACCGTAGTCTTTGACGAATTTTCAACAGATAAGACAAGGGAAGTTGCAAAAAAATATGGGGCGAAAGTATTCGAATATCAAAACAAAAGTAACTTTCATGAAACAAAACAAAAAGCAATTGATAAGTCAAGTTGTGATTGGATACTTCAACTCGATGCTGATGAACGAGTAACCACTGAACTTGCAACGGAGATAAAGATAGTAATCAACTCTTCAAACGTTGAGTTGGCGCCGAGGTTGATTTGTTACCCTGAAGTAGCGGCTAAAATTAAAGAAAAGGGAGTATCCGATGAACAGTTGCAGTTGCCGAAAAACGTGGAGCTTTTTATTCGCCATCAAAAACTTATCGAGAGGCGAGAGGGAAAATTGGGTAATCACAGTAGTGAGACCGTTGCATTTTTTGTCCCCCGAATTAATTTCTTTTTGGGAGCACCTCTTCGTCATGCAGGGGTTTATCCTGACGGAGTGATCCGACTTTTTAAAAAAGGGAAGGCATGGCTTCCAGGAAAATCTGTACACGAACTTATGGATGTTGATGGGGGAGTTGGCTGGCTTTTTAATGATTTAGAACATCACGAATCACCAACTTTTTCTCGTTATTTAGAGCGAGCCAATCGTTATACCGATTTGACCGCGGAGCAATTTAAGACAAATCATGTAAGTACAGATATTTTTACTCTTTTTTATTATTCATTTGTTAAACCCGCAAACGTCTTTTTTTCACTCTATATTAGACATTTAGGGATCCTTGATGGGATGCGCGGATTTGTCTGGTCCTGCTTTTCAGCGCTTCATTTCACAATAGCGTATTTTAAATATTGGCAGACTGTAAAAAAGTAAGACAATACCTATATGGCTGATAAAATAATTAATCTTCAATATACAACGATAAAGGATCCTTTGCCAGATTTTATATACAAAAATTTAGAAAAATATTCACAGGAGGCAAACAGCTATCATCCACAACCTTTGGAATTGATTGAAAGACTTGCCGAGAGACATCAAGTACCAAAGGAGATGGTTTATGTAACAGCAGGCTGTGACGAGGCTATACAAATGTTTATTCATGCATTTGGAGAAAGAACCTATACATTTACTCCGACATATATTGTTTATTCCGACGCCAAGGAGTTTGGCAACAAATTTACGGAACTATATAGTTTGAATAATAATAAATTTGATATCTCGACAGAAAAAATTAAAAATGCGACACTCATATTTTTAGCAAATCCAAATAATCCTTCGGGTTTTACTGAGAAGTGTAAAGTTATGGAATTAATCGAAAACAATACCCACGCAAAAGTAATAATTGATGAAGCCTATGGGGATTTTGCAGAACTTTCAGTAATTGATCAAGTTATCAAGTATTCCAATATGGCAGTTTTGAGGAGTTTCTCAAAGGGTTTCGGGATGGCAGGCAACAGGATAGGTTATATTATTGCAAACCCGGAAGTTTTAAGTGTAGTAAAAAATAAAGCTCAATGGTCAAATGTCTCATATTTGTCTATCGGCGCAGCAATTATTGCTTTAGAGAATGAAAAATATTTTGAGAATATGAGATCCGGGATTGCAGAAGTCCGAGATGATATTATGGATTTTTTAAGAAGTAATGGTTATGACTTCTTGCCGTCAAAAATAAATGCAGTAGTAATTAAATTTGCTAATGAAATGAAGGGTACGATATTTTTTAACTATCTGAAAGATAACGGTATTGTTGCCAGTCATGGAAATGGGTTTAGCAATATTGGTCTTGATAAATCATTTGTGAGAATAGCCGTTGGAAATAAAAACCAGATGAAAAAGTTTAAGGAATCATTGCAAAAATTATGATATGTTGAATGCTCTATTTACAGAATGTTTCCTCTCCAAGTCAGACGTTAGAAAATTAGGTAGACATGGTGTGAAAATTATAGAAGCTTCAGGGAATTTAGATGAATCTGAAATAATAAAAAAATTAAAAGATATTGATATATATATTATTGGAGGTACAGATAAGGCTACAGAGAATGTTATTAAAAATACAAATCTGAAATTAATTATATTTTATGGGACCGGGTATGAAAACCATATTGACATAAACGCAGCTTCTCATAAAGGTATTCAAGCGGCTAACACCCCAAAGGCAAATGCATATACTGTTGCTGAGCATTGTGTGGCACTAATTTTGGATGCGGTGAAGCAAATTACATATTTAAATAATTCTTCCAAGTTAGGAATTTGGCGCCAACGAGAAGCGTGGAATTTAGAAAATAAGACTTTAGGTATTGTAGGAATGGGAACTATTGGCGGATGTGTCGCGCGAATTATGAAAAATGGTTTTGGGATGAAAGTGATTTATAACAATCGTGGTAAGAGGGAAGATTTAGAAAAACAACTAGACGCTCACAAAGTTGATCTTCAAACTTTGTTAAAAACTTCAGATGTTGTAAGCGTTAATGCTTCTTACAGCGATGAAAGTGTGGAAATATTGAATGCTAATAATTTGGGTCTTGTTAAAAAGGGTGCAGTGTTGGTTTGTACCTCAAGAGCGGAGCTGATTGACCCCAGGGCTTTGAAAAAGGCATTAACACGGGGCAATTTATCCTGTGCGGCTTTTGATTCTTATTACAAAGAACCCCTTCCTTCGAAAAATGATGATAAATGGGGGTTACTTTCATTCCCCGATAATAAGTTTATTATCACACCTCACACTGCTTACGGATCTAGAGAGGCGATTGAAAATATGAATCGGATGGTAATTGATAATTTAATTAGTTTCATTAAGACAGGTCAGCCGAAATATAAAGTTACTTAATGTTTTAGGGTAATAATAATTGTTACTGTTATAATTGAATTATGGATCTTTCAGGGAAAACAGTTTGCATAATTGGAGCGACGGGTGGAATCGGCAGGGAAGTTGCGCGTGTCATGGCGAAGCGCAAGGCAAATCTAATTTTTGTTTCTAGAAAGATGAACTCAATGGATGTTTTGGAAAATGAATTGAAGGAAGAAAACATCAAGATTGGTAAGTACACGTGCGATTTAACTGATCCGAAGTCTATAGAAAAATTGGCGAAAGAAATTTCAAGAGATTACAAATCTGTCGATGTACTTTTCCACCTAGCTGGTGTGGGAATATATAAAAAATTATCTGAAATAAGTTTTGAAGAATGGGAGATGTCGATGGATATAAATGTTGCTTCAGCTTTTTATTCCATCCAGAAACTTTTACCGCTTCTGGAAAAATCTGAGAAAGTTTATGTTATTGCAAGTGGATCTGGAATGGGTAAGGTTGCCCTTTCGGGGCGTCTGGCATATTGTGCGAGTAAATTTGCGCTTCGAGGTTTAATGCTCTCGCTGGCTAAAGAATACAGAAAAACACATATTCACTTTGTCCATCTGACATTAGGTTCTGTGCTAACATCATTCGGACCGCTCTCCCTCGCCCGCAAAATAAGAAAACACAGAGAGGGTAAGGGATATCTGGATCCGGGATGGCTGGCAAACCATATCGCTACAAGACTTGAAAACGAATCACTGGAAGAAGAAACTCCAATTTATCCACGACACTATTTTTCTGAAAGTAAAAAGGACATCAGGTGATGTTTTTGGTGTAAAATATCTTCATGAGGGTGGCAATTGATAGTGGTCCTCTGACAGGTGGGCATTCTGTGCGTGGTGTGGGTGTTTCGGTTAGGGGGTTGATCGACGCGCTTCATAAATTTAACACCGACAAGAATGTGGTTGTCGAAGCGGTGGATTTTTTCCAAGCTGATTTAAATGACTTTGATATCCTTCACTATACCAGCTTCAATCCTTACTTTTTAAATATACCGCGTATTGGGTTTGCTGGTAAAAAAGTGATCCTCACAATTCACGATCTGATTCCTCTACTTTATAGAAACCATTATCGCCAAGGAATTAGAGGTGCAGTTAAATTTCTTATAAATAAATTGCTTGTTGGCCAGGTAGACAAAGTAATTAGTGTATCTGAAACATCAAAAAAGGACATTGTTAGATTTTTGGGTATTAATGAAAAAAAGGTTGAAGTTATCTACTGGGGGGTGGACTTGCGCTTTCGAAAAATTAACGATAAGGAAAAACTGGCAAAAGTAGCAAAGGTCTATAGATTACCAAATAAGTTTATTCTCTATGTGGGTGATGTTAACTACAACAAAAATCTTTCAACACTGGTGGAGGCAAGCAGAATTGTAAAGTTGCCATTGGTAATTGTAGGAAAACAAGCGGCAGCAATTGATGAGCTGATAAAAAACAATCTCTCACGCCAGAGCGGATTTAGAGACAAAGCTAGAGAAATTTTAGGGATAACACATCCTGAAATCGCGCATTTGACTGAACTTTTGTACCGCATAAACTCCAATCGGGTATTAACAACGGGTTTTGTTCCTGCGAACGACTTGGTTGCGATTATGAATTTGGCTAGTGTCTATTGCCAGCCTTCATACTACGAGGGCTTTGGTTTGCCTGTTTTAGAAGCATTCGCTTGCGAAACCCCGGTTGTAATTTCAAAAACTCAGGCCCTTGTCGAGATTGCGGGTGGATCCGCGGCTGTTGCAAAACCAAACTCAGCTGGCGATTTTGCTAATAAAATTTCCTTTTCACTGAAGGATTCTTCTGACAGGCTACGAATGATTAGGGCTGGGAGTAAAAGGGTGAAACAGTTTACGTGGCGAGAAACGGCTGAAAAAACGGTCAAGTTGTACAAAAGCTTATCAGAGATTTAAGCTGTAGTGATGAATGTATAATGAACAAAAAGGAAATAACTACGATCATAACCCTGTTTATTGTCTGGAAACTTGTTGAACTATCCTTTGCAAGTTTAGGCAAATTGTTGTTCCCCCTACAAACTGATTTTTTAGGAGGAGGACTTCTGAATTATCTGCGCCAGCCATTTTTTTGGAGTGCGATTAATTTTGACGGCGAACACTACCTTGCAATTGCAAGGGAAGGGTACCTACCACTGACTTATTTTTATTTTCCTCTATACCCACTGATAATCAGATCTTTTTCTCTGGCAATTGGAGGGAGTTATATTTCTTACGCCGTCTCAGGACTTTTTATATCAAATATTTTACTTCTTGTTGGTCTTTTCGGGCTGTATAAATTGGGACAAATGTTTTTTGACACTAGACAAGTGATGTTATCGATTGTGTTAATACTCGTTTTTCCGACAGCGTTTTTTTTAGGAGCTTATTATAATGAAACACTATTTTTTGCATTGGCTGTTTGGAGTTTCTATTTCTCTTTAAAAAGACGTTGGTTATTTTCATTTGCATTGTGTGGGATGGCAACGGCCACCAGGCTTGTTGGCGTTGCTCTGGCAATATCTCTGATATATGAATATCTGATCGAAAACAAAAAGAAAATTATAACTTTGACGTCGTTTTTATATTCCGCTCTGCCGGTATTGGGAATAGTTTGTTATTCTACGTATCTGCAAATTTCAACCGGGGATTTTCTTGCCTTTATTCACAACATTGAAATTTTTGGAGGTCAACGGACATCAAAAATTGTTTTACTGCCACAGGTTTTTTATCGTTATTTTTTTAAGATCATCCCCGCGGTTAATTATTCTTATTTTCCACAGGTTTATGTAACATTTTTAGAATTGGCGGTGGCGTTATTGTTTTTGCTTGCAGGTTACTTTGTTTACAAAAAAATGAAGATGAGTTTTTTTATTTTCTACATACTTGCGTATTTAATCCCAACATTCTCGGGCAGTTTTTCGTCGCTGCCGCGTTATGTCTTAGTCATTTTTCCAGTTTTTCTTGTTGCTGGATATTACATCTCGATGGTTAGAAATAATTCTATTCGCTATCTAATTTTTTCGTTATTATTATTAAGTAATTTCCTAGCGCAAGCGTTATTTGTTAGGGGGTATTTTGTGTCATAGCGATTTTTAAAAAAAACGATATATAAATTTTATTGAATTCATCTGCGAAAACCACGGACTTAAGTCCGTGGATGAAGCAAGAATCCAATCTTGTCGACAAAATACCATGAGCTTTAGCCCGTGGTAGTTTATTTCTATAGCAATTTCTAAAAAAATAGATATATCATTATCCTTTCGGGGAAGCTACTGGCTAATGTTTGTAAAGAATGTTATGAAAGAGAAAATAATAAATGCCAACGTCAAGATCTTAAATCATTCGTTTTCGCCTAAAAAAATTTTTCTCCATCCGCTTTTTTCTGGAAGTTTTTTTATGGTAGTTGGTAGTAACCTGGCCAATTTTTTGGCTTATATCTATCACTTGATTTTAGGACGTTTGTTGGGCCCCGACTCCTACGGAGAGCTGGTCGCGACAATTTCGCTTATTGGTCTTATCATGTCGCTGGTATCTTTTTTTGGACTTGTGATTGTTAAATTTGTTTCTTCTTCTGACAAAAAAGATACTCCGGCGATACTGGAATGGTTTAATAATAAAGTTATAAAAGTTTCCCTTGGCGTGTCTGTAGTAATTTTATTAATTTCATCTTTTTTGGGAGATTACATACACATTGGGAAAAATATTAGCCTTCTTTTTGCCCCAATTTTATTTTTTTCAATGATTATCTTTGTTTATAAATCTCTTCTTCAGGGTGTAGTTAAATTTAAAGAAACGGTGATTATTGGCAACATTGAACTGCTTGGTAGGTTGGCGTTTGGTTTAGCTCTCTACTACTTAGGTTTCGGAGTTTTTGGGGCTATTTTGGGTATGCTTCTTGCTGAAGTAGTTGCACTTGTTCTTTCAAGATTTTTTTTACGCGATATTGGTTTTGTTAAGAGTGAGGTCAAAAATTTCAATTTTCAGAAAGTATTTTCCTATGCGTTACCCGTTTTTGTGGTTTCTGTTTCATTCACTTCCCTTTTGACTTCGGATTTAGTTTTGGTCAAACATTTTTTCTCTTCACACGATGCAGGGATCTATGGATCAATTTCGAATTTGGGAAAAGTAATATTTTACGGAACGGCACCAATCGGGGCAGTGATGTTTCCACTGATTGCAAAGAAAAAATCGACAAATAGCTCCTATCTCGAAGGAGGTAGGTATCTGCTTTTAATGGGACTTTACTTTGTTATTTACTCACTTGCCAATCTTTTTTCCTCTTTTATGTTATCGATCGACCTAACACGGCCTCTGTTATTGGTTCCTGTGTTTGCCATTATGCAAGTGTTGATGATCTATCTTTTTCATTCATCTTTTTGGTATGTCATCGGTTCATCGCTTCTGTGTATTTCTTTATTAGTGATTTACTTGGGGCTATACTTTGCATATGTTAAGAAAAAAACGTTCTGAATCAACTCTTGTATCAATTGTCATCCCTGCCTATAAAGCTGAAAAATTTATTAGGAAGAACCTCTTGCATATTAAGAGCGTTTTGGATCAGACACGCTACAGCTATGAGTTAATTTGTGTCATTGACGGTATGGTTGATAAAAGTTACGATGTTGCATCGAAAGTTGCGGCAAAATTTCCTGACAAAATTCGCGTCGTTGGCTATTTGACGAACTTGGGTAAAGGACACGCTGTACGCTACGGAATGGCAAGGGCAAAAGGAGATATTGTTGGCTTTATCGACGCGGGTGGGGATTTGGAACCCAACGGAATATCAATACTTCTAGAGCATTTTCAATGGTATGATGCCGATATTATTATTGGTTCAAAAAGACATCCGGCATCAAAAGTTATTTATCCCTGGCAGAGGAAAGTGGTTTCATTTGTATACCAGATAATCGTAAAGATACTCTTCGGATTGAACGTTAAGGACACTCAGGTGGGTATTAAATTCTTTAAAAGAGAAGTGTTGGAAAAAGTTATGCCGAGGTTGGTTGTTAAGGCGTTTGCGTTCGATATCGAATTTTTAGCTGTT